>NZ_LWUD01000032.1 GCF_001654615.1 Ligilactobacillus aviarius
AACTTTTGTCTTGCACTTCAAAAAATCAGTTCGTTTTTTATTTGTAAGCTATTTATTTGCTTTTTCGGCTTCTTCTTGTGCTAAAAGTAAGCATCCGGTGATTCCAGCATCGTCGCCTAATGCACAGTGAACGATGTATTTATCCAAGTCAGGTGTCTTTAAGTAGCCGTTCATTTGCTTCTTAAATGATTCCCGCATCATTGGGAAGAGTTGTTCTTGCTTTGAAACTCCGCCACCAAAAATAATCATTTCTGGTGAAAGAACAACCGTCAAGTCCATGCAGGCTTGAGCAAGGTAATATGCTTCAATTTCCCAGTCATGGTCATCCTTTGGGATTTCATATGCTTTCACACCGTGGTGCCGGGCTTCAACTGCTGGGCCAGCTGTTAATCCTTCAAGGCAATCCTTGTGATATGGGCAATGACCTTCGTACTTGTCATCCGGGTGACGCCGCATGATCATGTGGCCCATTTCAGGATGACCAAAGCCTTCAAGTAATTTGCCGTTAACGACGCCACCGCCGCCAACGCCAGTTCCGACAGTTAAGTAAACGCAACTGTCTAAGCCCTTAGCTGCCCCGCGCTTTAATTCGCCGTATGCCGCAACGTTAACGTCCGTTGTCCATGCGTATGGAACGTCGAACCGTTTCTTCATTTCGCCAAGGAAATCATAGTTTGCCCAGCCTTCCTTAGGCGTTGTTGTAATGTAACCATATGTATCTGAATTGCGGTTAACATCGATTGGGCCAAATGAACCAACTCCAATTGCATCACATGGGTTTTCTTCAAAAAACTTGAAAACTTCACTCATTGTTTCAGCTGGAACCGTTGTTGGAATTTTAACCCGCTTTAAAACGTTTAAATTTTCATCGCTGACAGCACAAACAAACTTTGTTCCGCCGGCTTCAATTGCACCATATCTCTTTGCCATATGCTTTCTCCTTATTTGTTATATTCACATTTATGATTATAAAACAAAAGCGTTTTAAAATAAACGCTTTCAAAATTATTAACCAATTTTTTAACGAATCAAGTTGCATTGTGTATAATATTATGTGTTTAATTATTTGTTCTAGAAAGGAGCACCCATATGCGTGTTCGGCGTCTTGACCATATCGTTTTAACTGTCAGCAATATTCCGCAAGCAACGCGGTTTTATCACGAAGTCTTCGACATGCCTGTCATTGAAGATCAAACCGATGAAAATGTCACTACATTACGGTGCGGTCATCAGTTGATTCGGCTTCAAAAGAACGACCGGCCAACCGAATTAAAAGCTGATCATCCAACGATTGGAGCGGCTGATTTGTGCATCGTTGTCGGCGATGACATTAATGATGTTGAAAACCACCTTAAAAGTTACTTTGTAAACATCGTTGAAGGTCCTGAAAAGAAGATGGGGTCTGAAGGCGAAATGACTTCAATTTACATTACCGACCCGGATAACAATTTAATTGAAATTGCTTCATATAAAAAATAAAGTGGCTGTTCCTGGAAATCCCAGGCAGTCACTTTATTTTTCTAACCAACCGCCATCGATTGGAACCGCTGTTCCATGAATGTAATCAGCTCGCGGACTTGCCAAAAACATGGTCAATGCAGCCACTTCTTCTGGTTGAGCCCAACGCTTTGCTGGGGTTTGATCAGCAACCCATTTAGCCATCTTGCCATCGTCTTCCTCAAAGTCCTTGGCATTCATTGGGGTTTCAATTGCCCCGGGCGCAATACAATTTGCCCGAATTCCTTTCGCTGCGTAGTCATAATCCAATTGCTTTGTATAACCGATAATTCCAAATTTCGCAGCTGTATATGCTGCTCCGCCACCACCGGCAACCATGCCAGCAATCGATGCCATGTTGACGATCGTTCCATGACCGTTTTCAAGCATCTGTGGTAAGATCAGGTTCGTGATTCTGAAAATACTCTTCAAATTTGTATCAAAAATTTTGTCCCACTGATCTTCGGTCGTCTCTAAAGTCGGGGCATAGCCGTCAAGAATCCCGGCCGTATTGATCAAAATATCAATTTGGTTATTTTCGATAATCGGATTCAACCAGGCCTCAATTTCTTGCGGATCGCTCACATCGCATTTCGTAAAGTTAAAGTTTCCGTGATCATTCAACTCATATACCTGACCGCCATTTTGAATGTCAGCTCCGAAAACCTTGGCCCCGGCATCCAAAAAAGCCTTGGCCTGTTCAAAGCCGATTCCAGATGAAACCCCCGTAATAACAACGACCTTTCCTTCAAATTCCGGATATAAATTCATTAGTCAACCAACTTCCAATCTTCAGCTAAAACATCGCATGAGGTCGGCATAAATTGCGATAATGCCGGTTCTTCCTTTGTCCGAATCATCAAATATGGATTGATTGCTTCACCGTTTAAAGTATCATCGTTAACTACGAAAATGTATTCTTCCGAACCGCCCCAACCTGTCCGAACGGCCTTTTTACCTTTTTTTAATTCTGGTAAAACTTCTTCAAATGTCATCTTGATCCTCCATTACTTTGTTAAATCAATTCGTTTACTTAAAATTCCAAAAATTACTGCACCAATCACCATTGAAATGAATTCACCGACTGCAACCGCTAAGTACGTTGGCCAAAACGGAAGGTGATTTACGAAATGCAATTCTAGCGCAACCGTCCAGGTCATCAACGTACATACAACCACTGCAATTGCGAGCTTACCGGCCGTTGATTTGACCCGCCGGCTTAAAAAATAACTCAAACTTGTCATTAAAAGGGTCCCCAGGGAACCAAAGACAATATCAACAATTCCAAGCGGTGAATTAAGATTGGCGATTGCGCATCCAATCGTTAATGCCCAAATATAACGTTTATTAAAAACGGCAAGGTTATTAAAAATTTCAGATAACCGAATTTGCATTGCGCCATAACTAATTGGCGACAACCCAAGCGTTAACGCTGCGTACAGTGCCGCAACGATGCCGGCCTTAGTTAAACTAACTAAGGACTGTTTTTTTTGATTATTCACAGGTATCAAACCTCTTTCTAGTTTTTTTAAGTGGGATTTTCGCGAACCACTCATGTTTTAGTATAAGAAAAATCAGAAACGATGACAAATTCACCATCCCTGATCCTTAAACTTAACCCCAACTGATGACGATCCCATCCGTTCCGATATGGGCAATCATCGAAAGGTTCATTTCATATAATTTAATTTGGGCAGCCGGAAATGTGCGGTTGATTGCCTTGATCAACCGTGAAATCACTTGATCGTTATGTCGGGTTCGAATTGCGGTGATTGTAATTTGAAGTTGCCCTGCCATTTCTTGATACGCCGGCATGATCATCCGCCGAATCGTCCGGGAAAGTTTGCTATGCTGCAAATAAGCACTTTGAACTTCAAGCTGTCCCTGCGTATTAAAGCGCATCAACGTTTGCGGGCGAAAAATCGTTTTCTGAATCGGAAAGACTCCATTCTTAACGTATCCAGTAGTCGAAATATGCCGCAGATTCTTTAAAATCATCACGGTCCGATAACTATTCCGAACCTCTTTCAAAATCGGTTCAATTGCATTCCAGTCTTTTCCTTGCCCAACCAACTTTGCCGCTAATACCGCTAAATTTCCTTCTGCAACTCCCATTGAATACGAATCAACCAGATGAATGTTGATTTGATCATGGCGTTGTTGATATGAGCGCAAGTTATTTCCTAGGCCGCTAATATCATTATCCAGGTAAACCCAGATAACATCCGTATAACTCTTATCGATCAGTTCATTCAAAAATTCATCAATCGCTGTCACTGACACCTGACCGCACATTAAAAACGAATTCTTTTCACGAAGCATTGCCTTAACCTGTTGTCGATCATAGTCATACTTTTCATAATATCGCTTGCCGTTTAACAATAACGGTAACGACAACGTTTTAATTGCTAATTTATGCTTGATTTGAGGAGCAATAATCGCCGCGCTATCTGTCAGAATCGCAGTTTTCATTTCTTACCATCCAATTCATTAATCCTTCAATTCTAAACATCACTAACTATCTTACCATATTAACCCATCAAATGCTGGCCAAGCATAAACCCGAAAAACGCAAAGCTAATTCCAATCACATAACTTAATATTCCGTATAACAACGCCATTTTATAGTTATGATCGTCCAGTAACGCAAACAATTCCGTATTAAACGTTGAAAAGGTTGTGTAGCCGCCTAAAAAGCCAGTTCCAAGGATTGCATACGGGAATGTCTTGAGTTTGATTCCAACAACGAATCCTAAAACAAGGGCTCCTGAAACATTTAAAAAGAACGTTGCTAATGGAAATGAGCCCTTAACGTGTTTTTTGATCAAATTCGTTAAAAAATACCGAACACATGCCCCGGCGCTTGCGCCTAAACCTAACATCCAAATCATTAAAATTCACCCTTTTCCTTCTTAACAAGCCGGCTTGCTAAAACATAGCCGAGAGTTACCCATAAAAAGCCGCCTAGAATACTAATACTTAAATAAACCATCGCATGAATTAAATGATGGGCGTTCACCAGTTTCATAAAATCAACTGTAAATGAAGAAAAGGTCGTAAATGCCCCAATAAAGCCGGTCCCTAATCCGACATTCAGCCATCCAGCAAGCAAGTCGCGTTCAATTACATAATACGTCAGAAAGGCTAACAAAAAGCATCCTGCCAAATTAGCAACGATTGTTCCACTGCTTTGCCAAATTTTTCCTAAATAATATCTGCTGATTCCGCCAAAAAAGGCAAAAAAAGCAACGCTCAAATAGTTTTTTACCTTGTCGCTCATTTTAAAACTCTTCCTTTTAATTTAGATATTGATCGATTTTTTGACGAAGATAATCTTCAAATGGTTTGAATGGCCGGTATCCCGTAATCTTCTCCTTGGCTTGACCATCAACAAATAAGATTTGGGTCGGAATATTTTGAATTCCAAATTGTTCTGCAAGTTCCCGGAATTGCCCGACATCAACCTTAGCAAACTTAATTTGGTTGCCGAATTGACTTTCAAGCTGTGCAAGAACCGGATCAAGCATCTTGCACGGTTGGCACCAATCGCCCCAAAAATCGAGCAAAACTAATCCGCTAGCTGTTTCTTCAGCAAAGTTTTGATCAGTGATCGTAACTGCCATTTTTCCACTTCCTTAAATCTTATAACATATCCTCTTATTCTACTCTTCTTTGAGAAATATAAAAAGCCAGGAAATCCCGACCTTTTATCGTTTATTATTTATCGCTCTTTTTTCTGAAAGGAATCATTGCTCCCAAACCAGCCAAAATCGCAGCCCCAACTGCTGTTAAAATTCCGCGTTGTTCACCCGTTGCTGGCAACTTCCGGTTATCAGCATTCGCTTTTGAAACATCTGACTGCTTTGCACCTGTTTGTCCCTGAACAGCTGAATCATTTGAATTCTTCGCTGCTGGATCCTCATTTTTAGCAAAGTTCATTGAAGATGATGAACTCTTATTTCCCGGATCAGCAACATTTTTATCCGGATCAGCCGTCTTCTTTGAACTATGTGATCCAGCGTTTGACGAAGCTGATTTTGAGCCTGAGCCCTTTGTTCCAGGATCTACTGGATCTTGAGTTGATGATTTTTTCAAGCTGCTTGATGAATTTTTGCCACTTAATTCGCTGCTTGAAGTCTTTCTCGATGAATCCCCACCATTTGAACTCTTCTTACTGTTTCCATTGCTTGAAACACTTGAGTCTTTCTTACTGCTACTTGAAGCCTTACTTGATGAACTTTCAATGCTTGAGCCCTTTTTGCTACTGCTGTTTGATGACTTCAGCTGACTGCTTGTACTCCTTGAAGTACTTGAATGTTTGCTGCTTGAAGCTTTACTTGATGAGCTCTCAATGCTTGAGTCCTTCTTACCACTGCTTGAAGTACTTGATTGTTTACTGCTTGAAGTCGTGCTTGATGAGCTCTCAACACTTGAACTCTTTTTACTGCTTGATGACTTCATTTGACTGCTTGAAGTACTTGATTGTTTGCTGCTTGAAGCCTTGCTTGATGAGCTTTCAATGTTTGAACTCTTCTTACTACTTGATGACTTCACTTGGCTGCTTGAAGCTTTACTTGATGAGCTCTCAATGCTTGAGTCCTTCTTACCACTGCTTGAAGTACTTGACTGCTTATTGCTTGAAGCCTTACTTAATGAACTTTCAATGCTTGAGCTCTTCTTATTGCTTGAAGTACTTGATTGTTTGCTGCTTGAAGCCTTGCTTGATGAACTTTCAATGTTTGAACTCTTCTTGCTACTTGATGACTTCACTTGGCTGCTTGCACCATTTGAAATACTTGATTGCTTGCTGCTTGAAGTCTTGTTTGATGAACTTTCAACCCTTGAGCTCGACTTCTGGCTTGATGAACTTTCACTACTGCTTGAACTTGACTTCTTACTTGACGAGCTCTTCACACTTGAACTCTTCTTACTACTGCTCGATGATTTTAAACTGCTTTTACTCAATGATGATGAATGTTTACTTGAGCTTGAAGAACTGGTTCCATTCAATGCTGCCTGAGCTTTATCAACTGCTTGTTGCGCACTTGCAACTGCACTTTTCGCATTATCAAGAGCTGTTTTCGCAGCTTGTTGTGCTTTAACTGCAGCAGTATATTGCTGGTAAGTATTTGAAACCTGGGTCTGTAACTTAACAATTTCTTGGTACATTTGCTTGGCATCTGCAGTATTTTTATCTGCTAATTGATAATACTGGTCTTCTAATTGAATCGCCTTATTATCCAAGTCTTGCCATTGCTGACTCAAACTCCGTGCCTTTTGAGTTGCATTATCATAATTTGTTTGCGCTGATTGCAAGTTTTTCTTTGCATCCGCAAGCTTTTGTTGAGCATCTTTCAACTGTTCTTGCGGTGTCAAACTTGAGCTTGAAGATTTTGAGCTCGTTGAGGTACTAACTGACCCTTTTAAGCTTGATTTTGTCGAACTTGAACCCGTACTTGATGAAATCGTACTGTTTGTTGTTGCCGAGCTGCTTGAAGCCTGAACCGCACTGGAACTTCCACTGGTTGCAACGCTTGAACTTCCATTCAAAGCGCTGCTTGAAACCGTACTGCTGGCTTGAGCGGCATCAAATGCTTGCTTAGCTTGATCGTAGGCTTTTTGAGCAGTTGCCAGTTGTTGCTGAGCTGCACTTAAGTTTGTCTTAGCGGTTTGCTGTTGCTGCGCTAATGTTGAATGTTGGGCCTGAACCTTTTTCAATTCAGTTTGCACTTGTTGAATTTGCTTCGCAATTTCAGCGCGTGGATCTGTCGTTCCACTGCTAATACTGCTTGAACTACTATTTAAACTTGCTAATTTGTTATCAAGCTCTTCAAGCTGCTTATCTAATGCTTGCCACTTATCGCTATTATCCTTAACCTGTTGATTAATTGTATTTAATTGACTTTGAGCTGTGTTCACCTTCGTTTGCGCAGCTTGTAAATTAGCCTTTGCTTGATCCAGCTGTCCTTGAAGGGAACTGCCGGACGTTTGGGTTGCTTGCTGATTGACCGCAACCGTCGTCGCATTCACAGCCGGGGCCAAACTTCCTGCTACCAGCATTCCCGTCAAAGTTAATGAACATAAAAGATAATTTCGTTTCTTCAAATTGGTCCTCCCTCGTAATCTTACTCATTATTAATATTAATTATTGTTCGAATTTTAATAACCTATGCTTATCATTTTATCAAAAATCCCCCGTTAACATTGGGAATTTAATTTTTAATAAGACTTATTTATAAACTTTTTAAACTTTACCCGATCTTTTTTAATTATTAATGCTACGATCTTAACTAGGAGGCGAAAAAGATGGAAAACCAAAATGCACCGCTTTGCACGAATGGCATGCAATGTACTGCCGGATGTCCATGTGCTGGTAAGGACGGAATTTGTCATTGTCCGATGATCGATGATCAAAAATGCGCATGCAACGGACACTGCGTCGTTCCAAAATCAAAGTAACAAAAAAGCTATGGCCAAAGCCATAGCTTTTTCATTCTTATTTATCAAACACTTTCAAAGTGCTCTTATTTGCTGGTTGAACCTGTTGTAATTCGCCGCGAACAATGATCCGGGTCTTAACTCCAGGAGTTCCGGATGAGCAGGTTACCAATGTTAATAACTTTTGACCTGGGACATCATTTAGCCATTGAACTTGATCTTCATTAACGATCTTCTTCAACGTAACCTTGTAAGTATAAACGTTCTTTCCGTCTGTCAAATATACCTTGGCCCCAACGCCAATGTTTGCTAATGGTCCAAACAAAATGTTGTTATCTTCCATGTGGTGGCCGGCAAGGCAGTAGTTACCTTCTTCACCCATCGTTTCATTTTGCTTCATCGTTCCAGCCCCACGCATCAAATTGCTTTGAGCTAAACCGTAGAAGACCGGCAAGTGAATGCCGACATCTGGGATTGCAATTTTTCCAATTGATCCCGCTGCATTTGAGGTTGCGGCCTTAGCAACATCTTTTGTATCAACCGGACGAACAGCATCATAATCGAATTGCCCTTTCTTCGGCTTTGAACTGCTGATTGGCTTGTTTAATGCGGTTGTTGAAATGTGGTTAACAACAAATGATTTGATTTGTTCGTTAAAAATCAATGCTAAGCCGCACAATACCAATAAAATAACTAAAATACTTACAAGGGTTTTTCTTACTTTCCCATGTTTTTTACTTCTTGATTCTGCCATCGTGAGTTACCCCTTTCATTTTTACACTTACTATTTCGTCGTTTCAGGTTCTGATTGACGAACGGTTGAATCTTCCTTCTTTTTCAAAACAACTAAAATTCCGATACTTACAACCGATACGATTGCTCCGAGGAACAAGTATGGTGTCCGGTATGTGAACGTAACTTGGTGTTTTCCAGCACTGACAGGAACTGCTAAGAATTCATCAAGAGCTTTCTTCGGTTTAACTGTCTTGCCATCAACCTTAACGTGCCAACCAGTTTGAGCAGGAATCGTTGTCATGATCAATTCATGTTTTGGAACGTCGATTGTTCCGCTAATCTTCGTATTACTGAAGTGATCAAGCTTCAATGGGTGTTCGTTCAAATCATTCATTAATGACTTGTACTTACTCATATCAAGGTGATATAACCCAAAGCTGTCAAGTTGCAAACTATTGTTGGTCAATGTCATCGTCAATGTTTGCTTTTGATCTTTTTGACCGCCGCCAGTAATGTTCAAGATCATTGGTGAGTTAAAGTCCCCGGTTTGGGTCAACTGTTGATCACCAATTGTGAATGAACAATTCAAGTTACCATTATTGGCAAATGCTGGTCCAATCGTTAAGTAGTATGGATCGTTTGTCTTTGGTGTAAATGGCATTTGAATTGTTGCATCCTGATTACCATCGACCTTGGTATACGTATTGTTTCCTTCATCCTTCAAGTTGCTGTAAACGACGCTTAAATCTTTATACGACTTAAAGAGTTTCAGCTTCTTGTTGCCTGCCAAGCCAGCCGCAATCATGTTTTGATTTTGAATTGGTTGGGCAGATTGTAACTTAACATTCAAGATATCCGGACTTGCGGCAAAACCAATTGGCAAGACGTACGGATTCTTATAAATATTGATCGTGTTAGTTCCATTCACTAAATTATCATTACTCAAATCAAGCCGGGTTGAATATGGTGATAAGACATTTGTGTCTGATGTTTGATTCAACATATACTTGATTCCAAGGAATGAGTCTGAGAACAACGTCCCGTTACTGTAACCCGTGTAGTTATCACCGGATGAATCCCCAATTTCGTTCATAAAGTTTGAAGTCTTCGGATCCATCATTGAATTAAATTCATCGGTCCCATAGAAGTTACATTGCATTGGATCGTCTTTTGAACGTTCAAATGTTTTGCCGATTCGATAAAATTCATTCTTCCCTGGCCGAATTCCATCAAGTGCAGTGTTTAAGTTTGAAATAAAGCCGGCAAAATCGCTTTGTTTGACGTAGTCGATTGGATTCAAACTCAAAGCAACGTTTGCTCCCATTTCAACGGTCGTTAATGCCAGTAATGAAAGCTTGAACCACTTCTTCATCGGAACTGAGAATAATACTAAGAATCCGATGATGATCACACTGCTGATCACAATGTTGGTGCTCTTTAAGAAGCCAAACTTCTTAATATTGTAGAAGCTGTATTCAACGATTACTCCTAGAACAATCACACTGAGCATCAACTGCAACCGGGATAGCCGGGTGATCTTCAATAATCCCCGCGCCGCGATTAGAATCATCCAGAAGCAGACAATGTATGAGAACCGGTATGGGTACCATACAGGGAATTGCATTGCGTGCCAGAACAAATCAAGTGGTTGGTAGCAAAGTGAAACAACAAAGAAAGCACTCACAACGATCGTTGCGATTTTTTCTTTCAGTTTGATTTCCTTGCATGTGAAGTAGCAGATAAATCCAATTAAAACTAAAGTCCCAACGAAGATGTTTGGCGTTCCCTTTGGCATTTGGTCAAAGTTGAACCCGCCAACCAAGAACTTCGGTAAGATCTTCCATGGGGAGTAATCAAATTTCCATTGGAATGACTTGGTATTATATTGGGCCTTGGTCTGCATGATGTTAAAGAACGTTGGCAATAAGGCGACGGCTGCCATCCCGGCACCAAGAAGCGACCGGCCAATAAAGCTTCCAATCGTCTTCCACTTTTCCTGGATCTTTTCACTGTTGCGGACATATGTCCATGCAAAGTATAAAACTGCGAAAATGCAGATCATGTAACCCATGTAATAATTTGTAACTAAAATAATTGCTAAAAATACCGGGTAGACCCACATGCTTTTCCGTTCAATCAGATTTTCAATTCCGATGATCATCAGTGGCAAGAAAACCAGTGCATCTAACCACATAATATTTAAGATATTTGCAACTACAAAACCGTTTAAGGCATATGCAATTGAAAATGCTGGAACTAAAAATCCTTTTTGCCACTTTTCTTTAAGAAGCAGCTTGCTGAATGCCCATCCACTGCATCCAACTTTTAAAACGGTAATCAAAAGAATTCCGAATGTGATCCATTTCCCAGGCGTAAAGAGCAAGACTAAGTTAAACGGGCTGAATAAATAGTATGCCCATGTTCCCCACATGCTGCCCCCAATCGCATTTTGGAATGAATAGAAGAATTGACTGAAGTGATGCAACAATGTGTTTCGATAAAATGAATAAAAATCGACATATTGTTGCCCTAAGTCAACCGTCAAAATTGACGAATTTCCAAACGGGAACATCTTTCGGTAAGCAAAGTACCCTAATAAAATCAAAATTGGCAATGCAAACGAGAGCAATTGCAATAGGCGGGTGTTTTTGCTTGAATCCGAAACTTTACGCGAGGATTTCTTTTCTCTTTTTCTCACGTTTAAACTCACCCCATAATAGTTATTTGTTTGATAAAATTTTTTACTTTTTAACTTTATCACTCATCTAATGATTGTACCATAGATTAAATGGTTTCTATTATTCCTAATAATGAATCTTAAAAAAATAATATTTGTTTAACGAAAAATTCTTACTCTCACGATTTAAGAAAAAGAAAGGTTACGACAATCGCCGTAACCTTTCTTTTCAAATTATCTTAATGAATCCCATGCTGGCAAATCAATCTTTGCCTGGCCGTTAACTTGCTTAGCATATTCTGAAATATACTTTTGGTTAATAATGACTTCATAAACGTATTTATCGAACCATTCATCTGACATTACAAAGTAACCTTGGTCGCCAATTTTACTTCCCCATGAATTTTCAACTTTCCACTTGGTTGGTTTGCTATCCACGATATCAACGCCCGTAAACGTCATTGCGTGAGAGACTTCCCCGTTACGTGACATCAAGCGATCTTTTTTGCTTAATTCAAGGTCAACGTTAAACAATTCACCCTGTTTAAAGAATTCAGATGAAAGGTAACCTTTTTGCCGATCAAGATCTTGTAAAACGTCGCATCCAAACCAAACCGTTTCACCATTTTTAAGTGACGCAATCACAGCATCCTTCAATTCTTGTGTGCCCACATTCAAGAATTCAATATGCTTGCCGTTGTAAATGTAGTCTTGGCTTGGCAGACCATATTTTTGATTCATCTCATGATCGGGTGCATCTAATAAGCAAACATAATCGTCAAAATTCCGCTTGCAGTATTTTTCAAAGAAGCTCTTTGGCGTTAAATCGCGATCAATGTGGTACTTCTTATCTTGATCACGATATTCAAAATCAAATTTAACTGGTGGTTGTCCAAAAGCGTAAACGAGCATCCGATAAATATCGCTTAAAGCTTCTTTTTTATATGCTCGTAATTCTTCATCCGATTTACCAGCTGCCTTCATTTCACGAAGATGCATTGCATCCTTACTAAGTTTCAGATTTAATGATGAGTTTAGGTCGCTCGTCTGATCACTTGCGAAGGTTTCCGGCATGACACTTTGCGGAACAACCCCGTATTTATCGATCAATGCCGCTGCATTAGCCCATTGACCACCATCATTATCATTCCAGTTCAAAACATCAAGTAACTCCCGGTCATCACTTGGACGATCAGCCAACCGAATCACTTCTTCAAGGTAGTGGTTGGCCTTTTCCAACCGGTCAAAAAATGAATTATAGTTTTGTGAGAATTGAAAGTCTTTAACATTGTATTTCTTTTCAAATTCATGGCGCATGGTATTTAACGTTGCAAATAACCAGCAACGCCCACTCTTTTTCTGCGCAGTCACTGCTCCAGTTTCAACTTCAATTGAAAATACCCGGTTTAGATCGCGTTTGGCTGCATAGTTGCGGCTGGCTGCGATTACGCCGTTTTCTTGAACCGCCCGGCCAAGTGAAGCCGATGCTGGGGTTTGTTCATAATCTTGATTAAATTTTTGCAGATCTTGATATGTAATATCCTGTTCCGTTGTCATCATGATCCTTCTTTCATCAAAAACTAATTTTAATTTAATTGTATTTTAACATACGTATTCAAAATATCAACATTTAAAAAATAAAAAGTTGAGACTGACGTCCCAACTTTGCTAATCATTTTGAACAACAACTTTTGTTCCAACCTTTAAATTTTGCATCATCCATTTCGCATCCGGAACTGACAGCCGAATACACCCGTGCGAAGCCGGTTGCTTCCCGAGCTTCTCAGCTTCCGGGACATTGTAACTTCCATCTTTCTTTGTTGGGACCGTGTGGAAAAGATAAACCCCGTTATCCTTCCATGAAACCCAGTAATTTGCGCCTTCATTTAATGAATTATTGAAGAAACTTTGGCCCCGTTCCGGTTGAATTTGGTATGTTCCCGTCGGCGTATCACTGACCATCTTTCCGGTATTCGGATCCTTGTGGAAAAGGCCACCGCTGCAATACATCGTGTAAATTACTTTATTTCCCGACATTAAATATGTTCGGTTCTTTAATAACGCCACTTTGATCCAGAAATTTTTAACGTTATTCAGATTGGGATACGGAACCTTTTCTGAAGACTCCTTCCAATTGATTGGCGTGCGCATTACTGATTTTGCAGCCCGTTTCTTTGCGGCTGCGGCTTTTTTCTTCGCAATTTTAGCAGCTCGCGCTTTGGCCTGTTGTTCGATCACGATTTGGTGATAATCAGCAACATGCATACAGTGCCGATAGCCAAAAAGGCCAAGAAGCGTCATTATTAAGATTAAAATATCAATTTTTCGAAATTTAATGTTCGCCAGTTTCTCTTGTCGCCGACGCTTAATCGATTCGCTTCGTTTTTCCATGCTTTCCTTTTATCTCCAGTAGATACAAAGGGTTGAACAGCACTGTAAAACTTTCGCTTTTTCCGTTCAACCCATTGTTTAAATATTATCGTTTTTGTTAAATAATGAATCAACTGATTGATTATGATAAATCAATGAAATTGCCTTTGCAAAAATCGGTGCAACTGATAAGATTCTTAACTGTTCAAACTTCTTCTCTTCAGGCATCTGAATCGTATCGGTTACAACAACCTCTTTAAGCTCTGAATTTTTCAATTCGTTAACTGCATTGCCGGAGAAAATTGCGTGCGTTGCACAACCGTAAACGTCCGTTGCCCCCGCCTGTTTCAATACAGCGGCAGCATCCGCCATTTTCGCACCCGTGTCGATCATATCATCAAAGATAATGCATTGATGACCTTTTACGTCACCGATCACATCCGTATTTTTATCAACGCGTTTCGAATCCCGCTTATCAACAATTGCAATTGGTGCTTTCAGGCATTCTGCCAAATTCCGGGCCAATTTCACACTGCTATGATCCGGAGCAACGACCACAACATCCTTATCAAGGCCGTTCTTCTTGAAGTAATCAGCTTGACTATAGATTGCTAAAAGGTGGTCAACCGGAATATTAAAGAATCCCTGTAATTGACCGGCATGCAAATCAAGGGTAACCACCCGATCAGCCCCCGCCATCGTCAAAAAGTTAGCAATCAATTTTGCGGTGATTGGTTCCCGCGGCCGGGTCTTCCGATCGGCCCGCGCATAACCATAATACGGGATAACACAGTTGATCGTCCCGGCACTAGCCCGGCGTAATGCATCGATCATTACCATTAATTCCATAAAGTTTTCGTTAACTGGATCTGAAATTGATTGAATAACAAAAACATCACATCCACGAACACTCGAATCAATATTGATTTGAATTTCACCGTCGCTGAAATGATGAACGGTTGTATCACTTAATTCAACTCCGAGATCATCGGCAATCTTTTGGGCCAATTCAGGGTTGGAATTTAAGGCAAACAGTTTAATTCCGGCATTATCTTGATTCATTTATGTCTTTCCTCCAGCATTCAGCAATCATTATGTTCTTTCTTAATTCTATGGTATTTCAGACGTTTGTCAAGAACGCTTAGATGACGAAAACATGACAATGCGGTTAAAAATAGGAGGCTGCTCATGTGTGCAACCTCCGCAATCAGTTTTATCAAGACTCGTTCAATTCTTACATTGCATGATTCAACAATTGATCAACTGAGATGTGATACAAATCACTTAAATATACCAGACTTTCCAAATCCGGATAGCTGACATCGCGTTCCCAGTTTGAAACGGTTTGCCGTGAAACGTGTAAAATATCGGCAACCTCTTTTTGGGTAAAGTGATAACTTTCACGCTCTTCTTCTAAATTCTTTCCTAATTCCATAAAATATTCCTCCATTTCTTTCATCAAACTTTAATCTTGAACCTCTTAATAAAACTGTTTCCCCTTTAGTTTTAATTCTAACACACCTCAATTAATTAAAAAAATCTAATCAAGGTATACAAGCGCAAAAAATTTCTGTACCAATTCTGATGATAATATTCAAAAGGAAGGGGTGGCAAAACGTTAAAAACGAGCGTGGCGGAAGCAGAAAAGCGAACGAATCGCGCAGCATAGATTCGGAGGTTTTCGAACTTCACTAGCTTCGCGTCGTAGCTCCGTTTGTTTTGGAACCCGATTATGTGAATATAACAAAAAGGCTGCGACTTTGTGTCACAACCTCTCTCTTTAAACTCTAGAATGAACGAATATTCAATTTCTTCTTTAACAGATACCGTACACCAAAACCAATAAGTGCAAACAGGATATCAGCAAGCGGCGTAAAGGCCGGGTTGACTTGTGGCGGAATCTTGGCAATCAATGCAAAGGCAGCGAACCAAACGATCAATAAGCCTAAGAAGACTCCAATTGCCCGTAAGATTCGGTGCTTGGCCTTCCGGTTATTCATTACCTTGTAGAATCCTGCTAATCCTAAGCCGGCAATTACAGAAGTTGAAACGATCGTTAACCACCCAGCATCTGCCGTTTGCCGTTTTGAAAACAGACCTAAAATTCCGTACATTGCACAGAACATAACGAACATCAATAATCCGTTATCCAAAGCTGATTCCCAGAACTTTGGCGGTTTGTTTTCCAATTCCCGCTTCGGTCCGTTAATAATATCATCTGCTTTTTTAGCAGCCGGACCATATAACTTTGCAGCTGTATAGCCTTGTTTTTGCTTAACTTTTAATTCTTCATAAACTTCATTCAAAGCAGTTGCTTTCTTTTCAGGATCATACCCTTGAGCATTCAACGCCCGGTTTAACTTGATCATGTACTCTGCATTCCGTTTAGTCAAATCCGCGAATTGCTTATTAATTTCGATCATTTTTTCCTGACGTTCTTTTTCACGGGTTTCTGCTTGACGTTGAGCTGCTTCTTGATTTTTTTGCCGAATATCTTCGTCTGCCACAATGGTTCCTCCTTTAACTGAAATCGACTTTTAAACTCTTATTTTAGACATTGAACCGGAATTCAATAATGTCGCCATCTTGAACCACGTAGTCTTTTCCTTCAAGGCGCATTTTACCGGCTTCTTTAACGGCTTGCATGCTACCATATTTATCAAGGTCATCAAACGAAACAGTTTCGGCACGAATAAAGCCCCGTTCAAAGTCTGAGTGAATAATTCCGGCAACTTGCGGAGCCTTCATTCCGTGTCTGAAGGTCCAAGCCCGGGTTTCTTTTCCGCCAGCCGTAAAGAAGGTTTCAAGCCCTAACAACTTGTATGAAGCTCGAATCAACCGGTTCAAGCCAGGTTCTTCAACGCCTTCCATTTCAAGGAATTCCTTCTTTTCGTCATCATCCATTTCGGCAATTTCTTCTTCCGTTCCAGCGGCAACCCCAATAACTTCTGAACCGGGATCGTTTTCAGCTAAGAACTTCTTGATTTCTGGCATGTATTTGTTGCCGTCTGGATCAGCCATATCTTCTTCACCAATATTTGCAACGTAAAGGACCGGCTTTGAAGTTAATAAGAATAAGCCCTTAACGATTTTCTTTTCATCATCGTTAAATTCGATCGAACGAACCGGCTTTCCTTCTTCAAGCACTGGTTTGATCTTTTGCAAAACAGCGAATTCAGCCTGGGCATCCTTATCGCGCCCTGTTTTAGCAACCTTTTCCACCCGGGTATACCGCTTATTGATCGATTCAAGGTCGGCCAATACCAATTCAAGATTGATTGTGTTGATATCATCGATCGGGTCAACTTTTCCTGAAACGTGAGTGATATTATCATCATCAAAGGCCCGAACAACGTGAACGATCGCGTCACATTGACGAATGTTTTCCAGGAATTTATTTCCTAATCCTTCACCCTTGCTGGCCCCCTTAACAATTCCCGCAATATCGGTAAATTCAAAGGTTGTGTGGACGATTTTTTTGGCAGGGATGATTTCATCGATCCGCGCTAACCGTTTATCAGGAACTTCAACCATTCCTACATTGGGATCAATTGTCGCAAATGGATAATTTGCCATTTCTGCTCCTGCTTTTGTAATTGCGTTAAATAGCGTTGACTTTCCAACATTTGGCAAGCCGACAATTCCAGCTGTTAATGCCATTTCATTCACTCTTTCTAATTAGCTTTTTCTAAAATTTTCTTCATTTTGCGTTCAAATTCACGCCGGGGAAGCATTACAATATGGCCGCACCCCGTGCATTCGATCTTGATATCCATTCCCATCCGAATGATTTTCCAGCGGTTAGTTCCGCACGGATGAGCCTTTTTCATTTCAACAATGTCGTTTAAATCATAATCTTTCATTTAAAAGCTCGCCTCATAAATTAATTCATGATTACAACTCAATGTTTAAAACATCCAAGATTCGATTAAAATCTTCCGTTGACAGGTAGTTGATCTCGATTTTACCCTTGCCCGTCTTTTCGTTGGCTTTGATTGCAACCTTCGTTCCAAATTTTTCTTGAAGCCGGTCTTGGCTTTGAAGAAGATACGGTGAAAGTTTCTTTTTCCGGTCCTTTTTGACCTTCTTTTTCCCGTTCATGTCATTGACGATTTGTTCCAATTGACGAACCGTGTAGTTTTCCTTGACCGTCTTCTTTGCAAGTTCAACTAACTTATCTTTATCTTTCAAAGCAAGCAATGTCCGGGCCTGGCCCATTGACAACTTACCGTCCTGAACAAGTGCTTTGACCTCTCGGGGCAGATCCAAGAGACGCAAATAGTTTGCAATATATGGACGGGACTTGCCTAACCGTTCTGATAACTCTGACTGGGTAATTTTCAAGTTTTTCATTAACGTACTGTAAGCCTCAGCCTCTTCAAGCGGGCTTAAATCTTCCCGTTGCAGGTTTTCAAGGACGGCAACTTCCATCATTTGTTCATCGTCAATTGCCCGCACAATTGCTGGAATTGAATCCTTGCCAGCTAATTTTGAAGCCCGAAAACGGCGTTCACCGGCAATGATCTCATAACCCATCACGCTTGATTTGCGCACAATGATTGGTTGGAAGACCCCATTTTTCCGAATTGAATCTGATAAATCTTTTAAATTTTCTTCATCAAAGTTTTTCCGCGGTTGATAAGGATTGGGACGGATCTCATCAAGTTGAAGTTCTTCAACCTTTTCATCTGCTTCTTTCTCTTCGTCAAAATCAGCAAATAAAGCATTGATTCCGCGGCCAAGTCCCTTTTTATTCTTACTTGCCATGAGCTGCCAAGACCTCCTTTGCTAACGCCATGTATTCCTTTGCTCCCCGTGATGATGGATCATAGTCAATGATTGACATTCCATGACTTGGAGCTTCTGAAAGCCGAACGTTGCGGGGAATAATCGTTTGATAAACCTTATCTTTAAAGAACCGTTTAACTTCTTCAACAACTTCGTTTCCAAGGTTGGTCCGGGCATCGAGCATCGTTAATAAGACCCCTTCGATCTTCAAGTTTGGATTGAAGTGCTTTTGCACAAGTTGAATCGTATTTAATAACTGACTTAATCCTTCCAAAGCATAGTATTCGCTTTGAACCGGAATCAAAATCGTATCGCAAGCTGTAAATGCGTTGATCGTCAGCATTCCAAGTGAAGGTGGGCAGTCGATCAAAATATAATCATAGCTGTCCCGAATTGGCACAACTGCATCAGCTAACCGCTTTTCGCGCGCCATCTGAGATGTCAATTCAATTTCAGCACCTGATAATTGAATCGTTGCCGGAACAATATCAAGGTTCTTCCGACTGGTGTGGATAATCACATCCGTCATTGGAACTTCATTTACCAGAACATCATAAACATCAGCTTTAATATCTGCTTTCCG
Source organism: Ligilactobacillus aviarius (assembly GCF_001654615.1). Lineage (GTDB taxonomy): Bacteria > Bacillota > Bacilli > Lactobacillales > Lactobacillaceae > Ligilactobacillus > Ligilactobacillus aviarius_B. Next base: position 19,089 of record NZ_LWUD01000032.1, read on the forward strand.
AATTCCAAGTCCGCTTGTTGCGTTTCCTTGGGCATCGGCATCGATCAATAATACTTTCTGGCCTAATTTTGCTAAACAAGCACCAAGGTTAATGCTCGTTGTGGTTTTACCAACCCCGCCTTTTTGGTTGGCAAGTGCAATTACGCGTCCCATCTAATCCACTCTCCTTCACTATTTTCGTTCATTTTTATTTTTTAATGGAATTTCAATTACAATTTTTTGAACGTCATCGGTGGTCTCTTCTTCAACCTGAACGTCGATTCCCGTTTCACGAACCATCTTGACTGACTGTTTGATCGTATTGACTGCCAGTCGAACATCCTTGGCAACCCCTTTAATTTGCGGCCGGTTCTTCGGCTTCATGCGGGGAACAACGATCCGGTTGACCTTCTTTTCAGTTTCCTTAACTGAAAGGTGATTATTCAAAACATCTTTTAAGACCTTGGCCTGTTGTTCGTTATCTAATCGAACCAGCGCCCGCCCGTGCCGTTCTGAGATCTTACGGTTTAAGATTGCTTGCTGAACTGGCCGGCTCAGCTTCAGCAACCGTAACTTATTGGCAATAAATGATTGGCTTTTCCCAAGTTCTTCGGCCAACTGTGCCTGAGTCAAATTGTTCAAATCAAGTAATCGTTGGTATGCTTCAGCCTCTTCGATCGAGGTTAACTCTTCGCGTTGTAAGTTTTCAATCACCGCCATTGAAGCTGCTTCGGTATCCGACATTGTCCGGACAATTGCCGGGACTTTTTCCCACTTTAACGTTTGAATTGCGCGGAAACGCCGTTCACCAGCAATGATTTCATATTTTCCAGGTTCATATTCGCGCAAAATAATTGGCTGAAGTAACCCGTGATCTTTGATCGTATCCGCTAATTCATCGATCTTTTCCTGAGCAAAAATTTGCCGTGGTTGAAAGCGATTGGGAATGATCTGATTGACCGCAATTTCTTCAACCTGGTCTTCTGGACGAGGCTGCTGTTCAACATCTGGCGTTGCGGTTTCAGCATCCTTTTCCTTCTTTTTATTCTTACCCCAAAATAAAAATGCCATAATTTTCCTCCTTTGATTGTCTAAACAATCGGATTCCGTGCAGGAGTACCCGCCTTGCGCGGATATTGCTTTGGCGTTGATTTAACTTTTTCAACGATCAATAAGTGACGTTCATCATGCGTGGCTGGCAATTCAGTTTGAATATCTTGTTTAAACTGCCCGCCAAGAACTTGAATTGCCTTCTGGGCATCAGCTAATTCTTGATCGGCTTTTTGGGCTTTAAGCGCAATAAATTGGCCGCCGACTTTGACCAGTGGCAGACACAATTCTGTTAAAACGGACATGCGGGCCACCGCCCGGGCAGTCACAAAATCATAGCTTTCACGATGCTTACTCTTTTTGCCCGCGAATTCTTCCGCTCGGGCATGGCACAGTTCAACATCGGTCAGCCCCAGCCGGGTAATTAATTCTTGAAGAAACTTAATGCGTTTATTCAATGAATCAACGATCGTCACTTTTAATTGCGGAAAAGCAATTTTCATTGGAATTGATGGAAATCCGGCACCAGCACCTACATCGCAAAGCGTAACTGCTTCCGTCCGAAGAGCTGGAACTTCAATTCCAAGGATCAGCGAATCATAGAAATGTTTTAAATAAACTTCTTTTTTCGCCGTAATTGCTGTTAAGTTTACAACTTTATTAGTATCAACCAGCAACTCGTAATAATCTTCAAACTGTTTTATCTGCTTATCAGAAAGCATGATTCCATGAAGTGCAAGTTCCTGTTTAAATTCTTCTGGTGTCATCGGATTTCCTTTCTCTGTTCTTCGTGAAACACTTAATTTTTCAATGTTTCACACTACTGATAAGTTTAATTTATTTACTCATTAAAAGCAAGGTGAATTCCAGAACCAGACTCTTTCTTTGAGAATTTTTATTCATTTCTTTTTACGCTATACTTATATAGTAGAAATTTATCAAATGAGGAATTTAAATGACTGAATTTTTTAATGAACCAACCACCGAACAGCTTCCGCACTTAAGCTTAAATCATGAATATTTACCGCATCATTTTGTTCACGTTCTTGTTCCCCCAACCGCCAAGTTCAATCCGTTGATTATTTTCATCGGGGACAACCAAGAACAGCTTCACCCCATTCCGCTTTCCCGGTTAAGCGCCCATGGATTCACAATTGCGATGATGGCAGCTGATCAATTAACCGGGGAGCTGCATCATCAGGTGGGCGAAATTAAATCTGCAATTCGCTTTTTGCTTTTGCACGCCGCCCAATTTTCAATCGACACTAACCGGATCTTCATCTGGGGCGAAAAGCGCGGAGCCGATCTAAGCGGAATTACCCTTTTAACTGCTAATGATCCTGAATGGAATGCTGAAGATCCGCGGGTTCTCCCCTTACGTTTCCGGGCTGGCTTTTTATTCGGTGAGACGGATTACGCCAAATTAACCGCAATGATTCCGTCGCATAAACGGCCGGCGTTGTTTATCTATAACGGCGAACTTGATTCATTTGATGAAGCATGCCGGACTCAATTTATCAAGGCCTATCGTCTTCAAAATGAAGTCCAGGATTTTATTTTGAGGAGTACTGCCAGCGGAACCAATGCTTTTTACACCCCGTATATACTGACAATCATTGAAAAACAGATTCAAAAACATTTATAAACAAAAAAGATAAAAAATTTCCCAAAAAGGATTGACACTCAATTAAAACCAAGGTACTATATAAATATTGATGAAAGAGCTTTGTGAGCTTCCATCTCCCCCTAGATTCGGCTCACGTTAATATGAGTTCTGTTCATCATCACTTACTCCTTTTTTCTCTGCACTATACAATGTATAATGCAGAGTTTTTTTATGTCTTCCTGCATCCCATGCGGGTTATTTTTTACTCTTTTTTCACTTCACAAAAAAATCAATAAAAAAATTTAAATCGTAATCCTCTTTTTTCACTTTCTGATAAACCAACAATTTAATTTAAATTCTAAATCGTAATCCCGTTTTGATGGTCTTTTCACGGTTGACACGTCCAGATTGCCCCTTTATTATCTAAAAAGTAATCATTACTAATTTCATTAAAGGAGCTACTGAATGAAGAAATTTTCAAAACTATTTTTATTAGCTGTTGGTGCAATTTTCCTGACCTTTTCTTTAAGTGCCTGCGGAAAGCAATCATCAACTAAGAAAACGTCAGCAGACAAGATCAAGGTCGCTGCAACGACTAACTTTTACGGCAATATCGCCCAAGAAGTTCTTGGCAGTCACGGGACCGTAACCTCGATTATCGACAGCCCCAACGTTGATCCGCACGACTTTACCCCAACAACTGCAACTGCCAAAAAGGTTGCCAAGGCAAACCTCGTAATTGAAAATGGCGTTGGCTATGATACCTGGGTCAATAAACTGCAAGCCCGGAAAATTCTTTCAGTTGGAAAAATCGTTGGTGCCAAAGACGGCGATAACGAACACTTATGGTACAATCCCGATAACATCGAAAAGTATGTTGACGCCCTTGCTGTCCAATACGGTCGGCTTTTGCCTCAAGACGCCGCAGCCTTCAAAAAGAACGCGGCTGCTTATAAAAAGAAATTAAACGTCCTTAACCAAAAAATGAATCAAATCAAAAACGAGAAGCAAAATGCCAACGTCGCAGTCAGTGAACCGGTCTTTAACTACGCCCTTCAAAAAATGGGCTTTAAGGTTACCGACAACCATTTTGCCCTTGCAATCGAAGAAGGATCAGATCCGTCATATACTGATATTCGCGACTTGCAAAACAGTATTAAAGAACACCAAATCGCCTTTTTCGTTTTAAATAAACAGGATGATAGCAAAATCGTTGATAACATTGCTGACCTTTGCCGAAAAGAAAACATTTCGGTTCTCGAAGTTACCGAAACAATGCCAAAAGGCGGGAATTACATCGACTGGTTCAGTAATGAATTAGATCAACTCGCTAAAATCGTTCAAACAAAGAGGTAATCATCTATGCAACCAATCTTAGAAGTTGAAAATTTAGATATTAAAGTCCCTGACCGAACGCTTTTCCGGAACCTGAACTTTGCAATTCCGCGCAATGAATTAACCTGCATCACAGGTGAAAACGGCGTTGGTAAATCAACTTTGATCAAACATTTGATTCAAGATCTCAACCGGAATTCAACGATTCACGCCCAATTTGCAATCCCGCGCGATAAGGTTCAATACGTCCCGCAATTGCGTAACATTGATGATGAATATCCCCTTAATATCCATGACTTTGTTGCCTTAGGATTTAAGCATCGCATTCTTCCATGGAATTCAAGGGCGATGAACCAGCGGCTGCGTGAAATTTTGGATGAAACAAAATTGACCCGCATCCAAGCGCGGCCTTTAGGAAAAGCTTCCGGCGGTGAAAAGCAACGCGCTTACCTTGCCCAGGCATTGTGCGCTGATCCGCAGCTTTTAATTTTGGATGAAGCCACTGCTAACCTGGACCAGTCAGCCAAGCATTTTCTTTTGCAGCTTTTAAAATCGATCATGAAAAATCACGACCTTACTGTTCTCTTCATTACTCATGATCCTGAACTGATCACTGCATATGCTGATAACGAGTTGCACCTTGAAAATCAAACCGCAACGATGACTAAAATGAAGAAAGGAGAAAATTAATGTTTAATTATGCTTTTATGCAATATGCATTCATTGCTGGAATATTTATCGCATTAATTTGTGCTGTCATGGGCGTTTTCGTAATCGCCCGGCAAACCTCATTCTTTGCCCACACCCTTTCTGAAATCGGCTTTTCGGGTGCAAGTTTTGGTGTGTTTGCTGGCATTTCACCGCTTGCAGGAATGCTGCTTTTCACCTGTTGTAGCGCGTTATTTATCGGCTTTTCAGGTGAAAAGGTCAGCCGGCGCGAATCATCGATCAGTGTTTTTTCAGGAATTTTCTTAGGCTTGGGAGTTCTTTTCCTGTCACTTTCTGATAAACAAGCCAACTATGCAACCAGCATTTTGTTTGGGAGCATCGTCGGCATTGACGCTACTAACCTGCGTGATCTCGTTTGTTTGAGCATTTTCTTATTGATCCTGATTTTCTTTACTTTCCGGAAATTAGCTTTCAATTCTTTTGATGCTCAAGGTTCTGAATATAATCAACGGTATAACAAGCTGATTTCGATTCTCTTTCTCATAATGCTTGCGTTGACCGTCAGCATTACGGCGCAAATTATTGGCGCGTTGCTGATTTTCGTTCTGCTTACGATTCCGGCATCCGCATCTAAATACTATGCGCATTCATTATGGAAAATGATTGGCCTGACATTCATCTTCGCAATTACCGGAATTTGGCTCGGATTATATTTAAGTTATTTAACGAACTGGCCGGTCAGTTTCTTTATCACGGTCATTGAAGCATTGATTTATGGCAGTGCGATTTTAAAGCAAAAAATCAGCGATCATCATAATTAATATTTAATCAATATAATTCGATTAATCAAAAGTAAAAACAACGATAGTGTTCACTGATATGTGAACATTATTTTTTTATATCAAAATTTTATATGGAATTTAATTTTCCAAAGTGTTAGAATAGGTCACAACAGGGGTAGGATATATCTCGTAAATGGCCAATGGAACGGAATGTGAACTTTGGCAGAACCGTAATGGGCGATTTATATCCGCATTCACCATAAAATTCATCTGGTGTATGTGTCTCCCCCGTGGATTTTGGGAGGCTTTTTTTGATGAAAAAATTATCTTGGAAGAGTCCGAAACTCGATGTTCGGACCGTTACAATGTCTGCGTTGCTGATTGCGATTCAGATCGTTCTTAACAAAATTTCGATCGGCGATCCCGCCATTTTAAAAATCGGAATTGGTTTTCTTGGAACAGCATTGATCGGTTACCTGACCGGTCCGTGGCTTGGCGGCGTGATCCTCGTTCTTGTTGATATTATTTCCAATACCGTATTCAGTTCCGGCGGGGTCTTCTTTCCCGGATTTACCTTTTCCGCATTTATCAGTGGAATCATCGCCGGTGCATTTCTTTATCACCAGAAAGTTACCTGGCAACGGGTCTTCTTATATGAATTTATTCAAATCTTAATTTCAAACGTTATTTTTACGACTCTGTGGGTTTATATCTTAAGCATGACTTCCCCGCATCACATGGCACTAACCGCTTTGTTGGCTGTGCGGGTTCCTAAAGAAATTATTTCATGGCCAATTCAAGCAGCCGTTGACCTTCTGATTTTAAAGGCCGTGTCGAAAACCCAAATTGCAAAATAAAAAAATGGTTGGCAATCGCCAACCATTTTTTATGCTTTCTTCGCATCAATTTCTTTGGTACTGTGATGAACCCATCCAATATTGATCAAAACCAGGAATGCAGTTGATAAGAACACACCGCCGTAGCCAAACATTCCTGAAACCGTTGAACCAATCAACGGGCCAAAAATGTTTCCCATAAATTGGGCTGACTGGTTATAACTAAATACCCGGCCTGAATATTCATTCGGCGAATACTTCGCCAATAACGTCTGCACTTGTGGAAGCAATGCCGCATCTGAAATTCCAACTAAGAACCGCAGAATTCCTAATTGCCAAACGTTCGTTACAAAGGCTTGTGGGATATAGACTAACATTGCAAAAATCAAGCCGCCACGCAAAATTTTCTGCGTTCCAATCTTATCGCCCCACGTTCCAAATAACGGAGCGGCAAACAAGGTCGCAATCCCCGGCAAAGCGGCAATGATCCCGCTGACCATGTCCACACTATGTCCGCCGTGCAGTAATTGCTGAACATATAAACTAATGACCGGTGAAATCGAATTGTTTCCAGCCTGGATAATCAATGTTGTAACAAACATTCCAATGATCACCTGCGGATATTCAAGCGACTTGAATAATTCGCGCGCTGGAAGCGTCTTTTCCTTTGAAACCGGCGTAAAATTTCGTTCATGTACAAAGAAGAGGGTCAAAACAAACACCGTTGCATATGCCAATCCAGTGAGGAAGAAAGTTACTCGATAACCAAATGCTCCAGCAACTGCTCCCCCAAATAACGGTCCAAGAAGCATTCCGGCCGTTGTCCCGGTCGATAAGGTACTCAATGCTTTCCCGCTGTGTTTACTTGGAACTTGAGAGGCGATCAATGCTGAGGTATTCGCAACATACCCTGCAAAAAATCCTTGAAGTAACCGTAAAAGGGCTAGTTGCCATACATGAGCAACCAATCCCATTGAAGCCATCATGACTCCCATGCCGGCTGCCGAAATCAGCATCACTTTCTTGCGACCGTGCCGATCAGCAAATTTTCCCCAAATCGGGGCCATCCATGATGAAATTAGAAAAGTTGCTGAAAAAACGATTCCGCTCCAAAGATTCAATTGCATCCGATTAAAATGTCCCAATGTCTTAATATATAAGGACATAAACGGCATGATCAATTGGAATCCCATTCCAACGATAAAGTTTCCAAACCAAAGAACCCGCAAGTTCTGTTTCCACTCTGGGATTTTTGCTTTCAAAGTCTCACCTCATTCTAACTATTTGTAAGTAAATTCATAACTTACTATTATACACGCTTTTCAGAAAAAAGCTAATTTTTAAGGCGGACTTTCAGAAAACTATCTCAAGAATTGATCGATCCGATGCTTCAAATCTGGTAAGACTTCTTTTTCAAACCACGGATTACGACTCATCCATAATTGATTCCGCGGTGAAGGGTGAACCAATGGGAAATATTGTGGCAAATAATCCTGGTAATTATGAACAACATCCGTTAGTTTCGCCGAACTTTTAAGGTGTAAATAGTGCTTAGTTGCATAACTTCCAACTAATAGCGTCAATTTTAAATTCGGCATGGCTTCTAACAACCGCGGGTGCCATTTTTCAGCAAAACCTTTCCGCGGTGGAAGGTCGCCTGATTTGCCCTTTCCCGGAAAATAAAAATCCATCGGAAGAACCGCAATTTTACCTGAATGATAAAATTCGTCATGACTAACTCCCATCCAATCGCGAAGCCGATCGCCGCTTTTGTCATTCCACACGATTTGAGTATCTTGAGCGACCCGTCCTGGAGCCTGGCCGACGATCAAAATCCGGGCATCCGCGTCAGCATAATATAACGGATCGATTCCCTTTTTCGTGTATTCTTGATTCATTGGATCTGCTTTAATTTCTTCAAAAATCTTTTGAAACTGATCTTCCATTTTTCTCCTCCTAAAATCCTTAATCACCCTTATTATAGTAAAAAAATAAAGATGTAACAGAACTGTAAATTATGAAGATTATGTTAACGACTCCAAATTGCATTAGACCAGCATTTACATTGTATTAATTTTTTTATATGTACCTTTTGATAATTTGACGCATTATGTAAAGCCCTTTAAAATATAATTTGGGTGTATTTTTAAAGTCTTATAGTTATAGGAGTGAAAATTTTTGAAAAAAACAGCAAAGAAAATCGTCGCAGGAACGGTAGGTGCTGCTGGATTGTTCTTAGCTTCAGCTGCAACTGCTGTTAATGCTGACTCTGTTCACCACGTCGTTAAAAACGACACTGTGTGGTCTTTATCTCAAAAGTTTGGAGTTTCAATTAAATCAATTGAACAATTAAACCACATTGATCAAAACACCAATATGATTTATGTTGGCCAAGATTTACAAATTCCAAATAAGGACGCACAAGCTCCAAAGAACAACACACATACATATACTGTTCAATCTGGAGATTCTCTTTGGGCAATTGCTCAAAAATTTAATACAAGTGTTGACCACTTAAAACAATTAAATGGTTTAACATCAAACTTGATCTATGTTGGTCAAACATTAAAAATTGACGGTCAAGCTGCTGCTCAACCAGCTAAGGCTGCAACGCCTGCTCCGGCTAAGACAGTTACGCAACCAGTTCAACAACAAGTACCAGTTGCTAAGGCTTCAGTTGCTTCAACAACTCAAAAAGCAGCTCCAGTTCAACAAGCTCAACAACCAAGTGTTCAATCAACTGTTAAAAGCACACCAGCTGTTCAAAGCACTGTAAAGCAAGCACCAGTTGCTTCATCAGTTAGCTCTGCAGCTCCAGCTTCATCTGCAACCCAAGCACAACCTGCAACAAGTTCAGTTGCAACTTCAAAGGTTGCTCCTGCAGTTTCAAGTTCATCAGCAACAACTGTTTCAAGCTCACAAGCTCCAGTTTCAAGTTCTGCTTCTTCAGCTTCAGTAAGTTCAAGCAGTGCTTCACAACAAACAGTTGCAAGCAGTTCAAGTTCACAAACTTCAGTTGCTTCATCTGTAAGCTCTGCAGCTCCAGCTTCATCAGTTAGCTCACAAAGCAGTTCAAAGCAAGCCGTAATCGCTGCTAACCACACAACTGCGACAGTTAAGTCAGGTGATTCACTTTACGCAATCGCCCAAGAATACGGGGTATCAGTTGCTTCATTACGTGAAGCCAACCCGAACTTAGGAAATTCATTAACAGTTGGTCAAAGCTTGATTGTTAATAATCCAACTAAGAACCCTGCAGCTGCTTCATCTTCATTACAACAAGCTCAAGCAAGCTCTGCAAGTTCACAACAACAAGCACCTCAAGTACGTGAAGCCGCTGCTCCACAAGCACGAACAGCTAACAACAACCAACAAGCTGCTCAAAACAACAATCAACAACAAAACAACAATAATAACCAAGCTGCTCAAGCAAACTCAAAAGCTCAACAAAGCTCAACAACGCGGACGGGCAGCGGAAACAATGTTGTTTCATATGCTGAATCATTCATTGGAGTTCCATATGTATACGGCGGAACAACTCCAAGCGGTTTCGACTGCTCAGGTTTCGTTCAATATGTATACAACCACTTTGGCGTAAGCTTACCACGGACAACAACGCAACAAGAAAATTACGGTACTCAAATCCCTGTAAGCCAAGCTCAACCAGGCGACTTATACTTCTGGGGTAACAAGGGTTCTGCATACCACGTTGCCATCTGTGTTGGTAATGGTAAATACATTGCCGCTCCAGAACCAGGCCAAAGCGTTTCGATTGGAAGCACTCAATACTTCCAACCATCATTCGCTGTTCGGTTGTAAGATTAAAAAAATAACTATTAAAATAGGCTGTGACTTTCGTCGCAGCCTATTTTTTTGATTTAAATTTTCAAGTTGGATATGTTTTCTCAATCCCATTACTTCTTACAAAAAAACGCCCGCTAGGTTGTCTAGGCCTACCGGACTTCGCTGTATTCGCTAAACGGATAGCAACTCGTTATCGCTTATTAATCCACTTAGTAAACAACGCCACCAAGCACCCCAAACAAGCAATGGTACTACGATATTTTGTAAGATAAATTGCATCATATGACCCCACACCCCTCTCAGAGGCAGTTGCCAATGTTATTGCATTATATCTTCTATATGATAAACTGAGCATGTAAGATAAATTGTATTGAAAATCGTATGACTTCCAACCTAACTGCGCCTGTCTAACCAGTTAGGTTTTTTAATAGATAAAAACGAGGTTGTGACACAAGTCGCAACCTCGTTGCTATATCCGCATAATCGGGTTCCAAAACAAACGAGCTGTGTGGTGACGCGAAGCTAATTCGAAAATCTCCGAATCTTTGCTGCGCGATTCGGTCGTTTTTCTGCTTCCACCACGCTCGTTTTTAACGTTTTGTCACACCTTCAAACGTTATCAATCGAATTTAAACTTTCAAAATCACAAATCCATTTTGAGCAATTTTATTTTCATCTTCCATTAAGTTCTGGCTCAAAACAACTTCGGAATTTTGCGGAATAACGACCTTCACGCTTCCATATCCAAAATTAAACAAACAGAATAATTTTTGACCGTCATATTCACGGGTCAGCGTAAAGTACCGGTATTTATTACTTAACTGGCCCCATTCAAGGGTGCCATCATTTAATAGATCAGCATATTCCCGCCGCATCGCGATCGCATTTTTCATAAATTGCAGCATTGACGAGGATTGCTCTTCATCCTTCCACTTCATCGGTGCAAGGTTCGTTGGAACGTCCTCACCAGTTACTCCAACTTCAGTGCCATACATGAACGACGGAATTCCGATTTGCATAAAAGTAAATGCGATGATTGCCCGTGCCAGATCTTCTTCGCCGTTACACTCACTGATCAACCGCGGAGTTACAAAACTTTCGACCTCGTTGATCAGCGTTTGGTTCGTATAAACGGTATTCTTCATTAACGCATCGTTAATTCGCGAAATCATCTCCGTAACGTTTAACTGATGGGTAACGAAGAAATCGTGCATGATCGTATAAAAGTCGACGTTATTCGCACTATCAATGTAGTCCTTGGCTAAATCACCGTTTGGTAAATATTGATATTGGCCCATCACAACAAAATCAGCCTTGATACTGTGCATTTGCTGGGTCATTAAATTCAAAAATGTTTGGTCGATCTCGTCAGCATTCAAAATTTCCCAGCCGTCAATATCAAACGTCTCGATCCAATACCGGGCAGTCTCCAGCAAATACTGCTGAACCGTCGGGCTTTGCAAGTTTAATTTCGGCATATGGATATTGCCGTCAATCGTTAAGTAATACTTATCCGGATCTTCATTTTCACTTGGAATCTGGACCGGGAATTGTCGCACCTTAAACCAGCTTGCAAACCGTGATTGTGCTCCGAGCCGTTGAACGTCTTGCCACTGAAGCGACATGTCACTCATCCGGTCAAGCGGCAACTGTACCATTACGCGCATTCCATGCTGATGAGCCTTTTGGACAAACTCGCGGAAAAGTTCCTTTGAACCAAACATGTAGCTCAAATCATAAAAATCGACCGGGTCGTTTTTCTGATTCGAATATGATGCAAAGATCGGTGAAAGCTTAATGCCGTTGATCCCGAGTTCATCAAGGTAATCAAGATGATCAATCACCCCTTGCAAATCACCGCCATAAAAGTTTGTCGCCGTTGATTTATCAAGATCCCACCGGGCTTTTTCAAGCGGTTCATTGTTTTCGTCGCCGTCAGCAAACCGATCAAGCATAATTTGATACCATACCGTATGCTTCGTCCATTCAGGATTTGAATGCATTAAAAACATATTTTGATAATATGGGGTGTTAAACGGGGTTGCCTTTTCCAAAAAATCAGCCATGTAAAGACGGACGTTAACCGCATCATAAAGCAGTTCACCATCATGATCGCCAATCAAATGGAAAAGATATTGGGTCCGTTCCCGAACCTTAACCGGAATCGTGATCTCCCAGTAATCATACAAATCCGTCTTTAAGGTACATTGCATTGCTTCCACGTTCGGCCGGATGATTTCCATATCTTCACTGTCAGCTGCCAGTTTTTGCTGTTTAATGCGATCCAGTCTTCCGTAAATGATTTCGACCTGATGCACATCGGCATGTTTCGTTCGAAGCCGAATCCGAAACTGGTTTTTGCCCGCCAAGTAAGCCATTTCGCTTTCCGGGCGGTGATAAATTGCCGCCTTTTCCATAAACTAATTCCTCGCTTTTATTTCATAATAATTTTTAAGTTTGTTGGTTGAACTGCCTTGATTTCAGGATGTTTTTGCAAGTATGCGATGATCATCCGCGGCATTTCGTTTTCAACCTGTTTGACCATTTTATCCATACTATACATTGGATAATCACCGCCACCAACAGCCCGGTACTGGTTGATCGCAACGTTTAATTCATCGGTATCTTGGACATCTTTGTCGTGATACTTCAATTCAGTTACCCGATGGCCTTGCGGTTGCCGTAAATCAAAGGTGTAATCAATTCCTGAATAGTAGTCGTAGTTATATAACTGCATCTTCGGATATGAAAAGTCCTTTGAAACGCTAAGCTTGCCATCCTCACCAACTTCAAAGAATGATGCACAGCGTTCCAACGCCGCCTTAAGATCCTTTCCAGTGATCTTTTCAACAACTAAAGTATTCGGGTAAACATAACTGTTCATGACATTTCGAATCGTAACTTCATGGCCTAATCCGGTAACTTCATCGTTAAACAAAGCCGTCCCGGCAATGTCAGCGCCCGTGGCATCCATTTCAACTTTATTGACCAGGTCAAGGTAAGTGTGACCGTGTAACCGGGCTTGCATCGGATCATGGATCTCCATATCCCCGTCGATCGTCGTCAATGTTTGATCAAGCCAATCTTCGACATCGTTACGCCAATCAGCCGTTAAGGCATTCATCCACATTTCTTCATCCGCATCGGCCGTATCGATCAATTCGGCCTTGGAACCGATGACCTGCTTTTGATCATTCAATTCAAGCGTAATGCAGCCAACCTTTTCGCCGCGGAATCCTGGTTGAGTCGTTGGGATTCCATTAACGACTTCCGCAATTTGGCGGTGTTGGTGTCCGGTAACTAACGCATCGATTCCTGGAACTTCTGTCAATAATTGATAACCTTCATTTTCGCCGGTCAAACTTTCAGTTGGTTCGCCAGTTGCTAAGTCACGTTCAAATCCGCCATGATATGCAACGACAACGATGTCAGCCTTTTTCCGCAGTTCAGGAACGTATTTTTGCGCAGCCTTTAATGCCGGTTCAAATTTCCAGCCTTTAATATGATCGGGTTGTTCCCAATGCGGAATGTATTGCGTTGTTAGTCCTAAAATCCCAATCTTAACCCCGTTCTTTTCAATGATTTTATAAGGAGCATCGATAATATGGTAATCTGGCCCTTCTTGCATGTTGGCATTTAAAATTGGATAATTCCGGTCTGCAAGCGTTGGGTTCAAATAATCCGGGCCATAATTAAACTCATGGTTGCCTAAAATTCCAACGTCTGCTTGAAGGTGATTGACCATTTTAACCAAGTCAAGGTTATAGTGCTTTTCATCGCAAGTTTGATATGCATAATCCGTCATCGGCGAGCCCTCAACAAAGTCCCCGTCTTCAACGTATAATACGATATCACCGTCTTGTTCTGCTTGGCGCCGAATCTTTTCGATAACTGCACCTGCCTTTAAGTAACCTAATCCATGATAGTCATTCCGACTTGTAAAATTCGTGGGATAAATATATCCGTGAACATCACTTGTTGATACGATCTTAATTTTCATGACGACACTCCTTCTCAAATTTTACTTATAATCTAATTTTACCCTTTTCGATCATTAAAAATAAAGTAAAGACATTAAAAAAATGAAGGTGTGACAAAACGTTCAAAACGAGCGTGGTGGAAGTAGAAAAACGAACGAATCGCACAGCATGGATTCGGAGGTTTGCGTCCTTCCACGTAGCTCGTTTGTTTTGGAACCCGATTATGCAGATATAACAAAAAGGTTGCGCCTAACATCGCAACCTTCCATTTTTAACCCAGTTTTCTTCTCAAAGTTCCTGAGATCCAATCGATCACCGTAACCGTCACAACGATTCCTAAAAGGATGATGCCGACCCGGCTCCATGTCCGGGTTTGAATTGCGAACAACAATGGCGTCCCAATTCCGCCAGCGCCAACCATCCCTAAGATTGAGGCTGACCGAACCGCAATTTCAAACCGGTACAAAGTATATGACAAGAATTGCGGCATAATATCCGGCAACGTTGCTAAGAAAAGCGCATCACTTTTCGTTCCGCCAACGGATAAAATTGCTTCTTCAGCCCCGTGATCCATGTTTTCCAACGATTCACTAAAGAGCTTTCCCAGCATCCCGATCGAGTGGATTGAAACGGCTAAAACGCCGGCAAAAGCCCCTGGGCCAACCGCCTTAATGAACATGATCGCAAGCACGATTTCAGGAAAAGTTCGGATAAATACCAGAATAAACTTTCCGATTTTTGACCACACTTGAAGATGCTTTGATGACCGAGCAGCTAAGAAGGCGAACGGTACACTCAAGAACGCTGAAACAAACGTCCCCAGAAAGGCAATTGCCAACGTTTGAATGATCAGCGATACCAAGTCTTCACCGCTGCCATTATAAACATAATGCCAATCTGGATGGCAAATTCCATTAAAAATTGATTTTGTAACTTCAACTGCTGATGATTGGATTCCGGACAAATTCATTCCAAGAATGGCCCACACATATACCGCAATGATTAAAATCACCCAGAATATCCAACCATATTTTCTATTTTTCGATGCTTTAACCATTTAATCCAATTTCTCCCGTAAATAATTACTTAATCCATCAATTACCAGAACAACAATTAACGTTGCCAGGATAATGACCGCCGTTTGACTGTAATCAAAGGAATCCAGTGACTGCTGCAACAGCATTCCGATTCCGCCGGCGCCCAAATATCCTAAAACCGTTGATGCCCGCACGTTGATTTCAAACGTATAAAGAAAATAACTGATAAAGTTTTCAATTACCTGGGGCAAAACGGCAAACACGATAATCTGGAAATAATTGGCTCCGGCTGCCCGTAAGGCTTCGAGCTGGCCATTGTCAATCGTTTCAATCGATTCATAAAATAGTTTGGAAATCATCCCGAATGAGAAGATCGCCAATGTCCAAACCCCTGCGCTTGGTCCGATTCCAACGATTGCAACCATGATGGCTGCCAATAACAAATCCGGCAACGTCCGAACAAGGTTCAAGATAAAGCGAATTATTCCGCGGATCACTGGATTTTTAACCAGGTTACGCGCTGCAACGACTGAAAACGGCACTGCAACCAACGTCCCAATCGTTGTCCCGACGATCGCCATCTGCAACGTTTGGATTACGGGTTGAATCACGATTTGAACATATTTCCAATCCGGGTGCGCCATCTTCCCGATCAAACTGAAGAATTGACCAATATTACTGAAAAATTCTCCCCAATTAACTCCCGTTAACGCCGCTGAACCGCAAAGCAGGACGATAAACAAGACTGACCATGCAACGAACTTAAGATGGAACCGCTGCGCAAACGTTCTTTTCGGTACTTCATTCATTTTGCTTTGCCGCTCCTTCATAAATTGAATCAAAGTCTGCTTCTTGAACTTCTTCAATTGGTTTATCGTAAACTAACTGTCCTGCCCGCAAACCGACAATTCGATCAGCATATTGCATTGCCAGCGGAACCGAGTGTAAGTTAACAATTACCGTAATTCCAAGTTTCCGGTTAAGTTCCTTTAACTCATCCATTACCGCCTTCGTTGTTAAGGGATCAAGCGAAGCAATCGGTTCGTCGGCCAACATGATTTTCGGATCCTGCATCAATGCCCGTGCAATAGCGACCCGTTGTTGCTGACCGCCAGAAAGTTCATCCGCGCGGGAGTAGATCTTATCAGCCATTTTGACCTGTTTCAAAGCATCGACAGCCTTTTGCTTGTCTTCCTTTGAAAACAGCCCCAGAACGGACTTCAACGTTGAGTAGTAACCAACTCTTCCGGACAAAACGTTGCGTTGAACGGATGACCGTTTTACCAAATTAAAGTTTTGGAAGATCATCCCGATTTTCCGCCGTAATTTCCGAAGTTCCTTGCCCTTATAGTGAATGATCGACTTCCCCTCGATCAAAATATCGCCGTCCGTAACGTCGTGCATCCGGTTGATCGTCCGCAACAACGTACTCTTGCCGGCCCCTGATAACCCAACAACGACCACAAATTCACCTTTTTTAATTGTTAAATTAATGTTTTTCAGGCCAACAGTTCCACTGTCATATACCTTGCTGACATTTCGAATATCAATTAACGGTTCTTCCATAAAAAATGTTCAACCTTTCCCAATTACTGATTGATCTTTTGAACGATCTTGTCGTACTTCCGAACAGTATTAAAGTCGCTGTCCTTTGCTGGAACATATCCTTCGTGTTGGTAAACACTTGAAATGATTGCGTGTCCCTTCTTTGACTTCGCAATGTTTTGGAAGGCCTTGATCAATTTCTTTTGGAATGCCGGGCTCATGTCGCCACGAACTGAAATTGTATCGTTTGGAATCTTTGGGGTCGTGTAAATCGGAACAACCTTTTGCATAACGTCTGGAGCGTCCTTCTTTACAAGGTTCCGTGCGCCTTGGAAAATGAAGGCGGCATCGGTGTTGCCGTTATAAACCGACATTACGGCTTGGTCGTAACCTTTAACTTGGACCGTTTGGATGTGGTCCTTGTTAATGTTGATTCCGTGTTCTTCCATGCAGGCAACCGGGAATACCCATCCTGAACTTGAAGTTGTATCTTGAACCGCGATCTTCTTACCCTTCAAATCCTTAAGGTTCTTGATTCCGCTGCCTTTCCGAACAACGATTTGACCACGATAGTAATTTACAAGTTGATTCGTTTGTTGATCATCCGGTTCCTTGTAACCAAACCGTTCAGCTTGTAAAAGAACCTTCACGCCATATTGTTTGTGGGCTTGAACGTAAGCATCAGGCGGTAAGAAACCAACATCAACCTTCTTCGAACCCATGGCTTCAACGATCGTATTGTAGTTTGTTGACACGGTAACCGTTACTGGAATGTGTAATTGTTGTTCCAATAACTTAGCGAGCGGTTTGACCCGCGCCGACATCTTTTGGGCATTTGATGACGGAACGAATTCCACCGTTAAATGCTTCGGAGTATAGTCACCGTCAGCGTGAACGCTTGAAGCGGCGGTCATCGTTATTAATCCTAAAATTGCAAGAAGTGAAAGCAAAACTTTCTTGATCTTCTTCATTAAAATCCCTCTTTTCTCAATTTCGTCAGTTTTATTATATTAAAACACAAATTATAAAAGCAATAGTATTTTGCATAGTTCGTTTTTAGCTGATAAAATTCTTCAAAATCGAGAATTTTTCTTTTACATTTTTTAGGAAATCCCTGATTAATCGTTGCCAAAATATTAATTTTTTATAAAATTACGGATAATTATTGCGGCTTTTATGAGAAAAAGACGAGGTTGCGTCTTCAATCACAACCTCGTCTTTAAATTTTCGATCTCTAAACTATTTATTTTCCCAGCGTTTCTTTAAATCATATACGATTTGTTTTGGCTGGCGGTCACGGGTAAAGACCCCCTTCTTGTTTCCATCGACCCGAATCAATCCGGCCGGAGTCGCAAAGTCTGCAAAATTCCATAACAACTCGCCGCAAACAAAATCGCATTGATCAAAAACATCAAAGTTCATCTGATAATAATCATGCTGGTATTCTTCCGAATACGGCTCCCGGTTAATTGAATGCATTCCGCTTAACGTATCAGCCCCAAATTCTGTAAAGAGGATCGGTTTATTCGGAAACTTTTGGTGCCATTTTTGAAGTTCAGTCATCAAGTCTGATTTTGCTTGGGCTAAATCATTAAAATCAACATACCAGCCGTAGTACCGGTTCAATGCGATCACATCGAACAGATTGCCTGTCAAATCAACATCGACCGTTGCGGACATAATTTTAGGTGCCACCAATGGAAGATGCTGCCAATCTAATTGCCGAGTGTAGTCCGTTATTTCCTTAAAGTATTCGTGAGCGCCCTCTTGCTGGCTTGCCGGTTCATTGGCAACCGACCACATAATGACTGATGGGTGGTTCTGATCACGCGTGATCGTTTCCTGGATAACCTGCTTATGGGCATCCATTGTTTGCATTGTTTTCCAGGTATTGGCTGCTTTCTGCCCCATCATTGAAACTGAGAAACCAGCATACAATCCAACCGCCGGGACTTCATCGATCACTAAGAAGCCGTCGCGATCTGCGAGCTGCATTTCCTCTTCAGAGTATGGGTAATGCGATGTCCGGAAAGCATTCGCATGCATCCATTTCATTGTTTGATGGTCATGGTTGATCACCGCCCGGTTCATTCCTTTACCAATGATTGGAAAGTCTTCATGCCGTCCAAATCCCTTAAGGTAAACTGGTTGATCGTTAATGTATACACCCGCATCTTTGACTTCAACTTTTCGAACCCCAAATTCTTGGGTATACGTATCGATCACTTCGTCTTCAACCAATAAGCTGATTTTTAGACGGTACAAGTAAGCATTCATCGGTTGCCACAAATGCGTATCGCTGATCACCATTTTTTGAATTTCGTTCAATGAGTTCCCCTGGACCCGTTCAATTCGGTTTCCATCTTCATCCAAAATTTCGGCAACCACCTGATCAAAATCCCCGGTAATCTTCACTTCCGGGTTAACCGTTGTCTGCTTTAAATCCGTATCATACTTAACAACAAGCTCGTCAATGTGGGCCGTCCGCGATGTCGTATAAAGTTTAACAGGACGGTGGATTCCGGCATAATTAAAGAAATCAAAGTTCGGGTCCACATGGTAATTCCCATTTTCTTCTGTAAGCTTTCCAACCGGGATCGTCTTATTGCTTAATAGGTTCGAAACCCGGACTTTAAGATCGTTTTCGCCAAGATGAATATGCCCATCAAGCTCAATTTCAAATGGCGTAAACCCGCCTTGATGATAACCAACCTGCTTGCCATTCACATACACCGTTGCTTCGTGAGTAACCGAGCCAAACCGCAAGACATTGCGTTGTGCCAGTTGCATTTTTGAAACATTAAACGTTGTTTGATACCAAAAATAGCCATCATGATTGCGAATTTGCTGATCAATTACCTGATCATTAAACGATGCCGGCACAGCCATCGCAAACGGGTTCGGCAACGGTTGTGCAGGATCAATTTGCTGATCTTCAACCTTAAAATTCCAAAAGCCATCAAGACTGGTTACCATCCGACATTCATTTGATTCTGGATAAAGCATTCAAAAACCTTCTTTATTAATAAGATACTTTTATTGTAAAATAAAACGATTTCAAAGTTAATTTTTTAAATGCAAAATTCTTTTTAATATAATAAGAAGAAACTGTGAAACACCTTGAATTTCAGTCTTCGGATTTTGTATCATACAGTGGACAAAGGGGTTATACGGAGTAACTAACTATTTGATAAAGGATGATTTACGTGAAAAACGGGCCAATTGATCTTGTCATCCCTTGGGTTAACGGAGAGGATCCCCAATGGCAGCAAAAAGCAGCCCCTTATCTTTCAGTTAAGGATTTTAACGGCGAACGCTTCCGTGATTGGGGAATTTTAAAATATTTGTTTCGCAGTATTGACCGGTATCTTCCATGGGTCAATCAAATTTATCTTGTTACTGATAATCAAATTCCTAACTGGCTGAATTTAAATAATTCACACGTTCAAGTGATTGATCACCATGAAATAATTGATGATCAATTCTTGCCGACATTTAATTCAAATGCCATCTTGATGAATGCTTATAAGATTCCCAATCTTAGCGAACATTTTATGATTATTGAGGATGATATGTTGTTTACCCGGCCTGCAAAGCCGGAAGACTTTTTTGTTAACGGACGGCCGCGGGATTTTCTGATTGAATCGCCAATCTCCCCCAACGAGGATTTTGCGTATATTTTGATGAACACAATGATGCTTATTAACCGGCAATTCGACAAACGCAAGGTGCTTAAGCAATTGCGAAACAAATACCTTAATCTTCATTATGGAATTGAAATCGTTCGTTCATTGGGAAGCTGCTTTTATCGGCACTTCACTGGCTTTTACAACCGGCACTGTGTCCAACCATATTTGAAATCTGAGTTTAAAAACGTTGTTGAAAATGTCTTTCCAACTGAATGCCACGAAACGATCACGCACCGCGTTCGGGGAAATCACGATATTTCTGAATGGATCGTCCGGTACTATAACTTGGTAACGGGAAATTTCATTCCATCCTCACCGCACCGCTACCGGTACTTCGAAATCGGGCAGTTTGAAGATATTCGCAAAGCAGTGAATGATGAGAAATACTTTTCCATTTGCATGAACGACCGTGACATTCACCATTTCAATCAGAATATTCACCAGTTACGATCGATCCTGAATGAAAAGTTTGATCAAAAATCTTCATTTGAAAAATAAAACCATTTTTAAGTACTGATAAGAATTAATTTTCTATCAGTACTTTTATTTACATTCAAGAATACTTTTAGCGTTAAACACCCGCAATTCAATTTTAAGTAAAAAAAAATAAATGTTTCCCCCGACTATCGGATAACATTTAAAACCGACATAGTGCCATAATAAAAACGTAATATAATTAAATATATTAGTCGAGTCGAATTTATTATGATAACACACAATAGACACTCTAGTTGCCTATAAAGAGTCTTAACTCTTCACCTAGATACTATCATGTTGGATTTTTTTAGTAAAGCAGAAAATGACAGCTTTTACGTTACTATTTCATTATCTGCCTCCAAATAATAATTTGATTTCTATAAATAAAAACGCTGTGATTCAAATCACAGCGTTTCTTTTATTTCTTCTTTTCATACCGCCAGCACAACACTAAAATTGCCCAGGTAATCAAAGTTACAATGATTCCAAGGGTTAATAGTGGTGGCCAGAACGATAAGGTTACATGGTGCCGTCCCGGAGTCATTGGAATTGCTAAGAACGTTCCAAAGGCTTCCCGCGGTTTAACCTTTTGCCCATCAACCTTGGCGCTCCATCCTTTGTTAAATGGAATCGTCGTCATCATGACATCTTTACTATGTGGAATATCAATGTCGCCTCGTAATTGCAACCGGCCATTATGGGTTAGTTTCCATTGATTGTTCATCACAGAATAAATTGTCTTTTCAAATGCTGAAAGGTTAAATTTGTAAACCTCAAGATCGTTTAAATCGATCGTCTTACCGTTATTGGGGTTAATATCGATCGTAATGTCTTGTCCAGGGGTGTTGGCTGAAACGTTAAACAACGTTGGTTGCGAGCCGTTTCCCATTCCTGGCATGTTATTTCCATTGATTGTGATCGACGAGTTCCAAACAATTCCAGTTGTTAACTGAATGTAGTATGGTTCAGCTCCGACATTTTTCAGCTGAATTTCATAGGTTGATGGTTGGTTTGGATCAGTAGTGATCAAATTACCATTAGCCCCACCATCTAATGTACAGTTAGTCATCTTAGTATGATAGCCAACCTTATCGAAGTACTGCCGATGAGTTCCCGCAATTGTGTTCAACAAATAGCTCTGGTTATCCGCCGTAAAATCACTCGATGGGAAGTTATTCTTCGATGACAAAACATCCTTTGTTGCTGCAAATCCAACCGATAATGCTAACGGGTTCTGATAAATCGTTACCCCATTGATTCGTTTGACCGGACCATAGAACGAAATATCCGGCCGGTATGAAGTTGCCGGTGTAACCCAGTTGTTATTTTTAACTAAGTTATCAAACTGATCAGTTGGTGCAAGGAAGTACTTAGCCCCCATGATCGAGTCGGTCAGCAACGTTCCTTCCGTGTAGTTTTCCTTTCCAAGGTAGTTCGGCTGTCCCATTGAATTCATGAAACTTGTAACTGCCGCATTTTGCGTTGAAGTAAATCCTGAGAGTCCACGATACCCAGCATTCAACGAATCATTTTCACTGCGTTGGAAAGTCTTGCCGATTCGGTAGAACGTATGTCCATTATCTTGATTATTGATCCACGCAATATCACGGTCGAGGTTGGCTACAAAGTCCGTGTAGCTAACTTCGCTAGCGCCCGGAATATTCTTGATCGTTTGATACCCGTTCATCCCGCATTCAGCCGCAATTAGAACAAGCATTAAGCCTGAAGCCAACATCTGCAAGTTAAACTTCTTGATTTGCTTGTTCCAGCCCATTAACATCCAGGTCATAATTCCAAAAATTACGATCCAGAAAATCAAGGTGGCGATCGCATTCGGGACCGTTAAGAAGTTGAACTTCTTCCGATTAATAAAGATAATGATCCAGCAAATTACCGGAATGATAAACGTAATTGCTAGTTGATAAATTTTCGGTTTCCCGATCTTCGCAAATCCCCGCAAAGCAAGCAGGATCATCCACGTACTTACTAAGTAACTAAAACGGTATGGATAATATACCGGATATTGGAAAGCATGCCAAACGAGATCAAGCGGTTGCCAACACATCGCAAAGAACATAAAGACGCAGACTAACCCGGCCGTGATCTTTTCTCTCCACGGAATCTTCTTTGCTAAGAAGTATAAAATAAAACCACCGATAATCAAGGCACCAACAAACAGATTTGGAAAACCGTTTTGAATTTGGTTATCATTGATCGTCCCAATCATGAATTTACTGAGCATTTTCCATGGTTGGTATTCAATCACTGATTGAATCGTTTGTTGGGTATAGACCCCTTTACTCTTCGTAATATCAAAATACGTTGGTAAAAGCAGAAAGGCAACCGCCCCGGCTGCTAAAAGCGAACTGATACTGAACCGGGCTGCTTTCTTCCCGAACGTTTTCCAGTTTTGCCACTTACGAACAGCTGTCCAAATGAAATACAAAACTACAAAAATGCAGACCATGTATCCCATATAGAAGTTAATAAATAGCGTTAATGCTAGGAAAATCGTATAGTAAAATGACCGATCTTCATCAAAAATCTTTTCAATTCCGTATAAGATAAACGGCAAAAGAACTAAGACATCAAGCCACATGATGTTAAATTCATTGGCAAGGATCCAGCCCATCAAAGCATAGCAAACCGTTGCGGCCGGAATCCATTTTTGCTCGGTCCAATGCATCTTTTCTAAGCAATACCCAAGCGCTAAGCCGGCACAACCATACTTAATCAGCGTCATTATCATTATTCCAACCGGCAGCATACTCTTCGGGAAGAATAACAGAATCAAGTTAAATGGACTTAATAAGTAATAGGCCCACAATCCTAATGTTTCGCCACCGATTCCATTTGTAAATGAATACAATAACTGGCTTGGATGATGCAACAATGTATCCTTGTAAAACGCAAAGAAGTCAACGTATTGTTCCCCCATGTCATACGTTAACAACGAAAGCTTTCCAAAAGGATACACATGCAATATTGCATAAATAATCGCCATAATGATCAAAGGTAATCCGAAGTACAAAGCCCGGCGAATAATCATTTCGCACTTTTCTTTACTTATTTTCTTCATCGAAATACCTCTTTTCTACTAATTTCATTCTGATCCTTACTCCTTACCTAATTTACATAACGTTTTAAGTATAAAACAATCTGTTACACCTGCCAAACAGTGCAATTAATTTTAATTAACCCTTTAAATTCTTGAAAGATGATTCAATTATCAATTTATTTTGATTTCTTCACGAATTATTCACAGATTGTTCTGATATAATCGAACGTAATTATCGCCGCTTTACTTTTATTTGATTCCTAATTCGGGTCTTTCTTTAAAATAATTGCCGTAATTTCAACATTTATCACGATAAATCGGCCACAACCAAATTATTATTAAATTTTATAAAATATTTTTAAAATATGAATTATATTTTGTTAATTAATAATTTAATTCGCATAAATATGCTGATTTGTTCAATGAAAGCCGTTTCTATATTAACGAATCAAACTTGATGCGCTAAGGGTTTTCACCAACAAAAATTCAAGAACTCAATATTCGGATATAAAAAATGATCCGGCTTGAATTCCGGATCATCTACTCTTGATAAAATTGATTAATTGCCCTAAAGAGTATATCATTACAAGCATAGGGTTTGATAAATACTCTAACCTTATCCCTATAACTAACTTACTCACTGTGCTCCAAGCTTCAACTTCAACTACCAGCTTGGGGCTCTTTATTTATTCTACCAGATATCCCAAAATATCTAAATAAATTTTAACAATTCTTAAAACAATAAAAAGAGGCTGTGACATAAGTATTCAATAAACAGCTTCAGTTATAAAAATAGCGAAATGCAATTTAAAAAATTGGATTTCGCTATTTTTTTCTTTTGAATTAAATTGATATTCATAAAATTGGCCAATCTTATTGGTCAATTTTTTCATATTCCATGCCATAATAACCAATGACATTTGCCGATTTACCTTCGGCAATCCTCTTACAGTAAATCGTGTGAAACGCAAACTAGCCTTCAACGTTCCAAAGACAGGCTCAACATCAAATTTTCTTTGATAATAAAGAGCCTTTCCTTCAGAAA
>NZ_LWUD01000033.1 GCF_001654615.1 Ligilactobacillus aviarius
CTTGGTGGATACGCTACTACGTAATCACCAACTCTATATGCCACCGAAGGAGGCTAAAGAGACTGAATAAATAATTTTTATTCAATGCGCATATCCTTCTCAACCTAAAATTTTTAGGATTTTAGGCTAGTCTTATTTGAGTGCGCCTAAAAACAAGAAACATAGTGGTACATCAAATTAATTTATTATTGACTTAATACCATTACGCTTTATTTTAAAGCATGGGATCTAAAAAGAGAAGAGGGCGAAAAAGCTTTAAGAATCAAAGAATCGGGCAGATTAAAAAATAACCGTGAGCGAACTCACGGTTATTTAATGCTTCAAAACTATTTTTTCTCTTTCAAAATGTATACCGGACGATTCTTGACTTCCATGAAAATCTTACCGATATATTTACCGACGATTCCAAGACAAAGAAGTTGAATTCCGCCAATGAAAAGGAAAATGCATACCATCGATGCCCATCCGAATGCTGAACCGCCGTATAGAAGTTTTCTTACAATTACGAAAATAATTCCGATAACGGATGCAACTGATGAAAGCAATCCAACATATGATGCAATGTTTAATGGGGTTTGAGAGAATGAAACGATTCCATCGATTGAGTACTTCAATAAACTCCAAAAGTTCCAGCTTGTTTTACCAGCAACCCGTTCCTGGTTTTGGTATTCCAGGTATTTTGTCTTAAAACCGACCCAACTGAAGATTCCCTTTGAAAACCGGTTGTATTCAGACATTGAAAGAATTGCATCGACCATTTGCCGGGTCATTAAACGGTAATCACGGGCGCCATCAACGATTTCAGTGTCGGAAATTTTGTTGATCAACTTGTAGAACATGTGGGCAAAGAATGACCGGATCGGTGGTTCACCCTTGCGATCGACCCGCCGTGTTCCAACGCAGTCGTATTCGCCGGATTCAAGATAACCAAGCATTTTTGGTAATAATTCAGGCGGATCTTGCAGATCAACGTCCATTACCGCAACATAATCCCCCGTTGCTTGTTGTAATCCGCAGTAAAGTCCGGCTTCTTTCCCAAAATTCCGTGAAAATGAGGCATAGTGAACATGTTCCGGATCTTTTTGTTGAAGTTTCCGTAATTCACCAAGGGTATTATCCGATGAGCCATCATCAATAAACCAGTATTCAAGTTCAATGTTTGGTAATTGCGGGGCAACTTTTTCAACGGCGTCATAGAATAACGGAATTGATTCTTCCTCGCAATAGCAAGGTACAATGATTGAAAGTTTTTTTGTCATGATTGTTATGTTACTCCTCTAATTTAGCTACTAATTGATCTGTAAATTGATCAAGGGTATCAAGGTCTTCGTCAGTGTCAGGTGAAAGATTGATTTTAACATCCGGCGCACCTTGAATTGCACCGGCTTCTTTTAATACGCGGCTGAACTCATCAACTGCGGTGCAATAATATTCGCCGTAGAATGTATCACCTGATCCAGCAACTCCATATATTTTGCCTGACAAATCAGTTTCTTGCAGATCGTCGAAGAAATCCATTCCTTCATCTGGTAGATTTCCTTCATCGTAGGTATAAGGACATACGATGCACAGGTCAGCATCTTCAAAATCGCTGACGTCTGCCTGTGAAATTTCATCAACTTGAACATCAAGACCTTGTTCTTCAAGATTTTCAGCAATGATATCAGCAATGTCTTCGTTATTTCCGGTAATCGTTGCGAAAACGATCTCTGCTTTGGCCAATGGAACGCCTCCTTTCCGTAAACCTATATTTTTTCATTATATCAAATTATATCAAAAATCAGCGGTAAACGTGAGAATTGTTTATTAGAATTTACCGAATAGTAATAAGTTAAGGTATAATAGAAAAGAATAATAATTTGATTCGGAATGGAGGATAATTAAATGATTACATTAAAGTCGCCGCGCGAAATTAAAGAAATGGCAGTTTCAGGCGCAATTTTAGCTGGAATGCACGTTGGACTGCGTGACATTGTTAAACCTGGGGTATCAAGTTGGGAAGTTGAAAAATTTGCTCGCAAGTACTTCAAAGAACATGATGCAATTCCTGAACAAATTGGATTTGAAGGATATAAGTATGCAACATGTGTCAGTGTTAATGATGAAATCTGTCATGCTTTTCCACGGAAAAATTTGATTTTTAAGGAAGGCGATTTAGTTAAAATCGATACGGTTGTTAACTATCATGGAGCAATGAGCGATTCATGCTGGAGTTACGTTGTTGGAAAACCAAGTCCAGAAGTTGAACGCTTAATGGAAGTTACAAAGAAGGCTTTGTACCTTGGAATTGATCAAGCTCAAGTCGGTAACCGAATCGGGGACATCGGGGCTGCAATTCAACATTATACAGAAGACGAAAACGGCTATGGCGATGTCCGGGAATTCATCGGCCATGGAATTGGACCAACGATGCACGAATCACCGAATGTTCCGCATTATGGTGAAGCCGGAAAAGGAATGCGCCTTCGTGAAGGAATGACAATTACCATTGAACCAATGATCAATACCGGTACATGGCGGGCAGTGATGGATGATCCGAACGGCTGGACAGCCCGGACAGCAGACGGCGGTCTTTCATGCCAATATGAACATACAATTGTAATTACGAAAGACGGCCCAAAGATTTTAACATCACAAGATCCAGCAATGGACGAAAAATACCTGTATAAATTTAAGTAAATCCTAATAATCATTAAGGTAAGGATTTGCTTTTAAAATCAAAGTGGCCAAAGCGTTGATTTAATCATAAATGTTCAATAATTTAATCTTTGTGCAAATTAAACTTTTCTCAGATAAGTAAGTAAATCCTTACCAAAAATCGATAATTTACTTGTCAAAGAATTATTTATTGGTATAATTACACTAGATATTTGATTATCTTTTTAGATAAATACACCAATAAATTTAGATAGGGGTATAACAATGAAAGTTAGAAAAGCTGTTATTCCTGCAGCCGGATTAGGGACACGGTTCCTTCCAGCCACAAAAGCTTTAGCGAAGGAAATGTTCCCAATTATTGACAAACCTACAATTCAATACATCGTTGAAGAAGCACGTAAGTCAGGAATTGAAGATATTTTAGTTGTTACAGGAAAAGGTAAGCGGCCAATCGAAGACCACTTTGACTCAGTTCCTGAACTTGAACAAAACTTGAAAGCAAAGGGCAAGAACGATTTACTCGAACTTGTTCAACAAACAACGGATATTAACTTGTACTTTATCCGTCAATCACATCCACGTGGTTTAGGGGATGCGGTTTTGATGGCTAAGGACTTTGTTGGGAACGAACCATTTGTTGTCATGTTAGGTGACGATATTATGGACGACAAGGTTCCGTTGACGAAACAATTGATTGACCGCTATGAAGAAACGCATGCTTCAACATTAGCTGTGATGAAGGTTCCGCATGAAGAAGTTAACAAGTACGGTGTAATTGACCCGGTTACTGAAACTAAACCAGGTTTATTTGATGTTAATAAATTTGTTGAAAAGCCAGATGTTGATAAGGCACCATCTGACTTAGCAATCATCGGTCGTTACTTATTGACACCTGAAATTTTTGATATGCTTGAAACTCAAAAACCAGGTGCTGGTAATGAAATCCAATTAACGGATGCAATTGACCGGTTGAACCAAATTCAACGCGTATTTGCTCATGAATTTAAGGGTAACCGTTATGATGTTGGTTACAAGTTTGGCTATTTGAAGACTTCAATTCAATTTGGATTGAAACACCCAGAAGTAAGTGCTGACTTAAAGGCATACATCAAGGAATTAGCAAAAACACTTAAGTAATTCATGACATTAATTATGAAAGGTCGTGACGAGAGTCCGACCTTTTTATTTTTTGTAATCATAATTTAACGGGAAATCCTTATTTAAAGTGGTTTAATAAGGGTATGTGCGTTTTATTAATTGAAATAAGTAAAGGAATTACAAAATGAAAAAGTTTGGTGCGAACTTAAAGGAGTTTGCCAAGACTGCATTGAAAAAGACGATTCAGGGCGATATCTTCAATATGGCGATTGTGGCAACGTACTATGTTTTACTTACAATTGTGCCAATCGTGATTTTTATTGGAAATATTTTACCGATCATGCACTTAAATGCGACACGGATCATGCCGTATTTAAACGTTGCCCTTCCAGAACCGGTATATAATTTTTTAGGTCCGATCGTCCGGAAGTTTTTGACGCATGGTTCAGGGGGAATCGCCTCATTCTCGATGATCTTCACCTTATGGGCCGGCAGTCGCGGCATTAATGCATTAAAAAGGTCGATGAATCAAATATTTGGAGTGGGAGATTCACAAGATTTTATTGTGACAACTGTATTATCAATTTTGATCACGCTGAGTTTCGGAGCGTTGCTAGTGACGACGTTTGTGATCTATAGTTTTGGTCAAATTGTTCTTGAATATTTAACACCGATTTTTAAACTCCCGTTATCGTATTTGGAGATCTTCTTACGGTATCGCTGGTCGGTAACATTTGTCATTATCTTTTCAATTTTGTGTTTGATTTATATTGTATTGCCCAATGTTAAAGTTCACTGGTTATCAGTTTGGCCAGGGGCTTTAGTTGCGGCATTGGGATGGATGGCGTTAACCGGTATCTTTACGATTTACGTGAAGTATTTTGCATATCGAATTTTAAGTTACGGAACGATTGGAACGTTCCTGGTATTACTTTTCTGGATGAATTTTACAAATTTAATTATTCTCTTTGGTGCAATTGTCAACGCATTTTTGGAAGAGAAAATTTATGGAAGAGTTGTCCCCAAGGAACATCGTTTTGGAAAGAAAGTTCAGCGGAAAATTCATGAACGCCGCCAAAAACAAAACTAAAGGATCGGGAAAATCCCCGATCCTTTAGTTTTGTTCATCAATAAACTGGTTGATTTCATCCATTGAAAAGCCTTTCCGGTATAAGGCCATTTTAACTTTTTGATTGCGTTGGGAAAGAGGCAGTCTTTGATACCGGCGCATGATTTTGGCACCTTGAAGCCGGAGCTGTTCTCTTTCTTGATCTGTATCTTTTTCAAGGTCAAGCCGATTGATTGCTTCGGTTGCAATCTCGGAACTGAAGCCTTTAGTGAAAAGACCGTTTTTGATTTTCTGAATTTTAACTTTGAAGGCTTCCCGATGATATTTACGAGTAAGTTTTTGAGCAATTTTGATTGAATTTTGAAGTTGATCTTCAAAGGAAAATTCTTCGAGGGCGGTTTCAATATCATTTTCAAGGACGCCTTTTTGGCGTAATTTTTGGGTAATGACTTTTGGCCCTTTATCTGAAGTTTTGGCAATTGTCCGGACATAACTTTTAGCGTACTCAAGATCATTGATATAACCTTGACTGTGCAAACGTTGAAGAACAGGTTCAATCTGAGAATCAGTAAAATCGTGTTGTTGAAGGTATTGAATGATTTCCTTTTCAGTTCTTAACTGGTAAGAAAGGTAATCAAGGGCTTTATTGTAAGCTTTTGAAATTGAATCAGCATCCGTGATGGCCTGAATTTGATCATTTGTGATTTCTTGATCTTTATGCAGGCGAAATTGAATCAGGACTTCTTCGCTGACAGGGAAACGGTATTGGCCGTCAATGAAAATATTGTAACGCCCTTTTCGTTTTTGAGCTTGAATTGCTGTAATTTTCACGTTATCAACCTCCAATTCTTACTGCCATTATAAACGTTGAAATTGTTTAATGCTATAATTGAAATATTCTGAGAGGGGTTCTTTATGGAAAAAAAGAGAATTATTAAATTAAAAATCAAAAAAATGGGAATTAACGGTGAAGGCATTGGTTATTTTCAACGCAAAATCGTTTTTGTTCCGCAAGCATTGCCGGAAGAATACGTTTTGGCCCAAATTGAAAAGGGGCAGGCAAAGTATATCAATGCCAGCCTTATTAAGATTTTGAAAAAGAGTCCGGTTCGAACTCAACCCCGGGATAAGTATGATGTTGGCGGAATTGAACTTGAACATCTTCAATATTCGGCCCAGTTAAAATTCAAAGAAGATATTATTCGACAGTCATTAGCGAAGTTTAAGCCGCAGGGATATCGCCAAATGGAAATTCGCCCAACGATTGGAATGGACGAACCATACCATTATCGGAATAAAGCACAATTTCAAATTCGAAAGTCAAAGAGCGGGAAGATTCTTGCGGGCTTATATCGCCCTAATTCACATTTTCTCGTAGATCTTCCGACCTTCAGTACACAAAAGCCGTTAACGATGAAAGTCATGCGCGCAATTGTTGCCTTGATCAAAAAGTGGAATATTTCGGTATATGATGAGCGGCAGCATTGCGGTTTATTAAAGACGGTTGTGATTCGGGAATCTGAGGCGTTTAATCAAATTCAAGTCGTTTTTATTACAACAAGTGATCGGTTCCCTCAAAAAAATCAATTGATCAATGATCTTCAGCAGCAATTTCCAGAGATCATTTCAATAATGCAAAATGTAAACCGAAGTCACGGGTCCCAGATCTGGGGTGATGAGACGTTTAATTTGGCAGGAACCGATTATCTTGACGAGCAGCTTGGAAATGTTCATTTTAAATTATCAGCCCGGGCATTTTTCCAATTGAACCCGCAGCAGACGGTTCGGTTATATGATCAGGTTGCGCAAGCACTCGATCTTCAGCCACATGAAACGCTAGTTGATGCCTATTGTGGGGTCGGAACGATTGGATTATCCGTTGGCCAAAATGCAAAGGAAATTCGTGGAATGGATATTATTCCAGAGGCAATTCAAGATGCACGGATGAATGCGCGTCTTTCTGGTGTTTCAAATGCGACATATGAAGTTGGAACGGCGGATAAATGGTTTGCAAAGTGGACAAAGGAAGGCTTTGTTCCGGATGCATTAGTCGTGGATCCTCCGCGAACGGGACTTGATGAGCGGCTTATTCAAACGATCCATCAATTCAAACCGCAAAAGTTTGTCTACGTTTCGTGCAATCCGTCAACATTGGCACGCGACTTAGTAAAATTAACGAATGATTATCATGTGGAATACATTCAATCAATTGATATGTTTCCACAGACAGCAAGGTGTGAAGCAATTGTTAAGTTCAAGAGAAAGTAAACGGAATTTGATTAGGGCGTTAATTATTTTAATTGCGCTGATTAGTGGAATTCAGCTTGCAACTTCTTCAGGGCGGGCAATGAATATTTACCAGCCGCCGCTTGAATCGTTTGACCAAAATGTGAATTACATTCAGGGAACAAAAACCGAAAAAGAATTGACACAATTGATGAAGAACCGGCACTTTATCGGAACGGTGACGTTGGTTAAAAATAACCATTTGGTATATCAACAAGGATTTGGCTATGCCAACCAGGCTCAGGGGTTAATGAATTCGGGAAAGGTTACATACCAAATTGCTTCAATCCAAAAAAGTATGACGGCGGTCCTGTTGATGAAAACGGCAGCTGAAAAACATTTTTCACTTGATACACCGGTCAGCAAGTTTTATCCGCAAATTCAAGGGGCCAATTTGATCACTTTACGGAATTTATTAACGATGACTTCTGGAATCGCGGATCAGCAGCCAATCAAGAAACCGGCAAATGATAAGCAGTTTCTTCAATACACGGTCAATCAGGTTAAAATTAATCCGCAACTGATTGGCAAGCTGCATTATCAACCCGTCAATTTCGTTTTATTAGCTGGAATCATTCAACGTGAAAATCATATGAGCTATTATAAATACTTTGAGAAAAATATTATCAAACCGCTTAGCCTCCGGTATTCATATTTTTATCAGAATATGAATAAATACCGGACAGTTCAAGCCCAGGGATATCATTTTAATCTGCAAAAGCCAACTGCATATGTTCCGTTTAAAGAAAAACGGGCCGGTTATGATGAACAGCTGGGAACAGGCAATTTATACATGTCAAATGGTGATCTTTATCAGACTTTGCGGGCATTTATGACTTCCAGCATTCTTACTCCGCGGCAGACGGCAGCCCTGTATTCGCCAGGAAAGACGCGGTCGACGTATTTGTCAGGAGTTTATTCGATTCGGCAAACCGTTCCGCAATTACTTGGACAACAGTATGCCGGATATCACTTTCATGGAACAGAATTTGGCTTTGATACGATCGGTGACATTTCAAAAGATGGGGCAGATGCGGTGATTTTTACATCAAATGCGGCAAACTATGGAGCAAATAATAATTATTCATTGGACATCCCGATTTACAAGCAATTAATTGATGATCCCCAAATTTTTTAGGAATTTTGATTAAACTTTGGTATAATACTCATGATGATCGGTGTAATCAACACCTGTGTTTATAGAAAGCAGGCTAAGTATGCGTCACTCACGAGGCCCCAAAGAGGGCGAGTTTATTACGATAAAAAGTTATAAGCACGACGGTAGTTTACATCGAACATGGCGCGATACGATGGTATTAAAGACAAGTGATAATGCAATTATCGGATGCAATGACCATACGCTTGTGACCGAAGCAGACGGTCGGCGATGGGTTACCCGGGAACCGGCGTTGATTTACTTTCACAAGCATTACTGGTTTAACATTGTAACCATGATTCGCGATAATGGAGTTTCATATTACTGCAACTTGGCATCGCCTTCTGTAATGGACCGTGAAGCCTTAAAGTACATTGACTATGATTTGGACGTTAAGGTTTTTCCGAACGGTGAGAAGCGGTTGCTTGATGTAGATGAATATGAAGATCATAGTAAAAAGTGGAATTACTCTCCGGAAATCGACAAAATTCTCAAACATAATGTGTTAACTTTGGCTGACTGGATCAATAACGGTAAGGGTCCATTTTCAAAGGAATATGTTGAGATTTGGTATAATCGCTATCTTCAATTATCACGCCGACAGTAGAAGAGTAGATACCGTTTATAACTTGAGCCGCGTGGAAAGGGTGCGCGGCTTTTTTGATAATGTGAAAGGAGTTTTGAATGTTTTTAAACGAAAAACGGAAAAAGAAGCTGATGTTTTGGTCAGCTGAACTGTTGTTGTTAGCATCCTTAATTTTTGTTTTTACCAAAATTCGGTTTGTTTTTAGCCCAGTGTTTACCTTTTTCCAAACACTTTTTGCACCATTTTTAATTGCCGGATTTTTATTTTATTTACTGAATCCGTTGGTTAAAATGCTGATGAAAATCAGGATTAAAAAGTTCAAAGTTAAGCGTCCATTAGCAATTGCCGTTGTTTTCTTACTTTTAATTTCGGTCCTGGGATTAGTGATTTCATTCTTTATTCCCCGGTTGATCGAACAGATCAAATCGCTGGTGATCGGACTTCCAGGGTATTTAAGCGAGCTGCAACGGTTCCTGACGAATTTATTTAATAATAGCCATATCGATTGGCTCCAAAAAGTCGATCTACACTCTTATATGAATAAATTTGAAGGGTCATTAACTTCGATTTTGAAGAAGTTTATTTTGTCACTAACAACCAGTTTAGGATCGGTAATTGGAACGATTACAAGTGTTACGGTTACGTTAGTGACGGTACCGTTTATTTTGTTCTATATGTTGAAAGACGGTGAAAAACTGGTTCCAACAGTTGAAAAATTCTTCCCAGAACACAATCGAAGCAAGGTTGCGCGGCTTTTACATGAAATGAGCGCAACGCTATCGCGTTATATTTCAGGGCAAATGATCGAATGTCTCTTTGTTGGAACCTTTTCAGCAATTGGTTACAGCATGACGGGAATTCCGTATGCATTATTGGTCGGATTGTTTGCAGGGATTACCAATATTATTCCGTACCTTGGACCGTATATTGGATTAATGCCAGCGTTATTCTTAGCATTTTCCAAATCACTGCCGACGGTTTTCTGGGTAATCGTTGTCTGCATTGTTGTTCAACAGCTTGATGGTAATTTGGTATATCCAAACGTAATTGGAAAGTCACTTCATTTACACCCGTTAACGATCATTATTATTTTGTTGGTTGCCGGGAACATTGCGGGCCTTTTAGGGATGATCCTTGGAGTTCCGTTATATGCCGTTACCAAGGTTGTCGTTAAGTTTGTTTACGATATTGGTCAAATTAGAACGACGCCAGAAAAAGAACAATCAAAAGAATAGGCAGTCTGTATTAATTGCTGATTCCGAAGTTTTGTGATAACTTTAAGCATAGGTTAGATTTTAATATAGAAAAAGATGGGATGAAAAAATGACAAAAAAAATTGCAGTCCTTGGCGCAGGTTCATGGGGAAGTATTTTAGCCAGCGTCCTTGTTGAAAACGGAAATCAAGTCATGCTTTGGACGAATTCCGAAGAACAAGCAAAGGAATTAAACGAAAAGCACACGAACGAACATTATATTCATGACTATACATATCCAAAAGAATTAATTACAACGCTTGATTTGAAAGAAGCTGTTACAGGAGCAGACTTTGTATTGTTTGCAATCCCAACGAAGGTTATTCGTCCGGTAGCCCAACAATTGCTGGAAGTCTTAAAAGACCTTTCAATCAAACCAATTTTGATCCATGCAAGTAAAGGGTTGGAGCTTGGAACTCACAAACGTTTGTCACAGGTTATTACTGAAGAAATCCCTGAAGAATTTCGTTCAGGAATGGTTGTCTTCTCTGGCCCAAGTCATGCTGAAGAAGTTGCTAATAAGGACATTACATTAATTACAGCTGCAAGTGAAAATCTTGATAATGCGCATGCAGTCCAAAAGATTTTCATGAACAAGTACTTACGGATCTACACCAATACTGATGTGATCGGGGTTGAAGTTGGCGGTGCGTTCAAGAACATCATTGCAATTGGAGCCGGAATTTTGCACGGCTTAAAATACGGTGATGACGCTAAGGCTGCTTTAATGACTCGTGGATTGGCTGAAATCAGCCGGTTAGGAGTTGCATTAGGAGCAGATCCAAGTACATTTATGGGCTTAAGCGGTGTCGGTGACCTGATTGTTACATGTACAAGCGTTCATTCTCGTAATTGGCGGTGCGGTAACCAATTAGGTGAAGGTAAGAAGCTCGATGATATCATTCAAAACATGGGAATGGTTATTGAAGGAATCAATACATGCAAGGCCGCTTATGAACTTGGAAATCAATTGAATTTGACTCTTCCAATTTGCCAAGCAATGTATGATGTTCTTTACAATGATGCTAATATTCCAGAAGAAATTGAAAAATTAATGACTCGTCCAGGGAAGAGTGAAATGGAAAAATACGACGAATGCTAGATGAAGTCGTTGAGTGATTGGAGGAGACTGTGACATTAGTTGCGGTCTCTTTTTTAGTATTCAATTGGCTTGCAAAATTTGACGGTAAAACTAGAATTTTGTAGTATTATTCTTGGATAAATAGCGATAATTAGGTGAAAATATGGGAAAACTACAAATTAAATATATTACAAAGGAAATGCCGCTTATTACTGATAAGAAGGCAAAAGATAAGAAAGCTAAGAATAAAAAGAATGATGATCAGCATCTTTGGCTTTTGCGCGGAGTTAATTTAGACATTAATGATGGCGAAGCGGTTGGAATCGTTGGGGCAAACGGTTCGGGAAAGTCAACGTTAATGCGGATCATTGCTGGATTAGATGAACAAACCACCGGCTTTATTACAACTCACTCACGGATCACTTATGCAGGAACGAACGGAATTCTTGATCCGGAATTGACCGGTTTGGAAAATATTCGCAAAGCAATTGCCAAATCAGAAATTGATGATTTTAAAGGTGATCACATTACCAACGCCATTTTAAACTTTACCGAACTTGGCGAATGGTTATACTGTCCGGTTAAAGCATATTCAACGGCCCAGTATGCCCGGTTATCAATGGGGATTGCCATGCACCTTGAACCAGATTTGGTTCTTCTTGATAATGTTTTTGGAATTTTAGATCAACCATTTTATTTGAAGGCTTCAAATAAGGTTCAGGAACTTAAAGACAAAGGGGTTTCCTTTATCATTGCCGACTCAAAGAGCATCGTGATCGAAGGCTTTTGCGAACGGGCCTTATGGCTTCAATACGGGGAAGTTCAAGATTTTGGACCAACGCAATCAGTTGTTCAACAATATAATTATTCTTTGGACTGGTATAATGCATTGTCACGCCCAGAGAAAAATGATTTTATTGCTAAAAAACAGCAAGAGCAAATGGACTTTAACATTGACAGTGTTTATGAAGAATTTAAGATCGAACAGTTCCGGCATGGTTACACGCGAAAAGATGAGCCGCGGATGCGGAAAGCATTTTTCGTTGAAAAGGGAATTGATCCGGTTTATCAGGATCAGGTAAATAAGGGACAAACCCAGAAAAAGGCTAAGCGGAAATGGCCGAAAGTCGTTTTAATGTTAATTTTGCTGGTTGCATTACTGCTCGGAGCAGGCTATTTCTTGGCAACCAATAAACGGCATGTTCGGAAACCGAATAAACAGGCAGCGGTTGAATATGTTCTTCCAACCAAGAATGCTTGTGATCACAGCCAAATCATAAATCGAAAAATTTAAGGTGGAAATTAAATGATGGATGAAAAGAAACTCAAGGAAGAAATTGAAAAACGCCGGACATTTGCGATCATTTCTCACCCAGATGCCGGGAAAACAACAATTACGGAACAACTTCTTTTATTTGGGGGCGTTGTTCGCCAAGCCGGAACAGTTAAGGGAAAGAAGACGGGTAATTTTGCGAAGTCTGACTGGATGGAAATTGAAAAGAAACGGGGAATTTCCGTTACGAGTTCTGTAATGCAGTTTGATTATGCTGGAAAGCGAATCAATATTTTGGATACGCCAGGACACGAAGACTTTTCTGAAGATACATACCGGACATTGATGGCCGTTGACTCGGCGGTTATGGTAATTGACTCTGCAAAAGGAATCGAACCGCAAACGAAGAAACTTTTCCAAATTTGTAAAATGCGTGGGATCCCGATTTTTACGTTCATGAATAAGCTTGACCGCGATGGACGCGAGCCACTTGATTTGATTGGTGAATTGGAAGATACGCTTGGAATCGAAGCTTATCCGATGAATTGGCCAATTGGAATGGGGAAGGGTCTTAAAGGATTGTATGATATTTATAATAATCGCATTGAATTGTATCAACGTGAAGACCAGGGCGAAAACTTCCTTGAATTAGATGAAAATGGTGAAATTAAGGGCGACCATCCGTTGAAAGAGGAAAGTATTTACCAGCAAGTCTTAGAAGAAGTTGATTTGGTAAAGAATGCCGGTAATGAATTTGACGAAGCAAAGATTGCAACGGGGGATTTAACGCCCGTCTTCTTTGGATCAGCCTTAACGAATTTTGGAGTTAAGACGTTCTTGGATGCCTATTTGAAATATGCTCCCGCACCGTCAGCTCACAAAACAGTTGATGGAACCGAAATTGAACCGATCCAAAAACAATTTAGCGGATTTATTTTTAAGATTCAGGCAAATATGAATCCAAATCACCGTGACCGGATTGCGTTTGTTCGAATTTGTTCAGGCGAGTTTGACCGGGGAATGGATGTTTTCCTTCAACGAACAGGGAAAAAGATCCGGTTATCAAATTCAACCCAGTTTATGGCTGACAGCCGGGAAACGGTTGAAAATGCGGTTGCTGGCGACATTATTGGATTGTATGATACCGGGAACTTCCAAATCGGGGATACGATCTATACCGGGAAAAAGGCAGTTCAATTTGAAAAGTTGCCTCAGTTTACGCCCGAATTATTTGTGAAGGTTTCACCGAAAAACGTGATGAAGCAGAAATCATACCATAAAGGAATTCAGCAATTGGTTCAAGAAGGGGCCGTTCAGCTTTACCGGAGTTATACGACCAATGATTATATTTTAGGTGCAGTTGGTCAGTTGCAATTTGAAGTTTTCCAATTCCGGATGAAGAATGAATATAATTCTGAAGTTGTTATGACACCAATGGGTCACAAGATTGCGCGGTGGATCGATCCGGAACAGCTGGATGAAAAGATGTCGAGTTCACGAAACTTGTTAGTTAAGGACCGGCAAGATCAACCGTTATTCTTGTTCGAAAATGAATTTGCAGAACGGTGGTTTGAAGATAAGTATCCAGATGTTAAATTAACAGCTAAACTATAGCAAAATACCAGTGAGTTTTTGGCTCACTGGTATTTTTATAAAAAGCGAAACACTTTCATGTTTCGCTTTAATTCAAAATTATTCAGATAAACGTTCTTTTTCTTGTGAAACCTTATGTTCAATATCGAAATCAAGGTATTGCCGAATCGTCCATCCGCGATCGTCAACCTTGAACCATTGCATTTCGCGCCCACCTTCACGTTCGGTGATCGTAACGATTGAACCATCTTCAATTGAATCAACGGGTTCACCAAATGGACGGTTATATAAGGTTAATTTCTTGTTTGGAACGAAGTCAATGATTGCTTGGAAGTTTAAGTCAATGGTAAATGGCTTGGTTGAGTTATCTTCAATTTGGTATTGCGGAAGAGAATCAACGAAGCGGACCTTATCGTAATCTTCTTGAATCCAAAGATTTCCACCTAAACAATGCCACCGTTCGCCACTTGTTAATTGAACCGTTTCGAAAACTTGCCAAACGGTATCTTTTGCAAGGGTAATGTAAGTATCATTTCCATGCGGAGCATCATAACCAGGTTGTGAAACTCGCATTTTCAGGTATTTAACGTTAAAGTCGACTTCCTTCCATGAAGCATCCCGGTAATAGTAAGTAACAACCTGCTGTTGTTCATTGAAATTACCGTTTACAGGTCCCTCTGCCCGAAGCAGGCTATAGCCGATAAAGTTTGGTGGGGTCAGGGAATATTTTTCGTCAACCTTTCCAGAAACAAACCGCGGTTTGCCCAGCATATGCAAGTCATCAATATCTTGACTAAAAAGCCAAATATTGGCACCGCTTTGCCGCCGGTATGTTAATGTCATTGATCCGTATGGTTCAACGAAAACGGATGTGAACCCATCAATGTGAATCAAGTCAAAATGTTCAAATTCTTTGAACTTGAAGTTGATCGCTTCGCCACGCTTTCCCGAAATAATTTGAGGTGAGCTTAAACTGCGACGGTTCTCATCCTGATAAATAATAATAATGGTTGAGTCTGGACG
The DNA here is from genome assembly GCF_001654615.1 of Ligilactobacillus aviarius. Taxonomy (GTDB): domain Bacteria; phylum Bacillota; class Bacilli; order Lactobacillales; family Lactobacillaceae; genus Ligilactobacillus; species Ligilactobacillus aviarius_B. The sequence continues at coordinate 15,077 of NZ_LWUD01000033.1, forward strand.
AGTTGAAGCCTTTTTGACTTCCGAATGGTGAGAATCTAATTCATGCTTTTTTTCTGCTGCTTTCTCTTCAGCTGAGACTGCTAAATCATGCTTGGATTCTTCAGGAAGTTGATTAGTTGTATCAGCCGGTTCGTTTTCACGTTCATCGGATGATTTAACCGCTTCTTGCTGGCTTTGAGTTTCATTTGAACTTGTTGATGAAGCTTCAACGGGTTGTTTCTCTTCAGCAGGTTCAATGGAAGATTCAATGTTAATTTCATCATTTAAATTTGAATGATTTTCAGGTGAAACTGATGTCTTTCTTTCAAAAGAAGGTTTACGCATTTGTTTGCGGGCATTCCGCCGTGAATTAAAGGAACGCCGAATCTTACTCATAAATTTAAATGCCATAATTTCACCTCCTAAAAATAGTTATCCTCATTAATTATAACGTATCTCATTCATTTTTTTAACCGTTTAATTAATAAAATTTTATTGAAAATCAGAATAAAAGAAGGTCGGAAATTTTTATTCCAACCTTTCTTTAATAATTAGTTGTTAAGACTAATTTCAACGATTTTACCTTCGTTTGTAATGGTTGCCTTTGATGAATCTTGTCCAAGAAGTTCATCTTCGACGTAACTGATTTCTTTATCAGTAACCGGCCGAATCTTGTTTGAGATCACAATTTCAGCAACGTCGCGTTTTTTGCGGTAAACAACCTTTGAATTTCCAAGGGTAAAGACTTTAATAAAGTGCGCAGATGTTTTGAGCAACTGTTGCCGAATTGTTTGGGCATAGCTGTTGGTTACATCAATAAGTTGCATGTTAAACCCTCCCTAATTTCTTTCTTCTTTAATTATAGCTTAAAAGCTTTTAAATGACATGCAAAATGAATGATTATGAGCATAAAAAAAGCGCGAGTTACTCGCGCTTTAATAACTATGCTTCTTTGTCTTCAGCTTTAGTAATATGAATCTCGTCATTTTCCAGTTTGGCAGCAAAGTGCTTTACATCTGGATGATCGAGATAGTAGTCTGCAATTCGGTCTTCGATTTGTTCTTGAATGACCCGCCGAAGTGGCCGGGCACCCATCTTGGGATCATACCCAAGTTCAACTAATTTATTGGCGACCGGAGCAGTTACATGGATCGTTAGTCCTTGTTGAGCAAGCATTTGGTTGACATCATCAAGCATTAGGTTAACGATCTTCATTAAATCATCTTTTGAAAGGGCATTGAATTCAACAATATCGTCAAACCGGTTCAAAAATTCTGGTTTAAAGTAGTTGGTTAATCGATTCATGATCGAATTTGATTTTCCAGCACGATCTGCACCGAAACCAACGTTTACGACCGAATCACCGCTTCCGGCATTTGAAGTCATGATAATGATCGTATCTTTAAATGAAACGGTCCGACCTTGTGAATCGGTTAACCGTCCGTCATCAAGAATTTGTAAGAACATGTGCATGACATCCGGGTGGGCCTTTTCAACTTCGTCAAGCAGAATGAGGCTGTATGGATGACGCCGAACTTGTTCAGTAAGCTGACCAGCTTCCTCATAGCCAACATATCCAGGAGGCGAACCAATCAATTTTGAAACGGAATGCTTTTCCATGTATTCACTCATATCAAACCGGATCATTGCATCCTCGGTTCCAAAAAGTTCACGGGCAAGCTGCTTGGCAGTTTCGGTTTTACCAACCCCGGTTGGCCCCACAAATAAGAATGAACCGATTGGACGCCCAGATTTGTTGAATCCGATTCGATTCCGGCGAATTGCACGCGCAACCTTATCAACGGCTTCATCTTGCCCGATTACATGATTTTCAAGGGATTGGGCAAGGTTTTTAAGCTGTTCCTTTTCCTTGGCCTTCAATTCGCCAACCGGGATATTAGTTTTTTCTTCAACGATTTTTTCCATATCCTTTTCAGTTACGGTTGGAACGTTTGAATCATCAACACTTTCCTGTTGCATTTTTTCGAAACGACTAACCTGATCGCGATAATAAGCTGCTTTTTCGTAATCTTCTTCTTTCAAAGCGGCTTGCTTTTGCTCCTCGGCATTTTTGATTCGTTCTTCCAATAATTTTGGATCGACCGATTCAAGCGTTAGGTTTTTCCGTGATCCGGCTTCATCCAATAGATCGATTGCTTTGTCTGGCAGGTACCGGTCTTGAATGTAACGGTCTGATAACGTAACGGCTGCTTTTAATGCTTGAGGAGTATATTTTACATGGTGATAACTTTCATACTTTGATTGGATTCCCTTAAGGATTTCCAACGCTTCTTTAATACTTGGTTCATTAACTTGAACAGGTTGTAACCGCCGTGCAAGGGCAGCATCCTTTTCAATTGAACGGTATTCATTTAAAGTCGTTGCACCAACTAATTGAAGTTCCCCCCGTGCAAGGGCAGGTTTTAAGACGTTTCCGGCATCCATTCCGCCTTCAGCGTTTCCAGCACCGACGATTTCATGAATTTCATCGATGAACAGGATGATATTTTCAGCTTTCTTCAGTTCTTGCATTAACTGTTGCATCCGTTGTTCAAATTGACCGCGAATACCGGTTCCTTGAACAAGGGAAACAACATCAAGCCGAATGACCTTTTTATTAAGCAGTTTTTGCGGGACGTCACCGTCAACGATTTTTTGAGCAAGGCCTTCAACAACGGCAGTTTTACCAACCCCAGCTTCACCAATCAAAACAGGGTTATTTTTCGTCCGCCGGTTTAAAATTTCAATTACCCGTTTAATTTCTTTATCCCGTCCGATAACCGGATCGATTCGTCCAGCACGGGCTTCAGCGGTAAGATCGATTCCATATTGATCAAGGATCGAGCCGTTATTATTTTGACCGCCACGTTCATCTTGGGTAGGCGGAACCTGTTCTCGCCGGCGTTGACCATTTGGCGCAGCTCCGGCCATTGAGTTAAAGAAATTATTAAAATCAAATCCAAATGGATCGCCCATTCCATTGCCGCCTTCGCTGACCTGGTTCTTTAAGGCCCGATAGCAATTTTGGCAAAGATCAAGCGATGTTTGACGTCCATTAATATTAGTTGTTAAATGGATCGTCGCTGGATTTTGATGACAATTTTGACAGAGCATTGACTCACGTCCTTTCTAATTCGTCAAAGTTCATTTGACCAACTTTGACCTTTATTAACTTTTATTATACAAAGTTTAATCAAAAGTGCAAGCCCGAGCTCAAAAATACATGCTATACTTAAACTAAAGTTAAATTTGGAGGGAAAAGAATGGCAGAAGATTATCAGCAAATTCTTGATGATTTACGGACCGGTAAGTTAAAAGAATATGATGTTGAAATGGACCATTTCATGGAATTTCAACATGTGTTAATGAATTATCAGTATAAAAAGAGTATCGTTGGTGAAGCAAAACGCGGTGGCGGCGCAGTCTATCATTTCGATGATGGAAGCCATTCCAATAATTGAAAAAAGCGCTTGCTATTTAAATTATTACATGTTAATATTTATCCATGCGGAACGCCTTTTTTTATTACGGCTTTATGAAAACGTGTTCGTAGAGATGAAAAGGCATTTTACTAAGTAAATAATTTGTTTTAAAGGAGCATGATTTATCATGGAAAAGAAAGATTTTCACGTAATTGCAGAAACAGGAATTCACGCACGTCCAGCTACATTATTAGTACAAACAGCTAGCAAATTCAGTTCAGACATTACATTAACTTACAACGATAAGTCAGTTAACTTGAAGTCAATCATGGGTGTTATGTCATTAGGTGTTGGTCAAAACGCTGACGTAACAATCTCAGCAGATGGCGCTGATGAAGCAGACGCAATCGCTGCAATTGATGAAACAATGAAAAAGGAAGGCTTAGCTGAATAATGTCAAAGGTACTTAAGGGGATTGCTGCAAGTGATGGAATTGCAACCGCTGAAGCTTATATGCTTGTAGAACCGGATTTATCTTTTGATAAGAAGACAATTGAAAATTCCGATGAAGAAATTCAACGGTTACATTCAGCAATTGATGCTTCTAAAAAAGAACTTGAAACAATCAAAGAAAAAGCAAAAGAAAATTTAGGTGAAGAAGAAGCAGAAGTTTTCGAAGCTCACCTGACAATTTTGTCTGATCCTGAAATGATCGGCCAAATTGAAACAAAAATCAATGACGAAAAAGTTAATGCCGAATCAGCATTGAAAGATGTTACAGATACATTCATTTCAATGTTTGAAGCAATGACAGATAACGCATACATGCAAGAACGGGCTGGCGATATTCGTGACGTAACGAAACGGGTATTAAGCCACTTATTAGGGGTAACTCTTCCAAGCCCAGCATTGATCGATAAAGAAGTTATTATCGTTGCACATGATTTGACTCCATCAGATACAGCTCAACTTGATCGGCGTTATGTTAAGGGATTTGTAACTGATATTGGTGGACGGACATCACACTCAGCTATCATGTCACGGACATTGGAAATCCCAGCTGTTGTTGGTTCTGAATCAGCAACCGAAGATATTCATGAAGGCGATCAAGTAATTATTGATGGAATTCATGGTGAAGCAATTGTAAAGCCTTCTGCTGATGAAGTTCGTGAATACGAACAAAAGGCAAAAGATTTTGCTGCTCAAAAAGCTGAATGGGAACAATTAAAGAATGAAAAGTCAGTGACTGCTGATGGTAAAGAAGTAATCTTAGCTGCCAATATCGGAACTCCTCAAGATGTTGAAGGGGCAAATGATAACGGTGCTGAAGCAGTTGGCTTGTTCCGTTCAGAATTCTTATATATGGATGCTTCAGAACTTCCAAGTGAAGACGATCAATTTGAAGCATACAAGCAAGCACTTGAAGGAATGAACGGTAAGCAAGTTGTTGTTCGGACAATGGATATTGGTGGGGATAAGAAATTACCTTACCTTCCATTACCTGATGAACAAAATCCATTCTTAGGTTACCGGGCAATTCGGTTATGCTTAGACCAACAAGAAATCTTTAGAACTCAACTTCGGGCTTTATTACGGGCATCGAAGTACGGAAAGTTAGCAATCATGTTCCCAATGATCGCAACTGTGCAAGAATTTAAGGATGCTAAGGCAATCTTTGAAGAAGAAAAGGCTGCGTTAGTTGAAAAGGGTGTTGAAGTTGCTGATGATATCCAAGTCGGAATGATGATGGAAATCCCAGCAGCTGCAATGATTGCTGATAAGTTAGCAAAATATGCTGATTTCTTCAGTATTGGAACAAATGATTTGATTCAATACTCAATGGCTGCTGACCGTGGAAATGAACGGGTTTCATACCTTTACCAACCAACAAACCCATCAATTTTACGGCTTGTTAAGAATATTATTGATGCATCACACAAAGAAGGTAAATGGACTGGAATGTGCGGTGAAATGGCTGGTGATCAAACAGCAGTTCCATTGTTACTCGGCCTTGGTTTAGATGAATACTCAATGAGTGCAACTTCAATTTTGAAGACACGGAGCTTTATCAAGAAGCTTTCAACTGAAAAGATGAAAGAATTAGCTGATAAAGCATTAGATTGTGAAACAGAAGCTGAAGTTCAAGCCTTGGTTAAGGAATATACAAAATAGTTATTAAATTTAGTTAAAGGGTTGTGTTATTCGCAGCCCTTTTTTGTTCGGGAAAATTTCATTGAAATGGCGCAAAAATCGCGGATTAAGGGCATATTTTTAACAAAACTTGCGTTGAAAATCATGGGTGAAAATAATATAATAAACACTGACTAATTGAAATGCGAGGGATGCTCGTGAATATTGGAATATTTACGGATACATACTATCCTCAAGTTAGCGGTGTCGCAACTTCAATTAAGACGTTACGGGAACAGTTGGAGCGTCAAGGTCATAATGTATATATCTTTACGACAACTGACCCGGGAGTTGATAAAAATATCTATGAACGTAACGTATTTCGATTTACAAGTATTCCGTTTGTTTCATTTACTGATCGAAGAATTGCAATTCGGGGTGCTCATCGAGCGTTACATGTTGCCCAAGCCGTGAAGCTTGATATTATTCATACCCAAACTGAATTTTCATTGGGAGTAATGGGAAAATACGTTGCTCGTAAAATGAATATTCCGTGTGTGCATACGTACCACACAATGTATGAAGACTATTTACATTATATTGCGAATGGAAAGCTGCTGAAGCCGGTTCACGTTAAACAAATTTCACGTTCATTTTTACAAAATATGAATGGAATTATTGCTCCAAGTGACCGGGTATTAACGACGCTGCGGGGTTATGGGGTTACTGAACCAATTACCGTGATTCCGACGGGGGTCGATTTGGCCAAATTCAGCAAAGCCGATCAAGTTGATTATCGAAAAAAATATGCAATTGCGGCGGATACTCCATTGTTATTAACGTTAAGTCGCTTAGCGTATGAAAAGAATATTGATCAACTGATTAATGCATTTGTTAGAATCAAAGAACAACTTCCAGCAGCAAAGTTGATGATTTGCGGTGACGGTCCTGCTCGTGAAGACCTCGAAAATCAAGTTAAACAGCTTCACTTGACGGGAAGTGTGATTTTTACCGGCGAAATCAGCAATGATCAGGTTCCACATTACTATCATATGGCCAATTTGTTCGTTTCAACATCTGTCTCAGAATCTCAAGGATTAACCTACAATGAGGCCCTTGCTTCAGGACTCAAAGTTGTAACGACGCATAGCCCATATACAGATGAGTTGTTAGACCAGGCTTGTCTGGGAAAGACATATTCAACGGTTGATGAGTTTGTAAGTGATGTGGTCGAGTATTTAAAACATCCGGAAAAATATCGTAACGAAAAGGTTTTAGCGCAAAAATTAAAGTCAATTTCTGCTGAGAATTTTGGAAAAAGAGTTATCCATTTTTATGAGCACTGCATTGACGAGTACCAACATTCTTAATGAGGAGATTTTATGTTAAATATTCATATGTATTCTTCCGCCTTAAGTGTTAAGGGCCAGGGGGTCGGAAGTGCGTATTCAGAGTTAATTAATCTTTTGAAAGAATATTTTCCAGATAAAATTAAAATTGTCATTAATAAGTTAGGAAAAGCGGATATAAGTCATTATCATACGATTGACCCGCTTTTTTATTTAGAGACGTTTTTACCTGGAAGAGGGGTTAAAGTCGGGTATGTTCACTTTCTCCCGGAAACGATCGAAGGAAGTCTTAATTTACCTTCGTTTGCGAAGAAGATTTTTTATAAGTATATGATCAGTTTCTATAAGCGAATGGATCAAATCGTGGTTGTAAATCCAGTTTTTGGAAAGAAATTGGAAAATTACGGAATTGATGCGAAGAAGATCACATACATTCCGAACTTTGTTTCCAAGAAGGAATTTTACCCGAAGCCGCAAGCGGAAAAGAAAAAATTACGACAGAAACTCGGAATTTCAGCCGATAAATTCACGGTGATCGGGGTTGGTCAGGTTCAAGAGCGGAAGGGCGTCCCGGATTTTATTGAATTGGCAAAACGTCATCCGGAGATTCAGTTTATCTGGGTTGGTGGTTTTTCGTTTGGAAAGATGACCGATGGATATAATGAATTAAAACGGGTTGTTGATCAGCCACCTGCTAATTTAATGTTTCCGGGAATTTTAGACCGTAACGAAATGAATGATTATTATAATGTTGCCGATCTATTCCTGTTACCTTCGTTTAATGAACTCTTTCCAATGAGTATTCTTGAAGCATTTAGTGTTGGCTTGCCCGTAATGGTTCGTGACTTGGATCTGTACCATTCAATCATTAACGGATACTATTTGGGGACAAAGGATGTTGATGAGATGGATGAGCAATTAACTTTGCTGCAACATGACCAAGCGAAAATTTCTCAGTTAAAAGAACAGGCATATGCTGGGGCCGAATACTATTCGGAAGAGCGATTAGCTAAAATTTGGCTTGATTATTATACTCGATTAGTAAAGGATTGAAGATAATGTCACGTAAAAATAAAATTGTATTGGCAATCATGATTGCCATTGGATGCTGTATTTTTGGATATTCGCTTCGCGATGTTCCGTTACACAGTGTTTTAATGAATTTAAAAGACCTTAAATGGTGGTGGTTGCTGGTCGCTTTTGGATTGATGTTATTATCGTTAGCATGTGAAGCTTTGATTGTTCGCTTCCTGTTGAAAAAGCATTATCCTGATATGCGGTGGCGCGATGTGATGCGGATTCCAATGGTTGAACAGCTTTTTAATGGAATTACGCCATTTTCATCAGGTGGTCAGCCGGCTCAGATTTTAGCATTGGCCCAAACAGGGGTCGAAGCCGGCCAGGCGACATCGATTCTGTTAATGAAGTTTATTGTTTATCAGGCAATGATCGTTGTGAACTTTGTAATTTGTATGATTTTTGGCTTTCATCTAATTGCGGCAAAGATGCATGTAATGTCAATCTTAATTGCATTTGGATTCTTGATTCACTTTTCGGTTATTGTCGGATTATTAATGGTAATGTATTGGAATCGATTTACCCGAAAATTGGTTAATATTTGCTTAACGCCGCTTAAATGGTTTAAGAACAAAGATTTATATCCAAAGTGGAAAGCAAAGCTTGACGAAAAAATCGATACTTTTTATCAGGAAAGTTTGCGGCTTAAACGCGATAAGAAAGCAATTTTTAAGATTGCAATTATTACGTTAGGTCAATTGATTTTGTATTACATTATTCCATATTTCATTATTTTGGCGCTTGGGGTTCACCATGTAAACATTATTGAGGTTACGACGTTGCACGTTTTGATCGTAATGGTAATTTCGTTATTCCCAGTTCCTGGCGGTGCTGGCGGTGCAGAGTTTAGCTTTGATGTGATTTTCTCATTATATATTCATTCGGGAACAAAATTGGTGCTTGCAATGATTCTTTGGCGAATCGTTACATATTACTTCGGAATGTTTTTAGGAATGGTTGCACTGGTCCAAAAACCGAAGAAAGTTCAGCGGGTAGACTCGGTGGAAGAATAGTTCTGGACTGCAGGAATGACTGCAGTCTTTTTTATTGAATTGTGGTTACTTAATGTTTTTTTTGTTAAAAAGTTATGAATTTCGATAATGTATCTATTGTTATTTTGTAAAATTTGCTAAAATGTCTATGGTTCATTATTTTTTATGAACGAATTTAATAAAGAAAGAGGACATGGCGATGGAAAATTCTCAACTCGTGGCAATTATTTCACGACTTGATGCGATGATGAAAGCCGGCGAAAGTGAAACGCAATCTCGTCGTTTTGAAAAAGACGGTGATGAACGTGGAGTTGTTACTTACAATCCAGTAAGCAAGACGTTCACTTTGGAAGAAGTTGCAACTAAGCAAAAGTTTGAATTTGATAACATTGACTTAGCTGCAATGGAAATCTTTGATTTATTAGATGATTAAAGAATATTCAAGTTAAAAAAGTGTGGCTTTACGAATGTTTGGTCATCGCTTTTTTAATAATCTAATTTTGGAGGCATAAAGAGATGCGAAAAGCATTGAAGAAGGTGCAAGATTTCTTTAGTAAGAAACTTGTATTTTTTGCGTTGGTAATTATACTGTTCTGGATTAAAACGTATATTGCTTACCAAACAGAATTTACGTTGGGTGTTTCTGGAACAGTTCAAAATATCTTATTAATCGTCAACCCAATTCCATTTGCATTGATCCTATTTGGAATTGCCTTGTTCTTTAGGGGCAAGGTTTCCTATTGGATCATGATGGTCATTGACTGGATCGAATCGATTTGGTTATTTGCTAATATCCTTTATTATCGGGAATTTTCAGACTTCTTGACTTTAGGGGTTATTAAATCGACTGGTTCAGTTTCAAATAATCTTGGATTGAGTATTAGTAAGATTATTCGACCAACTGACTTTTTTGTATTTATCGATGTTGTTGTATTAACTCTTCTTTTGATTACTAAGGTTATTAAGGTAGATAAGCGACCAGTTCGGTTCCGTCAAGGAATTATTTCGGTGGTTGCAGGGATTATCTTATTTGGAATCAACCTTGGTGCCGCTAACCAAGATCGGCCGCAATTGTTAACACGGACATTTGATAATAACTACATCGTTAAGTATCTTGGAATGAACTTCTATGCGGGATACAATACATACCAAAATTATAAGCAAACGCAAACGCGGAAAGACGCAAAGAAGGAAGACTTAAATAAAGCGTTAAAATTTGCACGGCAAAATTATCTTCCGCCGAATGTTCAATATTACGGGAAGGAAAAGGGAAAGAATGTTTTCATCATTCACCTTGAAAGTTTCCAACAATTTTTGATCGATTATAAGTGGGATGGTCAGGAAGTAACGCCAAATATTGATGCGTTCTATCATGATCAAAATACAATGTCATTTGATAATTTCTTTAACCAAGTTGGTCAAGGAAAGACTTCTGATGCGGAAACAATGCTTGAAAACTCATTATATGGGTTGCCATCAGGTTCTGCAATGACCGAATATGGTGGTTCAAACACGTTTGATGCAATGCCAGCAATTATGGACCAGCACGGTTATTCAACCGCTTCATTCCATGGGGATGTTGGAAGTTTCTGGAACCGGATCAACACGTATAAAGCATGGGGTTATCAATACTTCTTTGATAAGGACTATTACACAAGCAAAGAAAACTATAATGTCGGTTATGGGTTGAAGGATAAGATTTTCTTGAAGCAGGCAGTTAACTACTTGCAACAACTTCCACAACCGTTCTATGCAAAGATCATTACATTGACAAACCACTATCCATATGAATTGGATAAGCAGAATCAATCGATTCCAAAGACTGATACGGGTGATGATACAGTTGATGGTTATGTCCAAACTGCTCGTTACTTGGATCAAGCATTTGGTGAATTTATTAACTACTTGAAGCAAACAGGGTTATACAATAATTCAATGATCGTTGTATACGGTGATCACTATGGAATTTCAAATAATCACCCGAAGGCAATTGCACAACTTTTAGGTAAGAAGTCTGTTTCAAGCTATGATTTAGCAATGTTCCAAAAGGTACCATTTATGATTCACGCTCCTGGACTAAAGGGTGGCATTAACCATACCTATGGTGGCGAAATTGATGTTATGCCAACATTACTTGATTTATTAGGTATTCCGGATAAACAATACTTAATGCTTGGCCAAGATTTGTTAAATCCAAATCATAGTCAAACAGTTGCGTTCCGGGATGGGAACTTTGTTTCACCAACCTTCTCAAAGATTGGAAGCAAGATCTACAATAATAAGGGTGAAGTTGTAAATGACAAACTGACGCCTGAAGAAAAGCAATGGATCAAGAATCAGCAGAATTATGTTGATAAACAGTTGGAAATCTCTGATCAGATTATTACCGGAGACTTGCTGCGGTTCTACCATCCAAAAGGTTTCAAACGAGTTGATAAGTCGGATTACAACTATAACTATAAAGCTGGAATGAAACAGCTCCAAGAAGCTCAAAAGAAACATCCGACAAGCTTGCTGGATGAAAATCACGGAAAGACGACCGTAAATGAGTTCAGTACGGATGCTCCAGAACTAAAGGGCGTAACAAATAAACAACTTTATAAGTACTATCAAACAGCACATTAAAGCTGTGAAAAGGAATCCTGAAGAAGGATTCCTTTTTTGTTATTTTGGGAGAAAAATAGTGGAATATATTGTAAATCGAAAATAAATTCATTTTTTGAAAAAAAGTAGTTGACGTTAATAAAAAATGTTGATAATATATTAACTGTTGTCAGTGAGACAAAGCGTTCTCACTATTGATATAAAAGGTCTTGACAATCGTTTTGTTACTTGTTAAGATACTAATCGTCGCTTGAAGTTATGAAATTTCTTGTTGACACAAATTGAATAGGATGTTAAAATGTTTACTGTTGTTTTAACATTTGATAGATCTTTGAAAACTGAACAATGTTTCGACGCACAAATGTGCAGGGCAATTCATGAAGATGAATGCAATAACATTTGCGAAGTCAATTCGCTAGTAATTACGAGTCACAAACTTATAAATTGAGAGTTTGATCCTGGCTCAGGACGAACGCTGGCGGCGTGCCTA
>NZ_LWUD01000034.1 GCF_001654615.1 Ligilactobacillus aviarius
ATACTTAATGAAGAAGTTACATGTGAGGTAACTTCTTTTTTATTATAAATGAAAGGAGGCATTTCAGCGAATTCTCGCTGAAGTGACTCCTGTGATTTAGTGACTTATGTCACAACCTCTTTTTTTATTTAGTAAGACTGATCAGGTTGTTAAATGCAAAAGTAAAGTTACAATGATTCCAATTAAAAGCCATGGAATAAAAGGAAGCGTGGTTTGATTTGAAAACTTCAATGTAATGAAGGCACCGCAAGAAGCAATTAAAATGATCACCGCAAGGGTAATTGGTGGAAATAAAATTCCAAATAAACTTATCAGACAGGTATCAGCCCATCCAAAGTAGTTGTTGAGCGATAAAATTGCGAGACTTCCGCTGACGATGATCCAGAACTCGATTTGAATTAACGGAATATTGAAAGTTCGATTGCCAAAGATTAAGAGAACACTGCATGTGCCACCAAGCAAAAGGTTAAGCGAGACCGTCTGGGTGAAGAAATCTTCAAGTGCTAAAATTAAAAGCCAAGTTAATAAGAAACCAAATTGAATTGCAGCTAAGTCAGAAAAAGTTGAAAATAAGTAAATGAAGAATCCCCCGCCGAGAAATTCACCGATGGGATAAGCAACCGTGATTGGAAAATGGCAATTAACACACTTTCCGCCTTGAAGCAGATATCCTAAAATTGGAATCAACTGCCACCATTTAAGTCGCTGATGACAATGATCACAAATCGACCAGTTGCAGTTTTGAATTTGCTCAACATACCGCCGGGCCTGGCACATTCCAAATGAAACGCATACGGCTCCTAAAATAAAAGCAATAGTTAACATAAAAATCCTCCTAAAGATAATTACGAAATTTAAAATTATTTTTGAAATTGAATTGACATCAAAAATGCTCTGTGATAAATTAAAAAAGGTGCTTTATGAGAACTGTTTAGCACAGTAATATCTCACACCGAGTTTTTTATAATTAAAAAAGAAACTCCTGGGTGTGTGTACTAGAAAAATGACAATTAAGGAAGGAGGAAGCTTTAGATGCCTACAATTAACCAATTAGTTCGTAAAGGTCGTAAGTCTAAAGGTTCAAAATCTAATTCCCCAGCTTTAAACTTTGGGTACAACAGTTACAAAAAAGTTCAAACAAACAATCCAGCTCCACAAAAGCGTGGGGTTGCAACACGTGTTGGTACAATGACACCAAAGAAGCCTAACTCAGCTTTGCGGAAGTACGCTCGTGTACGTTTGTCAAACTTGATCGAAGTTACAGCTTACATTCCAGGTATTGGTCACAACTTGCAAGAACACAGTGTTGTTTTGATTCGTGGTGGCCGTGTAAAAGACTTGCCTGGTGTTCGTTACCATGTTATCCGTGGTGCTTTGGATACAGCTGGTGTTGAAGGCCGGATGCAAAGCCGTTCAAAATATGGTGCAAAGAAGCCTAAGAAGAAATAATCAATACTTATTTTAGGAGGTAGAGCATATGCCAAGAAAAGGTCCTGCAGCAAAACGCGAAGTACCTGAAGATCCAATTTATCATTCACAATTGGTTACAAGTTTAATTAACCACCTTATGTTAGATGGTAAGCGTGGTACAGCTTCAAAGATTTTATACGAAGCATTTGATATGATCAAAGAAAAGACTGGCAAGGATCCATTGGAAGTCTTTGAACAAGCAATGGAAAACGTTATGCCTGTTTTGGAAGTTAAGGCCCGCCGGATCGGTGGTTCTAACTACCAAGTTCCGATCGAAGTACGTCCAGACCGTCGTCGTACATTAGGTTTACGTTGGATCGTAAACTACGCTCGTCTTCGTGGTGAACACACAATGTCTGAACGTTTAGCAAAAGAAATTATGGATGCAGCTAACAATACTGGTGCTTCTGTTAAGAAACGTGAAGATACACACAAGATGGCTGATGCAAACCGTGCATTCGCACACTATCGTTGGTAATATTTTGTGGAATGGCTGTTATAGATTCTTTTATCCTATAATAGTCATTTTTTTGAAAATTCGATTGATTTAATAATTGGAAGGAGAGAATATTTCCATGGCTAATAAACGTGAATTCCCTTTGGAAAAAACACGTAATATCGGGATCGTAGCTCACATCGATGCTGGTAAGACAACTACAACAGAACGTATTCTTTACTATACAGGTAAAATTCACAAAATTGGTGAAACACACGATGGTGCTTCACAAATGGACTGGATGGAACAAGAACAAGAACGTGGGATCACAATCACATCAGCTGCTACAACAGCTCAATGGAAAGATCACCGAATCAACATTATTGATACCCCAGGGCACGTTGACTTCACAATCGAAGTTGAACGTTCACTTCGTGTTTTAGATGGGGCCGTTGTTGTTTTGGATGCCCAATCAGGGGTAGAACCACAAACTGAAAACGTATGGCGTCAAGCAAGTACATACGGGGTTCCACGGATCGTCTTTGTTAACAAGATGGATAAGATCGGTGCTAACTTTGATTACTCAGTTGATACGATCCGGGATCGTCTTCAAGCAAACCCATTGCCAGTTCAAATGCCAATCGGTGCTGAAGATGAATTCGAAGGGGTTATCGACTTAATCGAAATGAAGGCTGACCTTTATGACGAAGATAAGTTAGGTTCAAAGTGGGATACAGTTGATATTCCAGAAGAATACCGTGAAGAAGCTGAAAAGCGTCGTGAAGAAATGATTGAACAAATCGCCGATGTTGACGATGAAATCATGGAAAAATACCTTGGCGGTGAAGAAATTTCAAACGATGAACTTCGGGCAGCAATTCGTCGCGGAACATTAACGTTAGACCTCTTCCCAGTATTTGCTGGTTCAGCATTTAAGAACAAAGGTGTTCAAATGATGCTTGATGGGGTTAACGATTACTTGCCATCACCATTAGATGTTAAGCCATACACAGCTACAGATCCTGACACAGGTGAAGAAGTTGACTTAATTGCTGATGACTCAAAGCCATTTGCTGGTTTAGCATTTAAGATCGCAACAGACCCATTCGTTGGTCGTTTAACATACTTACGGGTTTACACAGGTACTTTGGAAGCTGGTTCATACGTATTGAACGCTACAAAGGGCAAGCGTGAACGTGTTGGTCGTTTGTTGCAAATGCACTCAAACCACCGGAAAGAAATCCCAGAAGTATTCTCAGGTGATATTGCAGCCGCAATCGGTTTGAAGGATACAACAACTGGGGACTCATTAACAGATCCAGATCACCCATTGATTCTTGAATCAATGGAATTCCCAGATCCAGTTATCCAAGTTTCAGTTGAACCAAAGTCAAAGGCTGACCAAGATAAGATGGATGTTGCTTTACAAAAGCTTGCTGAAGAAGACCCATCATTCAAGGCTGAAACAAACCAAGAAACTGGTGAAACATTGATCGCCGGAATGGGTGAATTGCACTTGGATATCATCGTTGACCGGATGAAGCGTGAATTCCACGTTGAAGCTAAAGTTGGTGAACCACAAGTTGCTTACCGTGAAACATTTACAAAGCAAGTATCTGCTCAAGGTAAATTCGTTCGTCAATCAGGTGGTAAAGGTCAATATGGTGATGTTTGGATCGAATTCACACCAAACGAAGAAGGTAAAGGCTTCGAATTCGAAGATGCTATCGTTGGTGGGGTTGTTCCTCGTGAATACATTCCTTCAGTTGAACAAGGTTTGAAGGAAGCTATGCAAAACGGTGTCTTAGCTGGTTACCCATTAATCGATGTTAAGGCTAAGTTATATGATGGTAGTTACCACGAAGTCGATTCAAGTGAAGCAGCCTTCAAAGTTGCTGCATCATTAGCTTTGAAGAATGCCGCAGCTAAGGCTGGTGCCGTTATCCTTGAACCAATCATGAAAGTTGAAATCGTATGTCCTGAAGACAACTTAGGTGATGTTATGGGACACGTTACAGCTCGTCGTGGTCGGGTTGACGGAATGGAAGCACGTGGTGGATCACAAGTTGTTAATGCTTATGTACCGTTGGCTGAAATGTTTGGTTACGCAACAACATTGCGTTCAGCAACACAAGGTCGTGGGACATTTACAATGACAATGGATCACTACGAACCAGTTCCGAAGTCAATTCAAGAAGAAATTATTAAGAAGAACGGCGGTAACGCTGGTTAATAATTGAATGATAGAAAGTCATGCGAAAGCATGGCTTTTTATTTTTGTGGCTCTTTGTCAAATCGTATTGGTGAAGAACTTTTAGGAGAAGCATTAACTGTTGTTACGCCTGTCTTTTATACATATCTTCGAGCCCCCTAGACGCTACGCTTTCTTGTATTGCGTTTTCGGCTTGGAAACTTACATGTCATGGTACTTGAGTATGTTCTTTTTT
>NZ_LWUD01000035.1 GCF_001654615.1 Ligilactobacillus aviarius
AGTGCAAGCACTCGGTGTAAAAAATTCTCGTTCGACTTGCATGTATTAGGCACGCCGCCAGCGTTCGTCCTGAGCCAGGATCAAACTCTCAATTTATAAGTTTGTGACTCGTAATTACTAGCGAATTGACTTCGCAAATGTTATTGCATTCATTTTCATGAATTGCCCTGCACATTTGTGTGTCGAAACATTGTTCAGTTTTCAAAGATCTACAACTTTTGTCAAAAGACAACTATTAAATAATATCATTTAATATGCTTGATGTCAACAACTAAATTTAAAAACTAATTGTCAAAACATACCTGTCTAATGACGACTTTTATATTTTATCAACCTTACGTTTTAAGGTCAAGGTATTTATTCAAATAAATTTAAATTTTCGTTTTGATGGAGAAAAAGTTTTATTACTAGTTGAATCTCCCCAGGATGCTTTGCGATTAATCCTTAGCGGAATTGAAGTTTCAAGAATCAATATTGGTTCTTTAAGCTTTGACAATTCCAAAAAGATGATTAGCGATACTGTCGCTGTTAGTCAACGAGACATTCAAGTTTTTCAACTTCTTCATCAGCATGAAATTCAGCTTGAGATTCGGAAAGTATCAAGTGATAATCCGAAAGATCTCTGGCAGATTTTGATTGATAAGCATTTGATTACCGAGTAGGTTTTGCAAAATTAAGAATGCACCAAAGGAGGAAAACATTATGGTAGGAATTATCCTTGCTAGCCATGGCGGATTCGCTGAAGGAATTTATCAATCTGGCGAAATGATCTTCGGTAAACAAGAAAATGTTAAGGCATGCATCTTGAAACCAAGTGAAGGCCCAGATGATATTCGTAAAAAGATGGAAGACGCCATTGCTTCATTTGATGATCCAGAACAAGTATTATTCTTAATTGACCTTTGGAGTGGTACTCCATTCAACCAAGCAAGCAATTTGTTTGCTGAACACAAAGATACATGGGCAATTGTTACCGGCTTGAACTTACCAATGCTGATCGAAGCATACGGTGCCCGGTTGCAAGATGGAATTACGGCTCGTGAGATTGCCAAACAAATCGTTGGTTCTGCCAAGGACGGAATCAAGACCTTACCTGAAGGACTTGTTCCAAAGAAGGAAGCACCAAAAGCTGCTGAAAGTAAGCAACCAACCGGTGCCATCCCTGAAGGAACAGTTTTAGGCGACGGTCACATCAAATTCGGTTTGGTTCGGATCGACTCACGGTTGCTTCACGGACAGGTTGCTACTTCATGGACAAAGACGGTTAAACCAGACCGAATTATTGTTGTCTCAGATTCAGTTGCGAAGGACAAACTTAGAAAGAACATGATTATGCAGGCGGCTCCTCCTGGTGTTCACGCTAATGTTGTTCCGATTAAAAAGATGGTCGAAGTTTCAAAAGACCCAAGGTTTGGTGCTACTCACGCACTGGTCCTTTTCGAAACACCCGAAGATATTTTGAAAGCTGTAAATGCGGGGCTTGATTTGAAAGGTAAAACCATTAACGTTGGTTCAATGGCTCACAAGGTTGGAAAAGTAGCCGTTACAAAAGCAGTGTCACTTGATCAGACAGACATTGATACTTATAAAGAATTGATTAAAGATGGTTTGAAATTCGACGTTAAAATGCTTCCTTCTTCATCTTCAGATGATATTTCTGAATTGCTTGATAAAGCAAGTAAGGGATTAGCAGAAGGAAAACAAAAAGCATAATAAGGAGGAAATACTATGTCGACAATGTCAATTATTTTAGTCCTCATTATTGCTTTCTTAGCGGGTGTGGACAGTGTTCTTGATATTTTTCAATTTTATCAACCAATTGTTGTATGTACATTGATTGGATTAGTATGCGGACAGTTAACTGCTGGCTTAGTTCTAGGTGGAACACTTCAAATGATCGTCTTAGGCTGGGCAAACGTTGGAGCTGCGATGGCACCTGATACATCATTAGCCGGGGTTGCTTCTGCAATTATTTTAATGTTAGGCAACAAGGGTGTTAGCGGCGTAAATACAGCCGTTGCCATGGCGATTCCATTAGCTGTTGCCGGATTAATGCTTACGATGTTAGTTCGGACATTATCTGTCTCATTTGTTCACTTTATGGACGCGGCTGCTAAGAAAGCCAACTTCAGACAAGTTGAAATGTGGCACTATATCGCAATGGTTTGCCAAGGACTTCGGGTTGCAATTCCAGCTGGTCTTTTGTTATTCATCCCTGCTCATGATGTTCAAGCACTTTTGAACGCAATTCCATCATGGCTCAACGACGGAATGACAATCGGTGGTGGCTTAGTTGTTGCTGTTGGTTACGCAATGGTTATCAACATGATGGCTACAAAGGAAGTATGGCCATTCTTCATTATCGGTTTTGTAATTGCTGCAATTAATCAATTAACATTGCTTGCTTTAGGTCTTTTAGGAGTTGCCTTTACACTTATTTATCTCAATCTGGATAAGCATGGAAACAATAACGGAGGCGGCGGAAACAGCAATACCGGTGATCCGTTAGGCGATATTCTAGATGATTACTAAAATAAGGAGGAATTCGAAATGGCTGAAGAAGCAAAAGTTGTTTTATCAAAAAAAGATCGATTTAAAGCCTTTTTGCGTTCAACATTGATCCTTGGTTCATTTAACTATGAACGGATGCAAAACGGTGGTGTTTGCTATTCAATGATTCCTGCCATCAAGAAATTGTATAAATCAGAAGCGGATCGGGCAGAAGCATTAAAGCGGCACCTTGAATTCTTTAACACTACACCTGAATTATTCTCACCAATTTTAGGGGTTGTTCTTTCATTGGAACAAGACAAAGCAAATGGTGCAGATGTTGATGATAGTGCAATTTCAGGGGTTAAAGTCGGAATGATGGGACCTTTAGCCGGGATTGGGGATCCAATCTTCCTGTTCACATTACGGCCAATTCTGGGATCATTATGTGGTGCAATGGCGATTTCAGGAAACGTGTTAGGTCCAATTCTGTTCTTCGTTTTATGGAACTTAATTCGTGGAATTTTTATGTGGAACTTACAGGAATTTGGCTATAAGGCCGGTTCAAAAATCACTGAAGATGTTTCGGGTTCACTTCTACACGATGTTACGCGCGGTGCCTCGATGATGGGAATGTTTGTCCTTGGTGGATTAATTGATCGATGGGTTAAGGTTGATTTTAAACCAATTGTATCAACTGCTAAAATGCAAAAAGGAACATATATTGACTGGAGTTCACTTCCTTCAGGTCATGCAGGTGTTCAAAAAGCACTTGAACTTTACAACAACGGTCAAGGTCTTGCATTATCATCAACTAAGGTTACAACAATGCAAAACATTTTTGACCAATTGATTCCTGGACTGGCAGGATTGCTAATTACGTTCCTTTGCATGTGGCTTTTGAAAAAGAACGTTTCACCAATTTGGATTATTATTGGATTATTTGCCGTCGGAATTGTCGGTCACTTAATCGGATTACTTTAGAATCGAGAAGGGAAAATGATAAATGGAAATTGCACAATCACAAAATACAAAAGCAGAATTTGTTGATAAAGCGACTTCTTTCATTGGAATGGCGACTTACGGTCAGATTATGATTGGAGATAAGGCTTTTGAATTTTACAATTCTAAAAATCCCAAGGACTATATTCAAATTCCATGGAATGAAGTGGATTTGATAATCGCTTCTGTATATTTTAAAGGCAGATGGATTCCAAGGTTTGCAATTCAAACTAAACAAAATGGAATATTTCCGTTTGCAGCACGGCATCCAAAAGCTGTTTTGCGTGCTTGCCGGGAACATATCAATGCTGACCATATTGTGCGTTCGCTTACATTTTTCCAAGTGATTCGAAGAGGAATCCATAATCTTTTCCATCGAAAAAACAAATAAAAGAAGCTCTGGTTTGATCCAGAGCTTCTTTTGCTATTTATTCGCTTTAATTATTCGTTTAATGTTTCGCTTTAATACTTGGAAGAAAGTTAATGAACGAACAATGTTATTTGAATCAATATAATTTCGACAAGCACGTAATACCTTTTTTGGTTCTTTTGATGAAAAAATGTACATTTTTCCTTCTTTGGTTTGAATCGCAAAACGCGGAATATACTTCCCCTTGAAATATAATGAAGCAATAATTTTATTAACTTCATCCCACGGAATCTGCAAATAATGATTTACATTATCCCCATAAAACTCAAACGCTTTGTTCCCAACCATAATCTGACCATACGTTCCAGTTCCATGGTGATAAACCGCTTTTTCAACAATATCTGCTTTCGAATTTAATGATTCAACCATTCATCTTTCCTCTATTCCAAAGTAATTATTAAAGTAAACCAACGACGTGGCCTAAAATACCAACGATGAAGATTCCGATAATGATCCAAATTGGTGAAACCTTCTTCTTAAGTAACCACATGCAAAGGAATGTTAAAAGTAATCCAGCTAATCCTGGAATTAATTGATCAAGAACATTTTGCATTGTTGTGATCTTAACGGATGATAAAGCTTGACCTTGACCATTGTTATAAAGTTCAAGTGCTTTTTGGATCCCTTCATGGCCTGAAGGAAGTGAGTGCCAGTCAATGTAAGCACCTTTTTGTAATTGAACCTTTGAAACAATCGGTTTGAAATCAATCTTAACCCACCGTTGAATCAATGAACCAAGGACAAACATTCCAAGCATTGAAGCCCCACGAGTTACGTCTTGCATCATTGTTCCTGATAAGTCGTCGGTAATTGCAGAACCAGCTTTGTAGCCAAATTCTTGAGTGTACCATTGGAAGCCCCAACGAAACAGGTTCCAAACAACGAAGAACATAATCGGTCCTAAAATGTTCCCGCTCATCGCAAGTGAAGCACATAAAGCACCTAAGATCGGACGAACCGTGAACCAAAAGACTGGGTCACCAACACCAGCCAACGGGCCCATCATTCCGACCTTAACCCCGTTGATTGCTTCGTCATCAACATCGCCACCGTTAGCGCGTTCTTCTTCAAGGGCTAACGTAACCCCAATAATTGGTGAAGCCATAAATGGGGTCGTGTTAAAGAATTCCATGTGGCGCTTTAAAGCTGCTTGACGATCTTCATCCGTCTTATATAATTTCTTGATTGCAGGAATCATTGAAAATGCATAACCGCCGTTTTGCATCCGTTCATAGTTCCATGATCCTTGTAAGAATTGTGAACGAGCTGCAACTTTGAAACGTGTTTTCTTATCAACTTTAATTCGATTTTCTTTTTCAGTCATTCTTTTCACGCTCCTTCATTTTAGTAGTCATCTAGAATATCGCCTAACGGATCGCCGGTATTGCTATCGCCACCGCCGTTACCGCCATTGCCACCTTTTTTATCAAGGTTCAAGTACATTAATGTAATTGCAACAGCTAAAGCACCGATTGCTAACAATGTTAATTTTGTTAAAGCAGCAATTACAAAACCAACAATGAAGAATGGCCATGTTTCCTTAGTAGCCATCATGTTGATAACCATTGCGTAACCAACGGCAACAACCATGCCACCACCGATTGTCATTCCGGCTGATAACCATGAAGGAATTGCATTTAACATGTGTTGAACTGTGTGAGTTGGGATAATAAGTAATAATCCACAAGGAATAGCAACACGTAAACCTTGTAAAATAATTGCAACTGTTTGCCACATGTTCATCTTCTTAAAGCTAACTTCTTCAGCAGCCTTATCCATTGCGTGGGTAATCCCAACACAGATTGTCCGCACGATCATGTTCATAACTAATCCGGCAACGGCGAATGGAACAGCCATGGCAACGGCGGTTCCAACCCCTTTAACACCTAAGTTACCCATTGCTAAAACAATTGCTGATGCAGTTGAAGCAAAGGCAATATCTGGGGCAACAGCCGCACCGATGTTAGCCCATCCTAAAACGATCATTTGTAATGTCCCACCAAGAATAATTCCGGCAGTCAAGTTTCCTGTTACCAAACCAATCAATGTACAAGTAACAAGCGGTTGATAAAATTCAAATTCATCTAAAATACCATCCATCCCGGCAAAGAATGCAATGATAATTACTAAAATTGCTTGAACGATAGACATTTGTCTTCCTCCTTACTATTTCTTTTTCGCTAACTCTTCACGAGCCTTATTAACAAGATCCATCATGTTTTCTGGTGAATCATTTGGAACTTTCCGGACATCGAACTTGATTCCCATTTCATTTAACTTGTCGTATGTTTCAACATCCTTTTCATTTAATGAAAGAACCTTGTTTACGGCAACCTTACCTTCAGAGTGAGCCATTGAACCAATGTTTAGCGTCTTAATGTCAACGCCGCCTTCAATTGCTTTCAAGGCATCTTCTGGGTTTTCAAAGAGGACCAATGCCTTCGTTGCTCCAAACCGCGGATCTTTTGAAACTTCGATCATTTTCTTAATTGGAACAACGTTTGCCCGAACACCAGGAGGAGCAGCCTGAATAATCATGTTCTTCCGTAACTTGTCTTTTGAAACGTTGTCTGAAACAACAATGATCCGGTCTGGACGAACTGATTTTGTCCAAGCAGTAGCAACTTGGCCGTGAAGCAACCGTGAATCAATTCGAATCAATGAATATTTGATATGTCCATCGCCAAGAACTGTTCCTTCTGGAATTGAGCTAACAGTATTTGCACCGTTACTTTGAACCTGTTGTGGCTTTTCGGTTTCAGGTTGAATACTTTCAGGCCGAACCTTTACACCATTTTTAGCAGGTTCCATAATCTGTTTGGCAATTTGTTGTGCCGTAATTCCATCTTGCAATCGAGCACCATATGCTTCGATCAGCATTGGTAAGTTCAAGCCGGTAACAATTGCCCACGTATCTTGATGCTTATCGAACAAGTTATTTGCCTGATTAAATGGGGTTCCACCCCAAAGATCGATCAGGAATAATACTTGTTCTGGATCATCAAATGAAGCAATGGCGTCTTCCATCTTTTTACGAATGTCATCTGGACCTTCACTCGGTTTCAAGATGCATGCCTTAACATTTTCTTGTTTACCGAAGATCATTTCGCCAGATTGATAAATTCCTTCAGCGAATCCGCCATGGCTGGCAAGAATAATTCCTACCATAATATCCTCCTCCTCGTAATATATGTTTTGTAATCATCTCACGATGATTTTCCTTAAAAATAATCTTTTTGTTTTAGTACTGTGTGGTACCTGAGATAATAATCACTAGGAAAGTCCTAAATGGGATTGCTCTAGCACCCC
>NZ_LWUD01000036.1 GCF_001654615.1 Ligilactobacillus aviarius
CCTGATCGTGTTTGGATCTTCAGTGTTCTAGTGGTTTTCGTTGTTTGTCGTTTTGATTTTGTTGCACTAAACGCATCAACGCGATATCTACACGCGTAAGATCGTCGGCAGCGTTCGATATGTATAAGAGACAGCTCGTAATATATGTTTTGTAATCATCTCACGATGATTTTCCTTAAAAATAATCTTTTTGTTTTAGTACTGTGTGGTACCTGAGATAATAATCACTAGGAAAGTCCTAAATGGGATTGCTCTAGCTCCTCCTGTAGTTTTGACTACTAATTTAAGCGTGTTCCCCAGATCATTGCTATAACTTCATACGCATTACTTGTTTCTCTATGGGATTTATTTCAACTTAGTAGGGTTGAAATGCAGCTTTTATCTCATAGAATGGAATTCTTTTATGCGAGGCTGCTGTTATGCAATGTTATCTTGGGTAGCCCTCAGTACTAAAACAATTCCTAAATTCAATCAGAAAGGAGGTCTTTCCTATGAATTTATTTGTTGGTTTAGACGTTAGCTCTGAGACATTAGAGGCATGTTTCCTTGGTAACCAAATTGACCAAGTATTCTTACGAACTCGTTTTGCTAATGACACCGTTGGTGCCAGTCAGATCAAAAATGAAATTATCAAACTTAACGATGAAAATCATTTTAAAAAGATCATGATTGGTATGGAATCAACTTCACTCTACAGTTTTCATCCGGCAATTTTCTTTCAAAACGATCAAGAATTGAAAGCATTAAATGTCAAAACTGTGATTGAAGATCCACGGCGAGTTCGGAAATATGCCGAGTCTTACGATACTGATAAAACTGATTATAATGATGCTTTTATCATTGCTGATTATTTGAGAATTGGACGAGGAACGACTTCACCAATGCGTGAAGAAAAATTTATGGCTTTACAACGCCTTACTCGTTCTCGCTACCAACTAATTCAACAATTAACCGAAACTAAACAACACTTTCTCGAAAATCTTTGTTATAAGGTCAATACCTTGTCACGTGAACTGGACTCTGTCCAAGTATTTAGTGCGACAACGATTGAATTAATGACTGAAGAATTATCAGTCGATGATTTAGCTAATATGCCACTTGAAGACCTTT
>NZ_LWUD01000037.1 GCF_001654615.1 Ligilactobacillus aviarius
CTATCTTAGTCTGTTTGTTTGTTAAAATTATGGTTCCTGATAGTTTTGTGCAATCGTGTTCCAATTGTCGCTTCCAGGAGCACCCTGTTGCAAATATCCTTGAGCGTTGATTCGGTACCATCCAATTGTCGGGGTGGATTCCGGATCAGCATGAATGCTCTTCATAAATGCACTTTGATGATTTTCTTGAACCTGAATCTCAACGCATCCCTGGTCATCGGTACTTTGATTAAAAATAAATGCGTCCTGATCTGCCGGGGTCAATGGCGGTTCACCTGTATTATTCTTATTCCAATCCGCCATGATGTTAGCAAAGACCCACTTATTAACTTGTTGGGTCGTCAAATTTTTTGTATTGACATCCGGCATGGTTTGAATTGCCGTTTGTCTTCCAGAACTGGCACTTGCTTCCGTTGAAGAAGCAGTCGCCGTTGTTGCCGAGGCTTTTTTAGCAGTTGAAGAAGCCTTTTTCTCTGTCTTAGGCGAAGTTGAAGCCGGCGCCTTAGATGAATGTTTTCCCGTCGCCTGCGCAATTCCAAAAAGCACAAGAATTAAAATTAGAATAATTGCAATTACGAGATAAATCACTTTGCGCTTTCGTTTGCTATTTTTCTCCTTCGCGGCTTCCCGCGTCATCGGTTGATCTTCATCAGCTGTTAATTTCGCTCCGCACTGTTTGCAAAACTGATTATGCGGTTGATTTTCAAACCCGCACTGGGGACACTTTTTCATTGATCCATCCTTCTTTATTTTTTATCCTGAGGTCCGACCCATCCGGCAATGTCTTCCGGATGAAAATCGTACGTTAATTTCTTTCCGTATGCCGCTTCATACGCCGCTTTCTTTTGCTCGTAATCCTGCTTCATCATCCAGATACTGTTTTCCCGGGCTGATTTATGCGGATCAGGATAAATCATCGGCAAAATGTGTAACGTTGCTTTAACGCGGTGAATTTGCCCCTTCGCGTTCGGTTCAAAACTTTCAAGGTCGCGCAACTCAACAAAGCATGAGATGATCGGGGCTCCAGCTTGAGCCGCATAGTAATATGTGCCCCGCTTAAACGGTCGCGGTTTCCGGTAGTTAAACCACATTTCTTCTTCAGGATAGATCAAAATGTAGTTTCCAGCGTCAATCGTTTGTTTGATCAATTTCGGAAAAGTTCGCCCTAAGTATTCAATGCTAGTATTTAACGGAATGATATCAACATTGTTTAGAAGAAATCCGACAAGCCCTTTCATTCCAAAATTAGTATCTTGGCTAACGATGTATAACCGCTTATGAAGCTTTTCCGTCATTTTACGGATAATCGTATTCTCCAGCGGATTAAAGTGATTGCTGGTAATTACCGCTCCTTTATGCGGATCAAGGCCTTTCAGATTTTCCCAGCCAACAATTTCCGTTTTCGTATTTTCTGCCCAGGTAACTGCCCGGTAAATTGTTCGGGCAACAACATTTTCTGCTTTTCCAAATAAAGTCTTGCGGCGGTCAAAGTATTGACTGATCAGTTCCAACCGCTCCTCATTCGATAACTGCGGATCGTCAACTTCAACCTTTTTGTTGAAGTTTCCATCCTTAATATTCTGCTTAATATTCGCGATCACTTGATCACGATTCGGAAAAATTAACATAACTTAATTCGTTCTCCTTGTGCAATAACCTTTTTAAATGTCCCTTCCGTTGCCGGCAATGCCGCTGCCCGATCCATCAACTTATCAAGTTTTTCAACTTCGCCACGGCGTTGTTCGTCCGTAAAGTTGTCCTTTTCAGCATGAATTTCTTGGGCGTATGGCGTTGCATCCGCATATTTCCAGAAATAATTTTCATACATTACATTATCAAAGTGCCATGGCTTATAAAACAGATTATAGTGGACTAATTGGGGATCTGTCAGTTTTTCAGCATCATATTGATGATCTTTCGGCATTGCATTCCAAGTTTCATCAAGATATAAAATGCGGTCGCGGCACATCATATTCAAATAATCCTGATCAGGTGCAATGCAAGCAAAGTAGTGCTTATTCATTACATTGAGAAAGTGTTCCGTAAAATGTTCTTCGCGAAAGGCTTTCATGTTGATCAGCAAAACCCCTGAATTAATATATGTTTTATATGGAATTCCAAGGGCGCCTTCAATGTACTTGATCATTCCCGGAACATGCCAAATTGAATGGTCTGGTGCAGCCCCAATCAAGTTATTTCCAAGGTCAATTTGATATAAATCAGCCAGATTACCAGGAACAACCGCATCACAGTCAAGGTAAATTGCCTTATCATATTCTGGAAATTCATCGGCTAAGAATAGGCGATAAAAAATCGACAATGTAAAGAAATCAAGCCGTAAATAATTTTCTTCGCGATTAGCAATGCGGCTCAAATCAGCCTTTAAGAAATGCGTTTCAACTTCAACATTGGCAGTCGCCATTCCTTCAAGTTTTTGCTGGTTCGCATCACTTAATCCGCGATGAATGATCCAAATTTTGTAATGGTCTTGGGGTGCTGCATTTTCAATGACCGACCGGATCATCACACTTGTATACTTTGCAAAACCGTCATCAATGGTTAAAAATACTGGAATAACTTTATTTTTCATTTTTATTCGCCTTCTTATTTTGACAAATTCGGGACTAACTGTTGATACTCGTTTAAAATATCATCATATTCATGAATTCCAAGAACATCGTGAACTTGCTGAACTTCCCACGGTTTGATTGTTTGAATCTTGAATAGCGGGAAAAACTTAAAACTCGTTGTAAAATGCTGGAAAACGGTATCGGCATGCAACTGATGTTGCTCATTATATTTCCGCGGGACGATCCGTTTCGCCCGGGCCAGCTTATTAAGGGCTGACTGATCCGGCATAAACATCCAGCGTTTGACGCACCTTTCCCGTGCCCGCTCAAACAATCTAGTTTGCTTGATCTTTTCCATGTTCAACAAAAGCACCCCGGAATTGATGTAATCCAAGTGCGTTAAACTATGATGGAAAAACCAGCGGCCATAATAGTCCAGCACCCCGACCAACTCAACCCCGGTAATATCTTGGTGATAAAATTCACGCGGATCTTGGCGACAAACAACATCGCTATCAAGATAAAGTAATCTCGCTGGCAGATCGGGAAGTTGGTCAGCAAAAAGCCGCAACATTGCGTACGGGGTAAAACGCGTTCCCATATTCTTTCGCGGAATTTGACGTTCAAACAAGGTCGTGCAGTCATACTTTTTAACAAAACTATGCCGATTGGTCCGTTGCACCAACTGATTCAAAAATGAAATCGTCCGATCAGGAATCGCATGGTAATCTTTTTCTGCGGTATGAAGCTCCATCGTCATAATGTAAATATGAAGTTCATCTGGTTCATGTTTCAGCAGTGACAAAATCGAAATTAATAATCCGTCTTGAATATTTTGATCACCGCAATATAGAAGATTCATGCCGTTAATTTCACTTTTCCTTTCGTTTGACATACTTGACATACTCAATGTTGCTTAACGCTGCCCGCTTTTCCATTTTTTCCTTAACATCCTGCATCAGCTTTTGTTGCCGTGCTTTCCGTGGAAGAGCCGAATCAGGATAGATTGGACCATCCAAATACGTAATCATTTGCGGCCGGCTCCCTCGCCGTGCTTTTTGATAAGTATTGGTCATTACAAATGATGGTGCGTTCGTTGTGATTGGAAAATGGAAAGCCGCTTCTGAAAACGGCCGGACTCCCGTATAATACGGCCACACATGGGCTTCGGGATACACCGTTACAAAATCGCCCTGTTTGATATGGTAATCAACTGCCTTAATTAAAGAAGGAAGTTGATGAATATCTGACGGAATCGGCATTGCCCCGCCATAGGGAAGCAACGGTCCGATGATCGGCATCCCTAAGTTAGCTTGGGCACAAATTACATAGTACTTGCGGGCCCCGCCTGCAAGCATTGGCAAAAAAACATCGCCAACCGGCTGCGTGTGATTGGCATAAATAAAATATCCTTGGCCACGATATGGCTTGAGGACGTCTAAGTTCGCAAATCGTTGCTTTAAGATTAGCTTGTTAAAGCCGTACCCAAAGGCCTTGGCCCCGGCCGATATCACGGTCGCTAAAAAATTAAATTGCCAATCAGTTCGAATCCACTTAAAGTTGTCCTTAAGCTGATAGTTCTGGTCGGCAGTTTCAACTAGGTCCTCATCAAACCTCGTAAAATATTGAATCTTGTTTTTTGCCAAAATCCGATCCCGTCCTTAATTTCAGACTATTCTCCTTCTAAGTATGATACCCAAATTAGCAATTATCGTCAAACTGACGGGCTTTGATATGCTATAATTAGCATGATTTTAGATTCAGCAAATTAGAAACACGAGGAACAAGATTGAAAAAACAACAGTACATTAAATTAATTTCACACAACGACTTAGACGGGTTTGGCGCTCCCCTTCTTTTGGAAGCCTTACAACCCGCGTTATTCAGTAACGTGACTTTTGATTTAACAACGTGTTCGGCCGGCCGGCTTGACCAGGAACTTGAACGATTCTTCCGCCAACCCGATGTTCAAAAGTACAGCGACATCTATATTATGGACATGACACCGGACAGCGACTATTCGTTCCAACAACTTGAACAGCACTTTGCAAACCACTGGTTGATTTTTGATCACCATGAAAGCGAAGAAGAACTGCGTAAAAAGTATGCTGCCAACTGCATTTCACCTGCTAATCCGGAAATTAATCCCAGTGCTGTGAGCCTTGTATGGGACTGGGTCAGCAAACAGGTCAACTTTGCAAGCGTTCCGACTGCACGGCAACAGGAACTGCGAGAAATCGTTGAATTGATTCGGGCATACGATACCTGGGATTGGCAAAACGACCCGAACATGTGCAACGAAGAACGGAAAGCAGCCGATGAATTAAACCAGCTTTTCTGGTTTTATCCGTTAAGCCAGTCCCAATCATTTGTAACGAAGGTCTATCAAACCGGCTGGAAACAGTATCATGACCAAAATACGTTACTGATCAATACGTTAAACGGCCGCCGGCAACGCTACCTTGATAAGCATCTCAAAAACGTTGTTGAATTTTCCGTTGACGGGCATTCATTCGGCGTTGTCTATGCCAGCGACTTTAAATCAGAAATTGCTCATGCCCTGCTTCAACGCCACGATGTTGAAGCCGCATTGGTAATCGATGCCCATAGTGTTTCGCTTCGAAGCAATGGTCAGTTGGATGTTGCCGAATTTGCTGCTAAGTATTTCAACGGCGGTGGCCATGCGGATTCAGCCGGCGGCGTTTTACCGCTCAACCCAATTGAAGAAGCCGAAAAGGCAATTGTCGAAGCCGTTAAACAGCAGGCTCAAGTCAACGCAAAGACCCAAGCTCAGGCTGACGAAAATTTAGGCAATCTCGCCGATTCGCTTTCCGAAGAAGCGGCGGCCAAATTTGCTGCCCTTTTCAAAGATAAATAAGAGGAAGATAGCATGATCAAAGAAATTATCCATGACGTTCATTTTTTATCTCAAAAATCGTTCCCAGCAACTCAGGCTGACATTCAAGCAGTTCAAGACTTGAAAGCCACGTTTATTGCAAACTGTGACCGAGCTGCTGGATTAGCTGCCAATATGATTGGCGTTCATAAGCGGATCATCGTGGTTGGCCTTGGAAAGCTTCCCGTAATGATGATCAATCCGGAAATCATTGCGCAAAATACTCCATACCAAACAACTGAAGGATGTTTATCCCTTGATGGCGTTCGGCCAACACAACGGTTTAAGCACATTACGGTTAAATTTCAAAATGAACAGTTTCAATGGCAAACCCAAGCCTTTACCGATTTAATTGCAGAAATTATCCAGCATGAAATCGATCATTGTAATGGAATTTTGATTTAAAAATAGGCCGCAGCCCTCAAAGGTTGCAGCCTATTTCTTATCTTAAATCAATCTTCTGTTTTTTCTTTCGTTTCGGTTGTTGCTTCTGCTTTTTGTTGTTTTTCAAGCCGGTGAGCCATCAAGAACGTGGTGATCATGATGACACAAATGACTGCAACGGCCGAATACAGCACGAGCATACATTCGGAAACAAAAATTTTGGCGTTGATACAGTATCCAATCCCGGCATGGACTTTTGCCAGCAAAACAAATAGTGCCAGGTCACTCCCAAACATTCCGAAGAACAACGTATTAAAGGTCATTCCCATAATTTGCGAACCAATGTTGCTTCCGCTTTGATAAAGCTTTTTCTTGGTAATATCAGGGTTTTGATCGATAATTTCTTGCAAACCGCTTGAAATAGCGATCGCTGCTTCTGAAATTGCCCCCAGCGTACTTAAAATCGCCGTTGAGATCGCCAACTTTTCAAAGTTGATCCCAATCAAAAGGTTGAATGCTTCAATTTCATCCGACTGTTCCGTTGAAAAACCTTTGATCTGAGCCCAGTGATCCATTGGAACGATCATGATGATCATGACGACCAAGACAATGATTGTGGCTTCAAACGCAATGTTGGTTGAGCGGTCATCACTGTTCCCCATATAAATGGTTGTCGCCAAAATACAGATTCCAGCAAACAACGAAACTAGAAGCGGAGGAAAGCCGCTTGAAATTAAGACAACGGTTACGAATAAAATTCCGAAGTTCAGCAAAACACTAAAGAACGATGAGGTTCCTTGCTTTCCACCAAAAACCATCATTAAAACAGCTAATACGATCGTTAATGCTAAAATTGACGGCATTAGTCAGCCCTCCTTCCGCTTAAGAAACGCGAACAGAGGAAACTTGCAGTTGGGATCACTAATGTAATTCCAATCCCACTGATCAATGCCTGGGCGACTCCCAGGCCCATTGCCCACGCAAAGGTATAGCCGTAAGTATTTCCTGTTCTGAAGTAAAGAACTGCGATTGCAAATGTTTCAGCAAAGAAAATCATTAACAAGACGTTGATAAGCGGTCCCATGATCGCGTGACCAACCCCTTGTCCGGACTTAAACAATTGTTTGGCCGAAATTTCCGGCTGGGTCCGTTTGAGTTCGAACAGTGTTGAAACAATATCGGTCGATGCATCCAAAACTGCCCCTAACAGTCCAATGATCGTCGCCGACAAGAAAAGCTGTTCTGGTTGCTGGGTCGCGTAATCAAGCGCTTCATAGTGGATTCCATTATTCCCCGTCAAATTCAGAATTCCGATTCCGATTGCCATCGCCATCGTCGTTCCAATTACAATTGACAGGAATGAAACCAGCGTTTGCTTATTCCACCCGATAACAAGAATCAGTGATAATCCTGTAAATAACACCGCACTGATTGCAAACAACCAGAAGAAATTCGTAAAGTCAAAATCAACGTCCATCTGAACGAAAATTAAGAAGATCACAAAGTTAATTGCCACACTTAACAATGCCCTTAATCCTTTTGCATGCATTGTGAGGTAAAGTAATCCAACGACTAACCAAAGCATCATTACTAAGTATGTATCCCGCTTATAGTGCGAAATGACCGCGGTCAGTTTGCCACCATCATGGTGTAGCTTCAAGAAGACCTGTTGTCCCTTGAAGTATTCCTGATCATAAGCGCCTGACTTGGAGAATTGATTCTTCAAGTGGATGATTTCGCCCTTGCGCGAACCATTAATGATTTTAAGCGTTAATGATTGCTCGGTTGTTTCGTCTTTATTTTCGTATGCGTCTTCGGTTTGAACCGGCTTGGCATTTTCAACCTTAATGACCCGTCCAATATCTTGTTTGTACAAAAACGCATCATGCGAAGTGAAGAAGTAAAGTACTAATCCACTTAACAAAAGAACAATTACCTCAATCAATGTTCTTTTTTTACTCATAAATATCACCTCGATGACAACCTCTAAGATAGCATTCATTTAAATAAAATAAAAGTGATATTCATGTTAAATTTTGAACACAAAAAAGAAGAATCCGTGAACCGGATTCTTCTTCAAATCTTTAAAACCTTGTATTAGTTTAATTTACTCCGATCAAGCAAAGCTGCGGCTGCTTCATCAATGATTACCGTCACGTTTGGATGCTTTTGCAAAACGCTAGCCGGGACATCCGTTGTAACTGGTCCCTGGATCATCTTTTGAATTGCTTCAGCCTTCTTGTCACCGTAAGCTTCAAGCAAAATATGTTTAGCGGTCATGATCGAACCGATTCCCATTGAATATGCTTCTTTCGGAACATCTTCTTCGCGATCAAAGAACCGTGAGTTGGCATCGATCGTTGATTGGGTCAACTTGATCTTGTGCGTTGTTGAGTCAAACGGCGTTCCAGGTTCATTAAACCCAATGTGACCATTCCGCCCCAATCCTAAAAGTTGTAAATCAATTGGATTTTCTTCAATAATTTTATCGTACCGCGCCGTTTCAGCTGCAGCATCCATGTTCGTCCCGTCCGGAACATATGAGTGTTTGAACTTCTTGTACTTGAAAAGGTGTTCATTCATAAAATAGTGGTAACTTTGATCGTTATCTGGAGTTAAGCCAACATATTCATCCAAGTTTACTGAAACACAATCAGAAAAGTCTAAATCACTTGCAACAATATCTTCATAGGTTGTGATCGGTGTACTGCCAGTTGCTAAGCCAAATACCTTGGCTCCGTTCTTCATTTCGTTTTCGTATACTTTGAGAGCTTCTTTTCCGCCTTCATTTTGATCCTTAACAATAATAACTTTCATCAAAATAACTCCCTTTCGTTCATCTGTTTGGTATAGTCCAATTATACAATGGACTATACCTTTTTGCAACCCCTTTTCGAATTTATTCTGATTGATATATCAACTTTGTTATCGTTTTCGCAGTATGGTATGATAAAGACAAAGGAATCCTGATTTATTTAATGAAGGGAGAAATCAACATGAGTGAAGATGTATTTTTTAACCCGGGGCAATCAATTTCAAGCGACTTTGATTATAATAAAGCCTATGTCGCTGCTCAGATTTACCATGAAAAAGTAAAAAAGCCCGTGCTCGTTGTTAAAGAAGAAAACAATAAGCCATTCATCGTTTTCAATGAAGAAGCGGCCATTGAAGAAGAACACCAAGAAGAACAAAACGCTAAACAATATAAAGTTGTTAAACGAATTGACGATTAAAAATCAACCCGGCGGTGATGAAAATCACGGCCGGGTTTTTGATTATCTGACTTTCTGTTTTAGAAGTTTTTAGAACTTTGATTTCGTTTTAGAACTTTTTAGAACTTTTGGCAAAAAATGAGCTTCCACTCCAAGTGAAAGCTCATTATCCTTTTATTCCTTTAACGCATCCCGTTCATCTTCCGTTACCTGAATAAAATCATCGCGGAACTGACTTGAAATCGTCGCTAATTGATCTTTAGCATTTTCAACAAGCTGTTTATCCTCATCTGATTCCACCACGTTGTCATCTAAATCCACAATCGCTTTGACTTTATCCACATAATCTTTCAAATGTGAATACAAAAAGTCATTCATTTTCAACAACATCCGCGGGGAATCGATCAGTTCGTTGAAAATGACATGGATCATCGTCAAATCTTTATCATACGAATCAACTTTATGCTCCATCAGATCTTTAACTGATTGAAGATACTGATAACTTTTATAGTATTTCCGCATTTCACTCTTGAAGAAAGACAGTTCCTCAGTCGAAAGTTTGGATTCACGCAGCTTCTCTTCATTAAAGTGCAATTTATCATCAGAAAGGCTATTGACGATTTCGGGGTATTTTGATAGTCTTTGAGCCATTACTACCCGGCGAATAACAACTGCGATTCCTCCAATAATAAAAGTCAGAACTATCATACTGAAAGTTAATAATAAAAAGTCATTATTCAAGAGATTCTTGCCAAAAAGGACCAGGGTACTGACAATCGTTAGTCCTGGAGCAATAATCATATATGACTCAAACGTGTTGAAAAATAACAAACTGCCCACAACAATTGTCATATAAATCGAAAAAAGTTCGCCACTAATCCCCCAAACAAATGATAGCGCCCATAAAACCAGCGCCATCACAATCCGAACCGGACGAAAGTTATCCACAATTTGCCGCATCTACTTTCCCTCCTGTTCATAATTTGCGAATGAATCCTGTAAATCCATCGTTACCCCGTTTGAGCTTTGTACTTGATGGATTTTAATTTTGGTACCACTCTCATCATCATTCGGTGCAAACTTTAGTTCCAGATCATCATACGGATAAACAACGTAGCACACGTCTAATTCATAGGTGCGGTTCATCTGAATATGCGAAAGCGACTCATGAACGTTATTAAACGGCGCTTGTTTAAGCCGTTTCTTCGAAAAGACATCGGTAATGTTAGTTGCTTCACTTCCGTTGTCATAAACCTTCACAAAATCATTCCCGATATATGCGTCCTTAACTTCATCCCGATCCAAATCATCGGTATTGACCTGGCACTTGATCAAAATATAACGGGCGTTACTATTCGCTGATGGCTGCGGATCCTTAAGAAATTGATATCCGAGAATTTTATATTCAACACTATTATCATCAAACCCAGTTTTATTTAACGGATGAAAAGCATAAAAATTTCCATTATTCGGTTGGTTTTGGCTCCTGATCGAAGCATTCGCAGCATTAATCACTCCACTATTCAAAAACATCATCAATAATGTAAAACATGCAATCAAAAGTTTCTTCATTACTTTAGAACCTCCAATTTTTGAGGGTCAAACTTAAAAATATAAGCCGGTTTATTTTCAAATCCATCCGGATCATCAAATACAAAGTCTGAATAAATAAAGTAGTTCGTCTTCTTTGAATCTGAAAGACTAAAGACAACATTAAACGTCAGCTTTTTCCCACCATCCAATTCAGGACTGCAGTAATTATCGTCATTATCAAGTTGGTTGACTACTGGAGTTGATTTTCCACCAATTGAAAGCACCGTTGCGTTCAACGGATTACGAGCATAATCATCGCCATCTTTGACGATTTCCTTATCCGATGTGAGGTAGAAATCTCCTGCACCAATATCGGCATCACTCTTCTTACCATTGACCGTAACGTTAAAAATCACCACTTGTTTCCCGGCTGATGTCTGGGCCAAATATCCCTTGTTGATCTCAATGTTCAAATCTTTCGTTGAATACACCTGATTAAAATGCAGATTTTCATTCTTAAAGTAGTTTGCACTCCCCGTCGCAGCGGAATCTTGATTCGATGAAGAATGATCTGGCAGTCCCATAAGTGTTAACGGATTATACAAAACAATGCTGAAAATTCCCAGTAAAAAAAGAATTTTGGAAGCAGCCGACTCAAATTTAAGAAATGACTGTTCATTTTTGCCATCATCCAGTTCAAGTGCGCGTTCCTTACTTGTTAACTGGTTAAAATCAGCGACAAAAGCCTTTAGCTCTCCTTCATCAACCGCTGAAACTCTGATGCGTTCCAATCCCTTCGGAAGCATCCGGATTTTTTGATTTCGTTTATAACAAAAGGCGTTTTGATATTTGAAGGTTAACATTCCACGTCCGCATGTGATTTCCACCATTGAAAATGGAATATAAATCATCCGGTAGTTTCTCATCGAGGAAAGCCAAATTCCCTGTTCATTATTATCGATTGCGAAAGCTATTTCGTGATTCATTCCAAATGAACAAAACAGGCCCCAAATCAGCATACAAATGACCATTAACGTCCCCGCTCCGGCATACCGATAAAACCACTCATCAGTAATTTGCATCGAATCATATTGAAATTTAGTTCCGAACATCACAACGCCTAAAATAAAGACTAAAACCGCGATTCCAAATTTAATTGCATGCTTACTTTCCTTTTTAAAATGAACCGCACTTTGATACTCTCTTTTCATCGCTTTACTGCTCCGTCTTTGAATCAGAAGGAATCAAAGCCGTTTTCAGATGGTCTTCCATTTGCGCTAATTCGCCTTCAATTGCTTGACGTTTTTGGGTCCCTTCGCTTTGAATCTGCATTACTTCTTGAATTGTCGAAATTAAGTTTTCTTGGGTTTCTTTCAACGTATCGACATCAACCAAGCCACGTTGGGAAGCCTTGGCAACATCGACCGTTGATTCATGCAACATTTCGCTATTCTTCTTCAACAGCTCATTGGTAGTATTCGCAACTGCATCCTGCGCTTTGACAGCATCTTTTTGGCTTAACAATGACAATGCGATTGCGACCTGATTTTTCCACAATGGAATTGCCGTTGTAATTGATGACTGGATCTTTTCACTTAAAACGGAGTTGTTATTTTGAATCAGCCGGATCTGTGGGGCTTGTTGGATCGTAATTTCCCGCGTCAGCATCAAATCTGATAACCGGTGATCTAAACGATCGGCTTGGGCTTTCATATCTTGAAGATTTTGAACGTCCATTTGATCTGCCTTACCAGCATCGACATCTGCTTGAAGCGCGGCCATTTCTTTGTTTAATTCATCCCGCCGAATTTGGCCACCAACAATCAGTGTATTTAATTGTTGGAAGTATTTTTGATTTGCGGTATACATTTCATCCAGCATATCGTTATTTTTCAGCAAATCATTTTCCTGATTTTCAAGTTTGGTTGTGATTTTGCCAATTTGCGCACTGACTTCCTGATACTTCGCCGTCATTTCAAAAACGGAATCCTTAATTTTCTTGAATAGCCGGAAAATTTTCGGTTTCTTGTCACCGGAAAGCTTTTCAGGGTCCGCACTGTTTAAACTGGTAACTAAACTTTGAAGGGTATCGCCAATTTCACCGACTTCCTTGCTTTTGACATTGCCAATTACCTCGTCAGTAAATTGCGACATTTGGTCTTGAACTTCCTTACCGTAATCGGTAATTGCGTTTTGACGTGAATCTTTTAACGCCACGGCATAGTTTTGCGCTTGAACTAATTGTTCCGGCGTTAATTTCGCTTTGATTTTTAACAGGTCTTCATCCTTAACCGCCACTTCGGTTGGTAAACTTTGACCATTGGTGACCGTTAATGGTTCGTTTTCATTATTCATCTAAATATCTCCCTCTAGATTCTTCATTAAAAATTCATAAAGTTAACTAATAGAGATTATATCTTAACTCAAATCCGGATTTCAATATTAAGTTAAAGCTTATTGATCAATATTAACGGATAACAAACAGACTAAGATA
>NZ_LWUD01000038.1 GCF_001654615.1 Ligilactobacillus aviarius
TTACTGCTTGATTCAACTGAAGATTCTTTGCTTGAAGCCTTGCTTGATGACTTGATTATTGAACTCTTCTTGCTTGAAACTTCACTTGAGCTCTTTACTGAACTCTTGATTGAGCTTGACTTCTTGCTTGATGAACTCTTGATGCTTGAGCTCTTCTTGCTGCTTGAGATCTTACTTGAGCTTGATTTCTTACTTGATGAACTCTTTACGCTTGAGCTCTTCTTACTACTGCTTGAAATCTTGCTTGAGCTCGATTTCTTGCTTGATGAGCTCTTTACAGGACGAACCCCACCACGGTGGCTCTTAGCTGTTGTTGACTTCATTGATGATGAACTTGCAACTTCTTTACTGCTTGATTCAACTGATGATGCTTTGCTTGAAGCCTTCATTGATGAAGCCTTACTTGATGACTTGATCATTGAACTCTTCTTGCTTGAAACTTCACTTGAACTCTTGATTGAGCTTGACTTCTTGCTTGATGAGCTCTTCTTGCTGCTTGATGAAACCTTGCTTGAGCTTGACTTCTTACTTGATGAACTCTTGATGCTTGAGCTCTTCTTGCTACTGCTTAAAATCTTGCTTGAGCTTGATTTCTTGCTTGATGAAATCTTAATACTTGAACTCTTCTTACTGCTTGATGAAACCTTACTTGAGCTTGATTTCTTACTTGATGAACTCTTAATGCTTGAGCTCTTCTTACTACTGCTTGAAACCTTGCTTGAGCTTGACTTCTTACTTGATGAACTCTTGATGCTTGAGCTCTTCTTGCTACTGCTTAAAATCTTGCTTGAACTTGACTTCTTGCTTGATGAACTCTTAATACTTGAGCTCTTCTTACTACTGCTTGAAACCTTGCTTGAGCTTGATTTCTTGCTTGATGAAATCTTAATACTTGAACTCTTCTTGCTACTGCTTGAAATCTTACTTGAGCTTGACTTCTTACTTGATGAACTCTTGATACTTGAGCTCTTCTTACTGCTTGAAATCTTGCTTGAGCTTGACTTCTTTGATGATGAACTCTTAATGCTTGAGCTCTTCTTGCTACCGCTTGAAACCTTACTTGAACTTGACTTCTTGCTTGATGAACTCTTGATGCTTGAGCTCTTCTTACTGCTTGAAATCTTGCTTAAACTTGATTTCTTGCTTGATGAACTCTTAATGCTTGAACTCTTAATTGAGCTTGACTTCTTACTTGAACTCTTTACAGGACGGTTGCCACCACGGTGACTCTTAGCCGTTGCTGATCTCTTTGATGATGAGTTGCTTGAAGCCTTTACGCTTGAAATCCTGCTTGAGCTTGACTTCTTACTTGATGAACTCTTTACACTTGAGCTCTTCTTGCTGCTGCTTGAAATCTTACTTGAGCTTGACTTCTTTGACGATGAACTCTTAATGCTTGAGCTCTTCTTGCTGCTGCTTGAAATCTTGCTTGAACTTGATTCCTTACTTGATGAACTCTTCACACTTGAGCTCTTCTTGCTACTTGAAGAGATTTTGCCTGAGCTTAACTTCTTGCTTGATGAACTCTTAATGCCTGAGCTCTTCTTGCTACTGCTTGAAATCTTGCTTGAGCTTGACTTCTTGCTTGATGAACTCTTAATGCTTGAGCTCTTCTTGCTGCTGCTTGAAATCTTGCTTGAACTTGACTTCTTGCTTGATAAACTCTTAATACTTGAACTCTTCTTACTGCTGCTTGAAACCTTGCTTGAACTTGATGAACTCTCGATGCTTGAGCTCTTCTTACTGCTACTTGAAATCTTGCTTGAGCTTGACTTCTTTGATGATGAGCTCTTGATACTTGAGCTCTTCTTACTACTTGATGAGCTCTTTGAGCTTGAACTTGAACTACTGCTTGAAACTGCTGGCTTATCTGCAACAACCGGTGTTGCTGTGTGGTTATTGCTGCTACTGATTACAACTTGAATTGGAGTTGAACTTAATTGATAACCTGCAGGAGCCTTAGTTTCAACTAAGTAGTATTGACCGTCTGGTAAGTCATCAACTGTAACCTTACCATCTTGACCAGTTACTAAGTTTGTCTTAATAACTTGGTGATTTGCATTTTCTAATTCAAAGACAGCCCCTGGTAAAACTTTTGTCTTATCAACTGAGTCAACCTTTGTAACTTCGATCTTACCGGCGTAACTTTGAACGGTACCACCAGTTCCCCAGTTTACAGTTGCTGAGTCAGTTGAACGTGACCACTTAACATTTGGTGTTGTCGTTGTAACCGTTGCTTTATTGCTCCAGAGGTTACCACCGTTAACATTAATGTTGGTAATCGTTGTTTCATATTCAATTTCAACTGGCGTGTCAATGTTACCTAAATTAAAGGTAATCGTATTGCCGCTGACTGATGTTGTTCCTGAGACCGTTCCAGTTCTTGTACTTTCTTGACCTTCATGGTATTGAACTGAATGGAACGTTGCTGAACCACTATCATATGTTTGACCGTCGCCAATCGTATCAGTTACCTTAACGTTCTTCAAAGATTTACCTTGAGGATTAATAACGATATCCCAATAAATCTTAGTTGGAACGCCATTCTTTTCGGCGCCTTGATCAAGCCAACCGGCCTTATTGATTCCCCAAGTAAGGTTGCTATTTGTTGATCCGCCGCCAGTAGCTGAACCGCTTGCTGTACTTGCAGATGATTTAACCTTCTTAACGGCTGTTACGGACAGTGTTCCGTGCTTACCATATTGACCGGCAAGTTTACCGTTAAAGGTGATCGTTCCAGTTGATGAACCCTTGGTAAACTTAACGGTTCCAACAACCTCACCCTTCGAGTTTTTAACAACCCCGGTCGTATCCTGGTTAACAACCATTCCATCAGGTAACGTTACCGTTGCAGTATCACCATTGGCAACGTTCGTGTTATCTGGAATTGACCAGTTATAGTTAACGTTGTACCCTGTCCAACCATCATCTGGCAGAGTGGCAGGATCAACCACTTGTCCCTGGCTATTTGTAACCGTTGCGTCACTGCCGCTTAATCCCTTGATCGTTGTAATTTCGTTCGCGTGGATTGCAGCACCAACCGCAATAAAGACCGCAACGATTGCTGACGCAATGACGATCAGCAGGTTGCGTTTCTTACCCTTTTTCATAACGAAAATCTCCTCACACCCTTTGTAACTCATTGCTTACTCTTAAAAAAGACATAACCTAATGAATTCGATGCTATTGTATAATTTAAAAATTTTGAAATGGTAAAGAGATATTAAGGAAGTCTTACGAAGTTTATAAATTATCTTTAATTTTCAAAACAAAGTATTAATAATCGATGTAATCATAATTTATAGTTAATGATTTCCAACAGAAAATAAAAAAGAGCTGTTTTTCACAACTCTCTTCACTATTAATCTTCAACTTGTTTTTCATTTTGCTTAGCCCGCACAATGAACAAAATCGATGATAACCGGTAGGCGTGCATCTTAAGCAAAATCACCGGTAACATTCGCAATCCATGGCATTCACTCAACTTAATTCCGGATAAAGCTTCTTTAAAAATCGGTTTATTTAAAAGTTGCTTTAACTGTTTAATTTTCAAACTGTACTTAACCGGATTGGCTGACGCAAATGTTTCATGAACCATGATAATGTTAAAGTGCATCATTACATATGTATTAAATGCTTTTTGAATTTCAGCCGGACAACCTTCCAAATTCCGTTCAGATTCCTCTAAAGCTGTAAGGTAATCTTCTGACTTCCGGTCAAAAGTCGTCATTACCGACTCGGTATCCTTTGAATAATGATAACCAACCGGTAATGAAAACTTGATCGTTTCACACTTCATCAAATATTGCAACATGAAATTGCCATCTTCAGCGACCCGCAGATTAGTATTGAATCTCAGATTATATTTCTTGATCAAATCATACTTAAAAATCTTTCCCCAAGCTGTTAAATATTGAGTTGGATTTTCCATCATCATCGTTTTAGCATGCATGGATTCATTGGCATCATAATATTTCGCCCGCACAACCTTTTGTTCTTCACCAGATTCAAACCCGAAAACGTTCA
Source organism: Ligilactobacillus aviarius (assembly GCF_001654615.1). Taxonomy (GTDB): domain Bacteria; phylum Bacillota; class Bacilli; order Lactobacillales; family Lactobacillaceae; genus Ligilactobacillus; species Ligilactobacillus aviarius_B. Next base: position 4,027 of record NZ_LWUD01000038.1, read on the forward strand.
AATCTGCTGTTTGTTCATCGTTCAACACGATCTTAAGCGGTGAAAGAACGTAGTCATCCGCATCGACAAACATGATGTAGTCGCCTGTCGCCTGTGCCAAGCCAGTATTGCGGGCAACCGAAACGCCTAAGTTTTGCTGACTGATTGCTTTGACCCGCTCATCTTGGGCAGCATAATCCGTCATAATGGCAAGCGAATCGTCCGTTGAACCATCATCCACTAATATTATTTCCAAATTTTGATAATCTAAATTAATAATCGAATCCAGACAACGTTTTAAATACTTCTCGTCGTTATACACTGGAATGATTATACTCAGTTTTTCTTCCATACTAATCCTCAACGTTCTTTAAAAAGCACCGTCGGCTTTAAAAATTGCAACGATATTCTTAAAAAAGACCTTAATGTCAAACCACAATGATGCATGGTCAACATAATATAACTCAAGGTCGCACCGTTCTGGATACATAATATTACTTCTGCCGGAAGCTTGCCAGTATCCCATTGCCCCAGGCTTAACTGAAAGAAACTTATCTACCCGATCGCCGTATTCTTTTAATTCATCTTCAACAATTGGCCGTGGTCCGATCAATGACATATCGCCCTTTAAAATATTGAAAAATTGCGGTAATTCGTCAATTGATGATTTCCGCAAGAAACGACCAAATTTGGTAATGCGCGGGTCTTCATCCGGCGGAAGTTTATACCCATTTTCAACGTATTTTTGATAAAGTTGCGGGTCTTCTTCCAACCGCTTTTCCGCACCAACGATCATCGACCGGTATTTGTACATGTAAAATATCTTATGGTCTTTTCCAACACGTTTTTGTTTGTAAAATACCGGGCCTTTATTGTCGCCAAACCGATCAATAATGAAAATTACTAAGGTCACTGGTATTAAAAAAATTAAAGCAATTACTGAAATCACAATATCCAGTAATCTCTTTACAAACAAATAGGCCTTATTTTGTTTTTTGACTGACAAAAAAGCCACCTCACAAACTAAAAACTACTTCTCATCCTTATTAGGATTTCCTTTGATCTTCCGCATTAAGAATGACGTGATCTTCTTGACCCAATGTTGCTTGCCCATAAACATCACTGGGACTTCCGTATAGTTAATTTCATTTTTTTCAACCCAAACATCCATCAGCAATTCACTGATAAAACCGTAAATCCGCCGTTCATATGGCGTATATCCGGTAATGTCTGTTCGTTTTTCAACTTCGAAAAGCACATCCATTAACCAATCAGTGTATTCATCAAAAATCGCTGACTTAGCAATGAACATGTTAAACATATGGGCTGACGTCCGTTGAACACACTTGTCAAAGTACGGAACATAATCCGGATACTTTTCTTCCAACACTTTCCGGGTCGTCTCCATATCCTTGATGTGGTGAATATGTTCATAGTGCGACCACGAAGTTTCAATGTAGTAATTTCGCTTTCTTGGCAAAATCATATCATATTTGCCCATCAATTTGGTCAACTGTTTTTCATTCATTACATGGTTATATTTTTGATCAACAGTTGCAAAAAAGTGACTTCCACCGTCAGAAAAAAGCCGGCGGTAATGAACAAGTCCTTTAACGTCTGCTTGACGGTTATGAGCAGCCCAGTATTGAGCCGTTAATTCTGAGTAATTCTGATTTCGATCAGCAATGTTATCTCCCGTATTGTCCCGTAAATATCCCTTAAAGTTTTCCTTTGCTGGTCCAACTTGAAGCGGATAATAAATCTTTCCTTCAGGCATCCGGGTCTGTTTATGACTAACGACATAAATCTCAGATTTCATTAAAGGTCCTACTTTCTTATAGAATAGCCACTATCCGAGTATTATATTATATTTTTCCAGCAAAATAAAGTTAATCTTAGATTAATTATTTGTAATATCACCGAAATAGACTGTAACATCCGTTCCTTTTACCGTTGCTCCATCACATTGTTGTGACGTATAATTACCTTATCTATGTAAAATTCTTTTCGAATCAAGGAGCAAATAATGAATAATTATCTTGTAAATATTGATGACCCGGTTCTTAACGGGGGCCAAAAGGCTAAGAACGACATTACGCGGTTCTTAACCGAAGATGGATTCAAGGAACTTAATATCCCGATCGTGATCCATCCAGAAGATAAAAGTCTTGGAGCCCAAATTCGGAAATTTAAGGATGGCTTGATTACCATTCCGAAGGCCATTAAAAAAATCAAAGATGCAGATAACATCGTCTTTCAATATCCGATTTATTCAACATTTATTATGAATAAATTGATTCCGGCAATCAAAAAGAACACGCATGCCAATTTGATCATTGTGATCCACGATGTTGAAAGTATCCGGCTGTTCCAAGATGGCGGCTACCAACAGGATGAAATGAACATTTTGAATGCCGCTGATTTGATCATTTCGCATAATCAATTTATGACAGATTGGTTAAATCAGCAGCATGTCGATGCTAAAATCGTAAACTTAAACCTGTTTGATTACTACAACCCACAACAATTGAATCCGAATAATTCATTTGATAAGAGCGTTGTTTTCGCCGGCAATTTGGCCAAATCTGAATTTTTACCAAAATTTAATCCAGATTTCCCATTGACCCTTTTCGGACCGAATCCGGCTGAACAATACCAACCAAACGTCAACTATCAAGGAAGCCTTGATCCTGACGAATTGCCAGCTCATCTGACCCAAAACTTCGGCTTAGTTTGGGATGGAACAAGCACGACAACGTGTGACGGAACTTACGGTCACTACCTTAAATACAATAATCCGCACAAAACATCATTGTATTTAAGCTCTGGTCTTCCGGTAATTATTTGGAAGGAAGCCGCACTGGCACAGTTTATTACTGAAAATAATGTCGGATTCGCCGTCGCAAGTCTTGATGAGATCAATGACCGGCTGAATCAAATGACCGCTGAAGATTATCAGACAATGAAACAAAATACCCTTGCCGTTGCTGAAAAATTACGTTCAGGATACTTCATTAAAACGGCAATGCACACAGCGCTTAAAGAACTGAAGGAGAATTAATCAAAATGAAAAACTACATTATTAATGACCTCGACGACAACACGATGAATGGTGGTCGCAAAGCCCGGAATGATGTTTTTACATTTGCGAAACAGGATGGATTTAAGGAAATCCTTTTACCATTTATCATTCATCCGCAAGATCGCAGCTTTAAAGCTAAACTGCAAAAGCTTAAATACAGTAAGATCACCATCCCTAAGCTGCTGAAGAATGCCAACGACGCAGACGTGATCGTCTTTCAATATCCAATGTACTCAACCTTTTTAATGAACCACTTAATTGAGGACATTAAAAAGTACACCCATGCTAAGTTGGTTTACGTCATCCACGATATTGAAGGAATTCGGATGTTCGATGATACTGATAATTACTCAGACAATGAATTACGGCTTTTGAAACAGGCTGACGGAATCATCGCCCATAACCAACCAATGACTGAATGGTTGAAGGAACATGGAATCACCGTTCCAATCGTTAACCTTGGAATTTTTGATTATCAAAATCCGCAATTGATCAATCAGGATATGGATTACAACAAATCCGTTGTCTTCGCTGGAAGCTTGGAAAAGTCAACCTTCTTAACAAAGTTAAACCTGAAGGATACCAAGTTAACACTGTACGGACCCAATCCGGCAGACCAATATCCAGACTGCATTCAATATGAAGGAAAACTTTCGCCTGAAGAATTGCCAAAGAAATTAACGCAAAACTTTGGTCTTGTATGGGACGGCGATGAACTTGATACCTGTTCTGGAACATACGGCCACTATTTACAATTCAATGCGCCGCATAAGACATCGTTGTATTTGAGCTCTGGAATCCCGGTAATCATCTGGAAGAAAGCCGCCATGGCAAAATTCATTGAAGAAAACCACGTTGGCTTGGCAATCGATAACTTAAACGACCTGGATGACGTGCTTGCCCAAATTACAGACGACGAATACAAGACGATCAAACAAAATGCCATCAACATGGCAATGCGGTTGCGTGAAGGACACTACACTAAAGCCGCATTAGATCAAATTGTTAAGCAGGTGATGTAAATGGATTCGATCTTAACAAACTATGCAACGAAGGCTAGAAAATTTAAGGAAGCTCATCCGAACGTTGCCACTGCTTTATACTTGATTGCATTATCGATTTTCATCGTCGCAAGCATGATCAAGAATAGTCAGATGTTTCCATTTTTCTCGCAAGGATTCATCTTTATTCTTGAATTAATTCCAGCATTGATGGTGACAATTAAGATCTTGTTTCTTGATGAACATAACTGGCAAGAATTAGTGATCTTCTTCTTAATGGAATTTTACCTGTACATGTCATCGTACGTTGCCGCGAGTGTTAGCGTATTTTACTTTAGTTTCTTCATTATTGGGGCTAAAGATGTCAAAGCGGAACAGATTTTAAAAGTCTTTATGTTAACGAACATCGCATTCATGATCGTGGCTGCAATTTTGGCATTGTCCGGCGTGATTTGGAACTATTCAACCACGCGGAGCTTATATTCACCAGTCTACCGGTACGCTTTAGGAATGGCATATCCGACTGATTATGCTGCTCGAGGATTAGCCTTATTACTAGCATATGCGGTTTTAAAGAAATTCCGCCTGCGCTTACCAGAATATATTTCATTCATTGCGGTCATCTTCTGGTTCTACTTGATTACTGGAACCCGGGTCGACTTACTGCTTTCACTATTACTGATGGTCTTCTTAGTTGCTTATCCAAAGGTCAAGCAGTTGTTCAAGAAAATCAGTATTAAAGCGGTCAATATTGCGATGTTGGCTTACATGTTCCTGATCTACTTAATTGGATTCTTGTTTACTTGCTTCCCAAGTAATAAGATCCTAAGCCTGATCAACAGTGCTTTATCAGGCCGGTTGTCACATGAACAAACACTCTTCCAGCACTTCCCAATCAGCTTCACCGGGCGGTACATTTACCAGCCTGGTGGGGGCGGTGGATTCTTCATCGACGCATCATTCTTCCGAATCTTGTGGATGTATGGGATTCCAATGCTGCTGATCTCGATCGTTTTATTCTTTATGTTGAATAACCGCTTCTTAAAGAACATGAATTACCTTCCAATTGAATTGGCATTCATCATCATCTTTATCAGCGCCGGAATCGATCAGCATTACTTAGACGCATCGTTCAACTTCATTCCATTGTTGTTATTCGCTGATCTGGGAATGTTTAATCAAAAACAGAATTGAAATAAAGTAAAACCTCGCCTTGAAATCCGGGCGAGGTTTTTGATTGCAATCAAATCTAAAAATATCTAAAAGGAAATTAAGGCTCTTCCATTTAAATAATCAGAATAAAAAAACGACCCCGCTATATAGCGAAGTCGCCTAAAGCCATTTATATGAATATATAACTAACTTACTCAGTCTGAATCGTTGATGGTTTCAATCCTAATGACTTCCGAATAATATCAGAAATGTGTTGCCGTTCTTGAACAGAAACAACTTGGAAGTCAATGCCATCAAGAGTCTGATTTGATCCTTGAGCGTATGTGCTCTCAACATTCTTTGACGCTCCACGATATGAAAATGCAAGTTTCTTCATATCACTTAACGTTAAGTCAGTTCTAACTTGAGCAGAAATTGAATCAAGGAAGTCCTTATTCAATACGGTTGATGGTGAAATCGACTTCTTCATCAACGCGGTAATTACTAACCGTTGACGTTCTTGCCGACCATAATCACCCATTGGATCTTGGTGACGCATCCGGGCGAAATTCAACGCAGTCTTCCCATTCATATGTTCTGCTTGACCCTTCGTGAAGCTTGAACCGCCATAACTAAAGGTCAATGGTGATGTTACGGTTACCCCACCAACGTCATTAATGGCCTTTTCAAGGCCACCCATATTGATCAAAATATAGTAATCAATTGGAATATTAAAGTGGTTTTCAACCGTCTTGATGGCTTCCTTTACACCACCATATGTATAAGCCGAGTTAATTTTGGCTGGTGAGTATTGCGGGAAGTCAGGGAAATTAACTTCCATATCCCGTGGGATACTTACCAACGTTGTTTTATCCTTTTTCGGGTTTAAGGTCATGACCATCATCGTATCTGTCCGACCTTTATAGCTACGACCTAAAGCCCCTGTATCAGTCCCAAGAATTAAAATTGAAACGGGCTTCTTTTGAGCAAGCAAGGAAGAATTATTTCGTGAATCGCTTGCTCCTGATCCTTGATACATTTTATTAGTTGTACTCTTTAAATTATGAAAAGCTGTCGCAGCAAAGACACCGGTTAAAATAATCAAAACTGCTAAAATCCCTAAAATCACATTTCTTACAATGTGTTTTCTCTTTTTCGGTTTTGGAGCTTGACGGTGACTTTGTACCCGTGACAAGTTATCATCATTATTCATACGCTTAACCTCTTTTAATAATTATCTGTTGTATATTATATACAAAAAAATCAACATTAAATATTAAGATTTATTTCTCCTGGTTTTCAGGATAACACTCACTGCTAAACACAATACTAAATATATTGGTCCTAAGAAAGCCAATAAATATCGCGGGTGAGATTCCCAAAACAGTAATAGAAACATGTTTCCAAAAAGTGCAATGATCCAAGGTTGCTTGTTCATTATGTTTACCTTATTGAAAATAATCTTAATAAATCCGCACATCATTAAGAAGAAAAATGACAACTGAATTATATATGTAGTATATAGATATGCTTTTCTATATTTGCCATATAATACCTTGCCTAATAAACTATGTTTTAGTTGTGGATGTGCTAAATATTCTGAAGAAAAGAAATCATCAAAACTATACGTTCCATTCCCGTATGTTGCTCCGATTTTTCTATATATTATATATAAGTATCTACTTGGACGGTGACTAATTCCCTTAAGAAATTCCGACATTTCTACTTTTGAAACTTCTTTTTTAGTATGATACTTATCATACAATTTAAATGTATGATTAAAATACTGACTATCGTAACCTCCGTTTTTGGAAACGTCATTAAATGACATATTCACCCAGTTAATTGCTGGAAGTCCAATTTGACTTTTAGGGATTGGAGAAGTGCTTACCATAAAACTCTTCGTTCCCCCTAGAAGCAATGCTACAGGTATTAAGATAGCAACTGTTAATTTCACACTCTTTTTTAAACTTCTAGTTAATACATAATGGATTACTATCGCAAGCGTTGCAATTAAAACATTAAATTTTAATAATGCTCCTACAAAACTACCCATAATAATTAGTAGCAACCAAAATATCTTCTTATCTCGATCATTTATTATTAAAAAGTGATCATAACTATTTAAAATTATCATTATTGCAAGCATTGCTGGAATATCTGTATACACATAGTATACAGTCTGAAATACTGGTATATTAATCAGCATTAAAAATGTTAATCCTGTCCCAATGTACTTAGGAAAATGTCGATCAACCATTTTAAACACCAGCATAAAAGCTAGAAGTAGCATTATTGTATTTAAATACGTTCCCAAAGCAATCATGTGTGTTACTGATAAATTCCAACCAAACATTGAAAATAACTTATACACAAGTGCTTGAATGTAGATTAATGGAACCATATTAGAGCATTGACGTAATGCATAATGCAGTCCAAAATTTGAGACATTATGCCAATTCATCGTTTGCGACAATTCTTTTGAAATCATCACGCAGTTTCTGCCATCAGATAGCTGATTAGTCATCTGAACAAAATATGTTACTAGAAAAGAAATAGCTATTATTAGCACTGCATTTATAATTTGTAATTTTTGATTTTTCTTTTCATCTATTTTTTTTAAAAATTTAAATGTTAAAATTAAGAAGCAGGAAAAAAACAATACCGGTAAAATTACCAATGGAATTGCAATAACCGCATTTAAAGATTGCAATTTAGTATGAAAACTTATAAACCAAACGCTACATACTAAAACAATCACTGATGCCATTAAGAACATATAGTTAAACGAGTTTAATATCCTACTTTGTGTCCTATTCTTCTTTCCCATAATGCTTCTCCTACAATACTAGTATTATTTTCCACCATTCAAATCATCTAAAATTTTCGTTATACTTATCCGAGGAGTCCGCGGTAAGTAATGTACCTTTGCATCCGTTGTATCTTCCAAATAGTCAAATTTACTTTGCCAATCATCGCCAATTACAAAATCATCGATTTGATACAGTTTGATATCGTGTTCCTTTTGTTCCCAATTATTTTCTGGGATAACTAAATCAACATATCGGATTGCTTCCAACAGTTGTTTTCTTTTTTCATAATCAAAATAACATTTTTTATCTTTCTTTTGCATGTTAAATTCATCAGTCGAAAGACCAACAACTAAATAATCGCCGTATTCTTTAGCGCGCTTTAAAAGACTAATATGACCATAGTGTAATAAATCAAACGTCCCATATGTAATTACTCTTCGCATCTTTTTACCTCTTTTCCCAAAGTTACCTTCAAAGAGTATCCTATCAAAAATTTATTTTACATAAGATTGCGTCTAATTATTAATTCTTTATAGAAACTTAACAGTATCAAAATCATAACCAGTCCGATTGGAAAAGCAGCAATTATTGAAACTGACTGAATATCATACACTGAATTTCCAGTCAAAACTAATGTAATTGGTAAAACAATAAACATAATTGCCCAAAATACCCTTACTCTTTTATCAGGCTCCTGATCAAGCATTAGTTCTTTATATGAATAAGTTGAAATAACCATTGTCAACGAATCAAAAACCGTTGAATATAATCCAATCATTGTTAAAGCAAGTAAAATCAATCCTAAAAATGAAAACGGCATTGTACTAAATATTTTTAAAATTGCTTCTGCATACTTTCCTGTATGATCGTATGTTGCCAGAATACCAGCATGATGGTTAAACTGCATTGATAACCCATAGTTGCTTAAGATAATAAAAGATAAATAAGTTCCGCTTAATCCCCAACCGTAACCTCCAAGGATCAAGCTCCGAATCGTCTTTCCTGCACTTATTGATCCTATAAAGAATGGAGTAGCAACACACCATACCATCCAGTATGACCAGAAATATATTGTCCAATTTTGAGCAAACACATTGGGGTGAATAGGATTATTTGTAAGTGACATTTGTGGAAAATGAGAAACCATGTATCCTAACGATTGCATTCCGTGTTGAATTATGTACTTCCCTTGTCCTCCAAAAAAGAAAAAGTATCCTAACAAGGTAAAAAACAAAATTGAACATAAGGTTGCCAATTTTGAGATTCCATTCATTCCTCTAACAACAATTGACGTATAAATTACGACTACTAAAATCATAATGATAACTGTCAGTAATTTAGTATTTGGAACATGCAAAATCTTACTAGCGGCCAATGTAATTAATGGCATTGACATTGAAAAGGTTGTTGCTGTACCCGCAATTAAAGCGAAAATTGCTAACAAGTCAATAATCTTTCCCAAAATTCCATCGACACGTTTTCCTAATATGGGACGACATGCTTCCGAAAACTTTTGCTTCTGACGCTTTCCGACATACAACATATATCCAAAAGCAACTGCAAGCATTATATAAAATCCCCATGCTAGTGGTCCCCAATGAAATAAAGAATACGCTAGTCCAATCTTCCGAACACCGCCATTTGTTTGAATAAAAGGTTCTTTCGAATACATCATCCATTCACAAAGAGAATAAAAGATCACATCAGCTGACATCGTTGAAGTAAAAACCATCAGTCCCCACTTAATATTTGAGTATCGCGGCTTTTCACGATTTCCTAACCTAATATTTCCATACTTTGAAAATGCTAAGAATATCGTACTGACAAAGAAAATCAATGCAATAAATATGTAAAAAAAGCCTAAATGATTGCTCAAAAATCCTCGGATTGCAACCAATGTTTCTTTTGATCCAATCGGAAATAATCCAAATAACACACAAATAAATAGCAGGACTGCAATTGGAATAATGATCATTTTAATGTCTAATTTTGAAATTAAATCTTTTTTACTTTTCAAAATTATTATCCTTCTCTTTCAAGTACTGTAAATATGTATTATCAACTTCACTCAATTCATTGATATTATCGATTTCACGAATATCACTATACTTTATTGGATAAATTCCTAAATCGAAATCTTCAAAATGCCGAAACATCACGACATCATCCCAATATATTTCAGTATTTCCCGCATTGAAATCTTGTTCAAGATACTGCTTTAATTTTTTCCCGTCTGCTTTTGTCCATCGCGAAATACTATAAAGACGATATCCGTTACTTCCGCCATTTCGAGAACAGGATAATACTTTCCCATCTTCATTGACTTTCATTAGCCATTCGTCAGTATACTTATCCGTCCACACACAGCTATATCCAGAATTACTAATTTGATCATTTAAAATTTGACTATTTAAAATCAATTGGTCACCATCAAGGATAATTGAATTTTCAATATATTCACGCGCAACGTACAGAGAAGAAATATTATTATATGTATCAAAATATGGATTATCGATTAACTTTATTCCTGCATACTTTGTACATAAATAATTAAACTTTTCCTTTAAGTAGCCAACAACAATATAGATGTCACTAATACCGTTACTGATTAATCCTTCAATAATCGTTTCAATCATTGATTTCCCATTAACCTTAATTAGTGGTTTAGGTGTCTGATAAGTTAGCGGTCTCATTCGTGAGCCGAACCCCGCCGCCATTATTATCGCTCTTTGAACTTTCTCCATCGAATTACTCTCCCATTAATTCTTTTGCGTATTGATAATATTCCTTTGCATACCGATATTGAGCTAAAGAATACTCATCAAAATCGATTCCTAAACTATGCTTATATTCACACCAATTACTCCAAAGCAGTCCACATGTAGCGATGTAAGCATAAATCTTAACTCTTACATTTTTCCTAACTTTTCCGTCAAAATAAGTATCAATTAAACGATCCATCTTTTCTTTATCATACATCGCATAAATACCAAACATTGCCACATCGACATGCGGATCTTGCATTCCGGCATATTCCCAATCAATTAAAGTAATTTTCTGTTCATCATTTTTATCAATCAAAAAATTATCCGCATTAGCATCAATATGACATAAGGTCCATTGTTTTTCTTGTTTATCGATATATTCTTTTAAGGAAAATACATTCTCTTTGACCAAATCATAATCTGAATAAAGCGAAGTTTTTCCACGTAGTTTCTCATAAAAATTTATTTCCTTATACAAATCAAATGTATGATTTACTTTTAAACCTTCTTTGTGGAACTTCTTTAGATACTCCATACAGTTTGCAATATCATTCCAATTATCAATATCACAATTTCGCGTATTTTCCATGTACTTTGTTAATTTATAGCCACTTTTAGGATCGATAAATAATATTGGTTCGCCATAGCCTTTTTCTTCAATTACCTTATAAACCTCAGCCTCTTCTTGACGATCAATTAGTTCATCAGTTCCTTTTCCAGGAATTCGCATAATATACCTTTCATCATTACAAGAAAAAATAAACGATCGATTAGTCATTCCTTTTTTTAAGGTTCTTATATTTTTTATGTGTTCCTTAGAAGTTTTAAGACATTCTTCAATGATATCAATTGCCTGAACATGTAATTGATCATCATCTTCTTGAAATTCGACTAATTGTTCGTATGTATTAAATTCTACACCCTCTTTTGAGTCCAAATAAAACGGCGTCAACATTAATTGATCTGCTTGGTTAGTAAGTGCCTTTTCCCAGAAGAATTCATAATCGATTTTTTCAGAGCTTAACCGTTCTTTCAGCATTACCGCCGTTTTACCAGTAACGTATGCGATTCCGCCTAACGCCTTACACGTTCCTTGGTTTGAGTAATAAATAAGGCTATTATCCTTTACTTTCAAATTTCCATGGTTGTTTTTTTGTAAAAGATACCACGAAGTATTTAGCGATGAATGGTTAAAAATATTTTCCTTAAGCCAAACATCACTTGATAAAATATAGGTGTTCTTTATATAATTTTTCGCCAAATAAAGAGAATACATTGTATTTGTATTCTCATAATCTTTATTCACAATTAATTCAACATCATACTTATCAATTAGATATTCAAAACTTTCCTTCATAAAGCCAACAACAATCTTTATATCAAAAACATTCGCTTCATGAAGTTGCCTGATCATTCTCTCGATTAAAACCTCATCTTGGATTTTAATTAAAGCTTTGGGCTGCTCGACACTCAGTGGAACCATTCTCATCCCATATCCAGCGGCTAGAATAATTGCATTTTTCACCATAAACTCTCCATATACAAATTAAAGAATTATTTTCTTACATACTTTTTTCCTTATACTGTTCGGTAAATAAAGCAAAATAAATACCTTAATTTTTTCCTTTATAGATAAATCCTTTCCCTTAAAAAACAAACGCATTGATTTTCTTGAAATTGGAACATATCCCGTCGCACATGCCATTAATGCTTGGGCAATATATCCTGAAATTAATGAATTTCCATTCCTTATGCCTTTATCCTTTAACTCGGAATCAACCTTTTCACTTTCGCAAATTACATCTTTAATTCTTTTTATAATCTTATCCTTGTTCTTAGACTTTGTTATTGAACCTTCTCGATATATATAATCATATGCAACAATGGGAACATATTTTACTTTTTTCGCTTTCAACAACACTTGACTGGTATATCCTAAATCTTCAGCGGTTGACTTATCAACAAAGTATATATTATTATCACAAACAATACTGCGCTTGAATAAATAATGCCATACGCTGTAATTAAATTTTCTATTTGTCATATAATAAATTCCATTTGTTGAGCACTCTTGTTCTAAAGATAATCCTATATTATTTGAATATTTTTCTCCCCAGCTTCCATCATATTTAAAATTAAAAATAAGAACATCAAGGCTAGACTCATCTGCATTTTTATATAGTCTTTCTAATAATCTTGAATCGTTTTCAATATAGTCATCACCATCAATGTACCAAATATATTCTCCCTTTGCTCGATCTTGTCCAAAATTTCTAGCGGAGGATAACCCTCCATTTTCTTTTTTTAAATAAGAAAAACGGTCATCATTTTCTCTATTTATAAAATCTTGGATATATTTTCCGGTTTGATCTGTTGACCCATCATCAACAACTAGAAACTCAACATCTTTCATTTTTTGATTTGCTAGTGATTCTAAGCACCGAATTATATAATCCTGTACATTATACGCTGCAATGATTACACTTAATTTCATTCAAACCATCCTTAATAACCTTGTTGAGGCATATATTTTTTATTTTTTCCCATCTTTCCTTTTTGGGCGTCTTTAAAACCATCAATAAAAGCCTTTATATATGCGCGTCTTTTTCCTTTATACGAAGATTTAAGCATCGCTGCTGCTATTTGTCGTACCAATAAAAACACATTAATTGATTGTGCTGCTAATTTACTCTTAGAATACTTTTTACGTAAAACAATCTTATTTCTAAAACCATAATACGTTTTCCAAATCGGGGTCAATGTTCCCCCTACTCTTTGCGTTCCTGCATGATCGACGATAGCATTTTTTACCTGCAAAATTTTTGTTATATTACGCATACGTAACGAATACTCCGCATCATCATTCCAAATAAAGAAATTATCCACAGGATATCCAACTTTACTTACAATTTCCTTTGTGAAAACAAAACCAACAAAGGTGGCAAGATCAGCATAAATATCCTGTTTTTGCATTTTTATATTCTCAGAATCAAGACTATTCCAATTTATTATTTTCTTTCCTTGAATAGAAATTTTATCAACATTAGAATCATAAGCAACGCCTTGGAAAGCCTTTACCGACGGATTCTCCTTGGCCGCATCTGATATTTTCTCAAAGTAATCTTTTCTATAGAAAGCATCATCATCTGAAACTGCAATGTAATCCGTTTCATATTTACTTGCGTACTTAACACCCTTTGAAAAGCCACCTGATCCGCCAATATTTTCCGGCAAATAATGATAATCGATTAACCCATTTTCAATTTCATCCTGATAATTTTTTCTTACCAAGTCTTGAGTTCCATCATCCGAATGATTATCAACAATTACCACCTTTTGAGGCTTAATCGTTTGATCCAATACGCTTTGAATTGCTGTTATCAGTTTATCTTTTCGATTAAATGTAACTATTACTGGAATATAACTAAAACTCATATAAACTCCTTATTAAACAATCAATCCTGTAACTTCATGCTTGTTGATTCTTTCTTCTTTTGGAGGTAATTTCATATAATCACCGTACAAGTTAGTCAAAATTTCATCATAATGCTTTGAAACCTTGAACTTATATCCTTCAAATTCTGCATCATAGGTTTCCTCTAAGAAGCTACTGTCATACACATTATTTTTCAAATTAAAGCTTGCAAAAGAACGGTTCCGTGTGAATCCTTGATTGTTATATTTCTTAATGATTTTTTCAGTTGCATTGAACATTTTTTCAGTACTTACACCCTTAAAAAGAACTCGAATAGTTTTAGCAACCTTCTTTTCAAATCCATGGCGATAATCAATATTGATGTACTTTGACATGAATAAAAGTCTTAATAACTCAAAATCAAAAATTTGTTTATTCTGCCTTGCATCATCTGGAACCGCATCTAAAGGAAAAATATCTAAAAAGATTCCGTTATTTTTTATTCCCGTATGGTCCAATGCTTTTTCACCAAAAAATGTACCATTCACCCGTAACTTATCGTACGTATATTTATAGTTAGGATCAGTCTCATGTGATTGATAAAAGAAATCATTTCCCCATTCTTCTTTAGGAATTGATCTTAATTTTTCAAAATCTTCTCTAAGCATGCATACATCCGTATCATCATCCCACGGGATAAATCCTTTATGACGAATTGCGCCAAGCAATGTTCCACCATCTAAAGTATATTGAAGATTATATTTTCGACATACCTGATCAAACTTTAGCAGTGCCTTCAACTCTACTTGATGTAATTTTTCCAATTGTTCAGTTGAGATAATCATACATGTTTCTCCTGTTTCTCGTATAAATCCACATAATTTGACATCATTACTTCAGTATCGAATTTTGATTTAGTTTCCTCAAAAATTTTAGTAGCATCAAATTCAGAATCAATAACCTTTTTTATTGCTTCATCTAAATCATCGATGTCATTATTCTTAAAAATTACTCCTTTATCAGGGTCCATAACTTCTTTATGTGGGTTAATATCAGACAATATACATGGAAGTCCATTCGACATTGCTTCCAATACTGATAATGGTAACCCCTCAGATGTTGAAGCAGAAATATAGTAGTCCGCCTTCTGATAAAATTCATTTGGCGTTTCTGTTTTCCCAAATACTGTAATATTTGCAATCGAAGCACATTGTTCCTTTATATTTTCATATTCGGCCCCATCACCCACGATCCAGAAATCATATTCTGGATGAAACTGAAAATATTTAACTAAAAATTCAACATTTTTCCGTTTGTGAATTCTTCCTAAATAAAGAAACGTTGGCTTCTGATTGCTCTTTTTTTGTCTTACTAATTTGTCTGGAAAAATTATTCCATTTTGAATAACATCAGTTTTAATTCCAATCTTATTAAAATCAGAACAAATTGACTTAGAACAAGCAACTTTATATAAGTTTTTCACTGCCGTAAGTTGTAAAACGGCCATTGCGTTTCCAAATAAAAAGCCTTTTGATTTTACATAATCATCAAATGGATAATTATGAAGAGTGGTAATATGGAAAATTTTTTCCTTTTCTTTTTTTTCTAGATAGCTATTAATATAATCTGGTACTAGCCCATGTGAATGAACTACGTCAAACTTTTCTTTTTCAATGAAATCTAGAATATCTTTCTTTTGTGTTTTTAAATCAAAAAAATGCTTAACTCTTACACCTAATTTCTCAAAATCTTTTTGACGAGATTTCTGAGAGTCATCAGGTTTTAATGTAACGATTGTAGGAATAACGTTAAATTTTCTATATTCAGTTAACATGTTATAAACAACATTAACTGGTCCACAATTAGTCGTAGTCGTTATGATATAACATACTTTCATTTGGAAACCCCACTCTTAATACTTACCCTTATTTGCTGGATCAATACTTTTTCCAAGTCTATTACCCATTCCATCATTAAACGCCTTCGTAAAGATTTTTAAAGCTTTGCCCCTGCGGCCCTTAAATTCTGAATTTTTTAAATAAACTGAAGCATACTTTCTTAGGAGCATATAGAACGGGTATGTGTCTGAAATGATTTTATTTTTTCCATACTTCTTTATTGTGTAAATTTCATTTCTAAACCCATAATATTTTTTCCAAAGTGGAACCTGAGCAGCTTTAACATCAGAGTTTAAATTAATATGTGCATTAACCACTACATGGTATTTGTAACCCAGTTGATGCATCCTTACTGCGTACTCTGAATCATCGAACCAAATAAAGAAATCTTTATTTGGCAGGCCAATTTGTTCAACAAGTTTTGAGCGAAATACCGGTCCAACAAATGACCAATTATCAACGTAAAAATCTCCATTAAGATACTCATCCTTTGTCGCCCATTGAAACTTTAAGGTATTATCACTTAATAAATGTTTGGCAGTTCCTGCTGTCTCAGCCGTCATTTCCCCATGATCATACATTGCGCCGCAAAAGGCCATATCTTTGGGATTATTTTCCGCTGCTTTAATAATTTTTTCAAAATAATCTTCATCATACGAAGCATCATCATCTGAAATTCCAATTAAATCAGTATGCTCATTCAATGCTTCTTTCATTCCATAGTAGAAGCCGCCTGATCCACCTAAATTTTCATCCAATCGCAAATATTTTACTTGCTCTGCATGACTCTGTAAAATATCTTCAATGTATTCATGTGTTCCATCTGTAGAGGCGTTATCCACTACAATAATTTTTTGAGCTTGAACCGTCTGATTAAATTGACGTAACAACGCTTCTCGAACAGACGCCTTTCGATTAAAAGTAACAATAACCGATGCATAAGTTAACATTTTAACTCTCCTAATCTACTTTTAATTTCCCCACCAGAAGTAAGTCGGTGCATTCTTTAATAATTCACTAATATAGAAGAAAACGTTGGCAAACATGGCCTTAGATAAAGGAATTGAGAATTGCATTCCTTTGAATTTTAAGTATGCCGCATAGATTTTGACCAAAATACTAAACGAAATGAGAATCATTGGCAAAACTCTATTTTTATTGTTTAAATTATTAAAGTTTTCAATTAATGTAATTATTGCAAGCATTGATATAATCAAACTATACCGCTCTGTTATTTGGATCGAAGTTAACAAGAAAGCATAGCATAGCGATTCTAATACTGTTAATGCCGTAAATTTATTCTTTAACTTTTCATTTCCATTCATAGCAAAATACAGTGCAACAACTACTAGAATCCACGTACCAATTAAATTAGCTATAAACACTACCCAGTCTGAAAAATCAGAAGGTTTAGCAATAACAGTATAACTTTGTAACATTCCAACTAATTTAAAAATTATATTACTTGAACCACCTGACACATTCAATACTAATGATGACACAAGAATTAACACAAAAAATGGAATTGGAATGATTAAGCTACTGATTTTTACTCGTTTTAATAATGCAATATAAATTGCAATTAAAACAGCTAAAATTATTCCAGTATGGAAGAAAACCGGAATTAAATAAAGCCAAAGATACCTTGCTTTTTTTAATTTGAAGAAATATAGATATGAAACTAAAACAAATAACGCACATGCCATAACCCATCTGATATACGTTAAAATGTAAAAGAAATAGAATGTAGACACTCCACCGATAGCAAGCCATAATGAAAATACATTTGATACTTTCCCGTGTTCTTTTAAATCAAAGATTGGATATAAAACACATGTATAGCAAACAATCGTATCAATGTATGGCAAAAAATAAAAATGATGAGTTTTCGCAATTTCAAATTCAAGTATGTTAAATAATGGATTATTTTGATATTGCAAAATTGGATCTGTTTTTGCATACTCAAAAAACTGGTGTAAATTTTGTAAGTATTGAACTGATTGCATCGTTTGGAAATAACGATACAAATCATTTCTAACAAACGGAACAAAGAGAATTGAAAGAATTCCTAGTGTAAAAACTGATACAACTAAGCAAACTCTAGCTGCCCGTTTATTTAAAAGAAAAGCTCCTCCAAAAGAAACAATTCCTCCAATAACTGGCAAACATATCACCATTAAAATAAATAAAAATGATATTAATACTACCATATACTACTCTCCACTATTTTCTTAACAACTTATAGTAAACAAAATATCTTAACTTATCAGGAATTAAGCTTGTTGCCGCAATTCCAACCGTCGTTATCAAAAAGTCCTTTGAATTATAAAAACCGCTTTGTTTGAATGCTTTCCGAGCTTCAAAATTATTCTTAATATAACTTAATCCGCCCCGCCGGCTCATCATATCATGGCCTGCTCGAACATACACAAACACATCTTCGCTATTTCCTAGCTTATAACCGGCTTGAATTGCACGCACCCATAACTCGTAATCTTCAAAGCCATTGATTCCATGATAATTTCCAATCTCAAGGATTTTACTTCGACGGAACATTACGGTCATGTGATTCATCGGATTGCGCCGGTGAGCAAATTCCTTAATGTGATATAAATCAGTTGGAACTTCCCGCTTTGCAATGATCTCTTTGGTTTCTGTTTCAAATTCTTCAATTTGTCCGCCATAGATATCGTAGTTATCTTTGACCATTGCTTTTAATTGCTTTTCTAACCGGTCCGTCGCTGCGACATCATCCGAATCCATTCGCGCAATGTATTCATACTTTGCATGTTGAACCCCATATGCAAGGGCATATGCCAAGCCGTGGTTTTCTTTAAATTCATATACACTAAAAAGTGTTGGATAATCTTTTAAATAATTATTCAACACATGATTTAATTCCGATGTTAATGGACCATCTTTAATAATTACAATTTCATTTGGATCTAATGTCTGTTTTAAAAGACTATCAATTGATTTTTTCAAATATTCAGGATTTTCTTTCCGGTAAACTGACATTAAAACTGAAATTTTTTCCATTATCTTGCTCCATCACCTGTCAAAACAACGCGAATTGTTTCGAGAATAATCTTTAAGTCTTCCTTTAAACTGATATTATCCATGTAATACTTGTCTAACTTGTATTTTTCTTCAGGGGTAACATCATATCCTCCGTGGACTTGGGCGTAACCGCTCAATCCAGGAAGGACCCGTAACCGTTGTTCGAAGTCCTTAACTTCTTTACTGAACTTTTCGGTTAATTCAGGCCTTCTGGGCGCGGGCCGATCATACTCATATCACCCTTGATAACGTTCCATAATTGCGGAAGTTCATCGATTCGCGTTTTCCGGATAAACTTTCCGACCTTTGTCACCCGTGAATCGTTCTTTGATGCCCAAACAGCCCCGCTATTCTTTTCAGCGTCCGTATACATTGAACGCAACTTGGTTACCTTAAACCGCTTGCCCATTAATCCAACGCGTTCTTGACTGTAAAACATGCTTCCGGGAGTTTCTAACTTAACTAAAATTCCGAAAAGCAACACAACCGGACTGGTAGCAACCATTAATCCGCTGGCTGACAAAATGTCGAACAACCGCTTAACCGG
This sequence comes from Ligilactobacillus aviarius, assembly GCF_001654615.1. Lineage (GTDB taxonomy): Bacteria > Bacillota > Bacilli > Lactobacillales > Lactobacillaceae > Ligilactobacillus > Ligilactobacillus aviarius_B. Next base: position 23,739 of record NZ_LWUD01000038.1, read on the forward strand.
TAAATAATCGCTCTTAATTGGTTCTTTAAGTTTATCTTCGTATGAATAGTTGGTTGCAACTTTCTTGGTTGCTTCAACCTTTTTCTTCTTTAATGCTTGGCGTTCAATTGGACGAACCCGGCTCGCACGCCGAACCCGTGAAATTCCCTTTGGTACACTATTAGTTCTCACGATCCTACAACCCTCTTATTTATTGATATATTCCCAATACTTTTCCAAACCAGTTTCAATGTTGTAAGCTGGTTTGTAACCTAGACCTGCTAACTTACTGATATCAGCATATGAGTACTTGATGTCGCCTTGCCGTGCAGCTTCTTGGTTAATATCAAGTTTCTTGCCCGTAATTTTTTCATATGCTGCGATCATATCATTAACACTTGTTTTCTTTCCGGCAGCAATGTTATATGTGCCGTGAGCTTCAGCTGCTTTATCGCTCCGAGTCAACAGCAGCAATGCATCGATAACATCATCAATGTAGACGAAGTCCCGGACTTGTTCACCATCACCGTAAAGGTTGAATGTCTTTCCTTCCCGAATGCAATCCGTAATAATTGAGATTACTCCTGAATATGGTGAAGATGGGTTTTGCTTTGGCCCGAAGATATTGAAGAACCGTACTGCAACGGTTGGAAGATCATACAAGTTGCCATAGTCGATCATGTAACGTTCTGAAGCAAACTTATCGATTGCATATGGCGTCAATGGTTTGATCCGTGATAATTCTGTCTTTGGAAGTTGTGGATCATCACCGTAAACCGCTGCTGAAGATGCAAATAAGATCTTCTTTACCGGTAATTTACGCTTCCGAATAACTTCTAACAAGAAAACATTTGCTTCTTGGTTTACCTGGTGGGTTTCGTATGGCCGTGCAACTGAATCGGCAACACTGGCAACCCCGGCAAACAAGTAAATGTAGTCAAATTTGTTCTTTACTAATAAGTGTTCCATGAATTCCTTATTTGTAATTGATTCTTCGTAGAATGTTACTAAATCTGAATCCGGAATGTTTTCAACTAACCCCATTGATAAATCATCAACGATTGTAACTTTGTCCCCTTGTGCTACTAACCGATCTGCAAGGTTTGACCCTACAAAACCTGCACCACCTGTGATCAATACATTACTCATGAATATAGTCGTCCTTTCACTTTACTTCTTACTTTTAAAAAGTTTGTCCCAAAAACTCTTTTTCTTTGTACGAATCTCTTGAATGCCCGGCATCGGAACATCTTCACCGTTTAAAATTGCCTTGGCATTTTCAGTATATGTAACTGCTTTGTCGCGGTCATTATCAACTAATTTTTGATAAGCCGCATTCATTCGGCTGCGTCTTCCCTTATATGCATGAACGTCTGAAGAGAACGTTGAGCCAAGATTTGCATCAATAATTTCTTGTGTTAACTGGGTAACCTGTTCCCCGAACGTATCTAGATAACTGTTAGCTGTCAATTGTGTCAGACAACCAGCCTTTACCATGTCGTATAACAATTGGTGATCACGTTGGATTCCTTGATTCCGTTCAGGGTGAACAATTACCGGCGTAATTCCGCGAGCCTGCAGTTCCGGAAAAATATTCCGCATGAAATATTCCGGGACATGCGTATGCGGAAGTTCCAACATGATATAGCGATTATCCGCGTCAGCATACAGAATATCATCATGATCGATTGCTTCGACCAAATGTTCCGTTAAGTGAACCTCTTGTCCCGGAAAAACCTTTAATGGAATTTGTTCCCGGTCAAGAACCTGTTGAAAAGCGTTTGTCTTTTCAATTACATCCCTTTTATGGTTAACATAGTTACTATCCATATGGTGCGGGGTTAACAACATGTGGGTTACCCCATCTGCAACTGATTCCCGTGCTAACTCTAAGGATGTTTCTAGGTCTGGTGAACCATCATCAACCCCAGGCAAAATATGTGAGTGCAAATCAACTAATGTCATTATTTTTTACCTCTTTTTTTCGATCCTTTTCGTGAAGAAGAATCGTCGGTCCCATAATAACTGCCACCGTAATAGTTACCATAATATCCGCCATAGTATCCGCCCGCTTCTTGAGCAGTAAACCGGTTCATGATAACTCCCAAAATGTTGGCGTTAACCCGTTGAAGAAGTTTAACGGCCCGCATAACGGCATCCTTGGTTGCAATTCCTTGAGGAGTAACCAAGGCAACTCCGTCTGCCCGGGTTCCAACAATTTGACCATCAGTAACGGTATCAACCGGCGGGGCATCTAAAATAATGAAATCATATTTTTCTCTTAAGAAATCCAATAATTGACTTAATCTATTTGACCCTAACAATTCCGCAGGATTTGGCGGTGTCGGCCCACTTGTTAAAACATCTAGATTTTCAATTTCTGTTTTATCAATCATTTCAGAAACATTAACCGTACTTGATGAAGACGTAATGATGTTTGAAAGGCCATAACGGTTTGATACTCCAAAAGTTTGATGAACTGTTGGCCGCCGTAAATCGGCATCGACTAACAACACCCGTTTCTTTTCTTCCGCCCAGGTAACCGCTAAGTTCGCACTGACCGTTGACTTTCCTTCAGACGGAAGGGCCGACATTACCGCCAAAATCTTGAAGTCTGGATCTAAGAATGAAAATTTCAAGTTTGTCCGAATTGTCCGATACTGTTCTGAAATTCCAGACTTTGGATCGTCACGGGTAATTAATGCGACCCCATACTTCATACTGTCTTCGTCAAGTTTTGTTTTATTCTTTTTAAACTGATCAAAAAGTCCCATTAACTAAACCCTCCGTTTTCTCGTTCCACGTGAAGCAATTCGCTTTGATGAAATCATCCGTTTAACTTTATTTGCTGGAATTTCATTAATAATTCCTAAATCATTTAATCCTAATTCTTCAGTAATAAATGATTCATCAGTGATTGTTCGATCCATGCTATCAAAGATAAATGCCAAGAATAATCCAAGCACACATCCAACAATCAATCCAATTAAAGTATTTAATACAACTTTTGGTGATACTGGCTTTGGATTCTCTTCTGCTTTAGATAAAATAGATACATTATTTACACTCATGATCTTTTTTACCTTAACCTTAAATACATTTGCAGTCGTATTAGCAATTGCAGCTGCTAATTGTGGATTCTTAGCTTTGACAGCAACTGTAAACACTTGTGAATTTTGCTGATTGCTGATACTAATACAACTCTTAATATTAGCAGGCGTCATGTTAAATCCTTGATCCTTTAATTGGGTGCTAACAGCATTTAAAATAGTTGGGCTAGTAATAATATCCTTATATGTACTAATCATTTGAACATCAGCTTGTAACTGTGCTTGAGCGTTAACTTGGTTGTCTACTTTTCGATTAACCAGGATATCTGTACTTGAACTATATTTTGGTGAAATTACAAAAACAGACATAAAAAGCATTAAAAACGCACATACTAAAGTGCTAATAATAATTGTTTTCTTTCTTTTTCTTAAAACTGCTAAGATTTTATTTATGTCTAAAAAATTCGATGAATTTTGTTGGCTATTCGCCTCGTTCATGTGAGTATGCCTCCTAAAAGTTATTTCAATTTACCATATGCTTCTTTAACAAGCGAAGTTAAATTATCCTTTCCGTTTGAATCGTTACTCATCAATACGATTCCCTTCTTGCCATCTTTGCTGATTGCAATTGAGGTCCGGTATCCGACAATTCCGCCTGAAACATAGTACATGTCGCCGCTCTTGATCAATCGACCGGTTGGCTGACTGCTGATAAAGTTTGGATTATTGCCATATTCCTTAACTAAGACTTGCGTTAACTTCAATAAGTTCCATGGCGATGCAACCAATTGATTTTGACCCATTTGGCTATTCATCGCCTTTGCCAATGTCGGGTCTGATACTGGCTGGCCGTTGTTATACGGTGTTGCCATCTTACTGCTATCAACTTGTGAAGCAAATTTAACCTCACTCAATTCATTTGGTTGCAAGAACGTCTTGGTAATATAGTCTTGATATGATTGATTTGTTACTTGTGAAACAATGCCTTCAAGTAATACATAGTTGATTTCCTGATAATTATACTGTCCCGTTGAACCTGCTTCAGCGTGATCAATATTCCAATTCAACACATTTGTTAATTGATTACTTGGAACTGAATCATTTGATAAGCCCGATGTCATGTCCAAAAGGGTTTGAACCGTAACCTTATTTGAAGTTGACAATGAACTGAAATACTTGCTGATCGGCGTTGATAACTTCAACTTGCCTTGATCAACCAAATGCAAAATTGCTGCTGCCGTCAGCATGTTTTCCGTATCAGTTGCCAAGTAGAACTTACCGTTCATTTGGTTAGCATTCTTCCCTGTAAAATCAGTTTGAGAAATCTTCCCATTTTCTGAAATTACATAGGCACCGGTATAATTTTTACTTGATAAGATTTTCTGGATATCATTTAGACTTGCAGATTGAGTCTTGCCTGTCGTTGCTTTCGCCGGCTTTTTATCCGTATCGGTAACTACCTTTACGGAATCTTCCTTCGCCGTTGAAGAACTTGCAGCTGTCGATTCGGTATGCGTAACCTCTTGATAGATTACGTGTGCCATACTGTCCGTGTTATAACGGGCTAATGCATAGCCGCCAGCTCCAAGAACGACAATTGACCCAATGACCCAACCGATTGTCTTCTTTGACATAAAAATTTTCACTTCCTTTTTGGAAATTACTTATCCCTCTAACGCCCTTTAAAGCTTGGGAAGTCTATTTCCAAGCATAACTGTTGATAGTATATCATAAATTCAATTAATTTTGATTAAAACGTTAAAGGTTAAACTTTTTGTAAACAAATTACAATATTTATTTTGGAACTAATAATTCGCATTTAACGGCCATTAAAGCGTTTTTAAGCCTTAATAAAATAAAAAATTCGACAATAATAATTTTTTAATTATCGTTGCCGAATTTTCATTTAATCCGCCGCCAGCCAGAACGTTGCCATTCCACGAATAACGGCCGTTCCACCATCACAACTGACCGTTGCCTTAAATTGACCGTGAAATTTACCGTTGCTCTTGGTCATATTCGTAATTTCAAGCTTAATTGGTGAACTTTCACTATTATCATTGATCGTAATGGAGTTTTTCCCGACCGTATAACTGCCGCAGCTGTGTTTTTTAACATATGCATCAGCATTAAAGCTGTCACCGTATTTGCCTTCGTATTCGGCAATTGAACCGTCACTTCCAAATGCATATGCGCAGTCGTCAAAGTCTTTACTAAAATCGTTAAGCTGCTTTTGCGAAAATGACTGACTTCCAAAAATCGTCTTCACTTCGCCGCTTTCGACTTTCAGCGTTAATCCGCAAAGACTATCTGGAACAAAATGATCCAGTTGGGAATAATAAGCCCGCATTCCCATAAAACCCGCAATTCCGAGAACACAAATTACTCCAATAACCGTTAAGATAATCTTACCTGGTCCCCACTTTTTCTTGGCTTTTGCCTGAGCTTGCAGTTGGGTTTGCGGAGCAGAATTGACCCTTTGCCCGCATTCAGTACAAAATTCAGCATCCTCAGGCAGTTTGCTTCCGCAATTTGAACAATACTTCATTATCAAACAATCCTTTCCTAATCAAAAAGGACTCAACCATCTGGCCAAGTCCTTCAAATATTAAATCATCGAATTTTATCCGCGACGCTTCTTGTCAGCAAATCCGAATGCTGCCAAGATGCTTGCCATTGCCATTGAAATCATTCCCCAAACTGTCTTGTTTGAAGTTGTTTCACCAGTTTGTGGCAATCCGTTTGCAGATGTGTTCTTTGCGCTCTTGGTTGCATTTGCCTTGTTAGCCATGCGAACACTTTGAACAGTGTCAGCTTGAACTTCATTAGCATTTGCCCGTGAAACCACTAAGTTCCTCTTTTGAGCGTCGTAGTAAATCTTTTCAGCGTTCTTTTGACCGTTTGCACCATTCTTCTTGTTGCTTACAACCTTAACAGCTGAGCCATTGTAAATTGGTGCAAATTCGGTATCGCCATCTAATACCCAAACACCTTGTTCTTTTGTTACTGAGCCTGGAACAACCCGAGTTGTACCGTCTGGCATGATTTCAACGATGAAGCTTGGACCCCATGTTGCATCATTACCCTTACCAGCAACCCAGTTCCGGTTTGTCATGTAGTCAGTGATCAAAACATAGTTTGTTGGTTGACCATCTTTACCAAGGATCGGAACAGCATAGTAAGCATAGGTTGCAGTTCTTGAGTTAGCATTGGCAGTTGCTGTTAAGACAACTCCTGTGCCGTTCAATGGCTTGTAACCGTATGTTAAGTGGTCTGAAACAAAGCCAAGCATGATAACATTGTCACCAACAGCCTTGTCAGCAGCTTGCCATGATGGGTCATTTGTTCCACGGTTCAAACGTGCATCATCAAACAAGTAGTACTTGCCGTTGATCTTGATAATGTCTGGCCGTTCAATTTCATCAGTTGCCAATGGTGCTTGAACTAACGGAGCATAAATTTGAGCAACTGTTGGGTCCTTTTCCGTTCCGCCTAATTTAAGAATTCCGATTGCAGCGTTAGCGTATGAACCACGAGCTGTCATATCGCTGTTGTTAATGATTTGGAACATGTCATTAACGTCGTCAGCAATTGTTGCACCACCGTAGTTTCCAAGGTTATAGATTTGATCCATGCCTTGGTAGTTATCTGAACCGGTACTACCTTCAAATACTAAGTAACGTTGACCGTTATCAACGAAGATGTGCGGGTCACGTAAGCAGAAGTTATCAACGTTCATGTTGCCTTGTTCGAATTGGGCAAATGTTTGGTAAAGCTTTCCATCGCCTGCAAAGAGGATCTTTTCATTTTGCCGGTTAACGATTGAAATTTGGCCATTATTTACACCCAATGTCAAGGTTACCGTTGCGATTCGTTGGTCATTGTGACCAGTTGATGTATCAACATCTGTATAGTACAACTGGATCGTTCCGTCTGAGTTGACGCAAGCAGAACCTGACCAGCGTTGGTGAACTGAGTTTTGACCAAAGCCGAAGACAGGACCTGCGCACTTCCAATCATTGAAGTTTTCGTCACCATACTTGGTGTAGAAAAGATACAAGTGGTTATCTCTGTTATTTGATGGACTTCCGGCCATTCCGAAGACTAATTGGTAACCGTTCCAATCTGTAACTGCACCCGTATTAGCGTTCATTACTGGCCATGAATCCCAAATATCAAGCGGTTCAACCTTACCAGTTTCAGCATCAGCAGTTGTTGCTGCTGGAAAGTTCTTGATCGTGCTTGGATCAAATTGCGGAATTGCATATTGTGGATTCCGGTTGATCATGTCCTTTGCAATATCAGCATAATCTGTATATGTAACGGTTCCTGATTCTGGAGTACTATCCATCTTAACGCTGTTTAATGCGTCAATTTCTTGGTGAGTTAATTTAGCCAAGTCGATATTTGCTGCTTGGGCGATTTCCTTCGCATTGGCATTTAACTTGTCATATGCAGCCCGAGCATCAGGATTTACAAGTTGTTGTTCAAACTTTTCCTTATTTTGAGCAGCTTCCTTCTTAACCATTGCAGGAATGTTATGTTCATTTGCTTGGGTTCCGTGTGCTTGGAAGCCGGCTGTTTCAGGGTTAACTGCAGCTTCATTACTTGATTGTGATGCTGTTGAGCTTGCCTTGGCAGAACTTGCTGAACTTTCATTCTTTGAACTCTTGCTTGATGAGTGATTGCTTGTTGCACCATTTGATGACGAAGCAGCGCCGCGAGTACTCATTGAACCTGTTGAAGCTTCAGAAGTTGCATTGCTCATTGTTGATTGACTGTTTGCAACTTGTGAATTACTTTCAGCAGAAGTTGAGTTTGCAGTTGCTGAAGACTTTGCGGCTGCTGAACTTGCTTTTGAAGCAGTAGCCGTTGCAACTGAATCGCTTTTAGCTTCTGATTCTGATGAAGCCTTTGTTTGATTTTGGCTTGTTGCTTTCTTTGCAGATGTTTCAATTTGTGAATTATTAGTTGAAACGTTATTTGCTGAAGCATTGCCAGTTGCCATTCCAGCAGTAACTGCTGCGGCACCTAAGGCAATTGCAGTAATTGTTTTCTTTTTCATAACAATCCCTACTCCTATTCAATTCATTAAACTAAATCTATTTGTCTCAAAATAGTTATACCGCAACATTTACAAATGTCAATATTCTGAAAATGTGGATTTTAAATTTCATACTTAATAATTTTTAGGTAACAAAAAAATTGTCATCGATATTAGGGGGCTGATTCGTTGAATTTATAATGTTTTGTCCAATTACATAAAACGTTTAATCGAGAAATATTACAATTACTTTAAATTTTAATCATCATTCGTATATGTCAAATTTTGACATATAATCCAGTGATAAATTATGTAGTTATTGTTTTTTTGTTCGTTTTATAATCAAAAAGAAGATGTGACAAAGCGTAAAAAACGAGCGTGGTGGAAACAGAAAAGCGAACAGATCGCGGAGCATAGATTCGGAGATTTTCGAATTAGCTTCGCGTCGTAACTCGTTTGTTTTGATGCGAATATAACAAAAGGCTGTGACATAAGTATTAAATAAACAGTCTCAATTATAAAGATAGCGAAATTCAATTTAAGAAAATTGGATTTCGCTATTTTTTCCTTTAGATTAAATTGATATTCACAAAATTGGCCAATCTTATTGGTCAATTTTTTCATATTCCATGCCATAATAACCAATGCCATTTGCCGATTTACCTTCGGTAATCCTCTTACGGTAAATCGGGTGAAACGCAAACTAGCCTT
>NZ_LWUD01000039.1 GCF_001654615.1 Ligilactobacillus aviarius
TCAAGATTCATTAATTAACGATTTTATTGATAGTTTAAATATTGCTAAAAACTATATTTTTGGACGACCACAGGTCTATTCTTCTCCTGCATTATTAAAATTGATCTTATTTGCTTACTCTCGCGGTGTTTATTCATGTCGTAAAATTGAAACTTTTGCACGAGAAAATAAATATGCAGAATGGCTAGTTCAAGCTGATTGTCCATCTTATCGTACAATTGCTCGCTTCATTACTTCTAAAGAAATCGATGATATTTTTCAAAATTTCTCAGCCAATTTAATTTCGATTCTTCGTCAACATAACTTAATTGACGAGGCAGTTTACATTGATGGAACTAAGATTCATGCCAACGCAAACAAGTATTCTTTTGTTTGGCGAAAAAATACCATTCGGTATTCTGAATTAAACGCCAAGAAAGCAGAAAAATTGATTTCTGAAATTAACGAAGCAGTTAATCTTGGAATTGAAAATTATGATGATTGGGAATTGATCCTTGCACGCCTTGAGAATCGAATTGACGAGTTAAATCGTAAAATCGAGGAGAATCCAAAATTATCTCCTAATCCCGATAAACAAAAAAGAAGAAAATTAAAATCGAAACATCGGAAACTTAAACAGTGTATTGATAAAGAATTAGAATATCAAAAACAACTTGAAACCTATGGTTCACGTAATAGTTATTCTAAGACTGATACTGATGCGACATTTATGCGACTTAAGGAAGATCCAATGAAAAATGGACAAACGAAACCGGCCTATAACCTTCAAATCGCTACTAATAATCAATTTGTTTTAGGATATTATCTTGCACAAAATCCTACTGATACTCGAACCCTAATTCCATTTCTAAATATTTTGAATAATCAAAACGTGTTGTCCCAAAACATTATCGCTGATGCCGGTTATGGTTCTGAAACCAATTATCGTTTTATTGAAGATCATTTTCCTAATTGTAATGCATTTATTCCATATTCAACGATGCTAAAGGAAGAAAGTCATAAGTGGAAAGTGGATGACCGTAAGGTTATGAATTGGGAGTATAACGAAAAAGATGATTATTTTGTTAACTGTAATGGAGTAAGATTTAATTTCTTGAGATATTCCGTAAGACATGACAGTTATGGATTTGAACGAAAATTTAAAGTTTATGCTGCTGAAAAATATGATGAAAATCATCAAGTAATCCCGGATTCACTTACACCTAAAGGACACGTTAAAAAAATCTATATTAATCCTGAATGGGAATACTTTAAAAATAAAGCTAAGGATAAGCTTTCATCTTCTGAAGGAAAGGCTCTTTATTATCAAAGAAAATTTGATGTTGAGCCTGTCTTTGGAACGTTGAAGGCTAGTTTGCGTTTCACACGATTTACCGTAAGAGGATTGCCGAAGGTAAATCGGCAAATGGCATTGGT
>NZ_LWUD01000040.1 GCF_001654615.1 Ligilactobacillus aviarius
ATTTTATCATTTTTACACTTTTCTTTTTTCGGCGCGAAAAAAGAGACCGTGACAGCTGCCACAGTCCCGTAAAATCAATTTTTTATCATTAATCTTCACCGATGATCCGCACTTCGGTTTCAAGATCAACGTCAAATTTTTCTTTGATTGTTTGTTGAATGTGATGGATCACATCCATGTAATCCGTTGCGGTCGCATGATCAACGTTGACGATAAAGCCGGCGTGTTTCTTTGAAACCTGCGCACCGCCGATTTGAAACCCTTGAAGTCCCGCATCGTGAATCAATTTTCCAGTATAGTGTCCCACTGGGCGTTTGAAAACACTGCCGCATGATGGGTATTCAAGGGGTTGCTTAGAAGCCCGCAAGAAACTGTATTCGCGCATGGCGTTGATGATTTCTTCCTGATTTCCAGCCTTCAATGAAAAGGTTGCTTGCAAAACAATTTCATCTTCATCCTGCAGCCGGCTGTGGCGGTAACCAAAACGCAATTCATTGCCGCGATAAGTCTTTAATTCACCTTGACGGGTAATCACTTCAACCGACTTGACGACCTGTGAAATTTCGCCACCATATGCGCCAGCGTTCATGAAGACCGCCCCGCCAACACTGCCTGGAATTCCTGACAAAGGTTCCATACCGCTTAAACTGGCCTCGCTTGCCTTTTGCGCAACATCGATCAGCAATGCACCCGACTGCGCGATAATTTGGTTCGCTAATAACTTGATTCGGTCTAATTTCGTCAAGATCATGACCATGCCGCGAATTCCGCCGTTTTTAACGATCAGGTTGCTGGCGTTGCCGATGACTGTCAATGGCACGTTTTTTTGATTCGTCCAGTCGATTACGCGCTTGACTTCCTGAATTGAAGCCGGCAACGCTAAAATATCAGATGGACCTCCCGTACAGGTATTGGTGTAATTTGCGAGCGGTTCATCAAACTGAACTTCGATTCCCTGTAATTCTTTTTTAACTGTTAACTTTTCAAAATCCATATTAAAACCCTCAAACCTCAATTTGATTCAAATCAAATCTTCACAATTCTGCTCGAATTTGCTTGCTTTTTCATTTTAACATTTTTATTATAAATATTCCGCAATAAAATGATACAATAATGGCAATAAATCTTTGAAGGAGCAAACCAATGGACTTTGTGGCAATTGACTTTGAAACGGCCAACGGCAAACGGGATAGTGCCTGCTCGTTAGCGCTAACCGTTGTTCAAAATAATCAAATCGTTGATGAATTATATTCACTGATCAAACCAGAATCAGACTTTTTCTGGCGCAACATTCAGATTCACGGCATCAAACCGGAAATGGTTGCCGATTCACCGAAATTCAATGAACTTTGGCCGCACATTCAGCAATTCTTCGGTCCGGATCAAATCGTGGTCGCTCACAATGCACGATTTGACAACAGCGTTCTCAAGAAAACACTGGAACACTATCAATTACCGGAACCGCATTACCTCTCCCTTGATACGCTGGCAACCAGCCGGGCGTTCTATAAAGGATTGCCGAATTACCGGTTGAATACCGTCTGCGATGCGCTCGACATTAACCTTGAGCATCACCACAACGCGCTTGATGACTGCGAGGCCTGCGCTAATATTTTACTTGAACAGATCAATCATTTTGGTACGCCGGCACTGAAGCCGTATGTGCAAAGTGTATAGAAAAAGGAGGCTGCGATTTATGTCGCGGTCTCCTTTTTTCTACAATTGCTTTTCTAACTCGTTCACCAATTCTTCATACCGCTTTCCGTGCGGTTCAAATTCAAGGTAGCGAATGTCATCATCGTGATTATCTTTTTTTAAATGAATAATCAACTTGTCAGCCGGAATTTCATCACCGACAAATTGTGACCATTCAACAACTGAAACCCCATCGCCTTCAAAATATTCTTCAAGGCCAAGGTCATCGCCGCCGGTTTCTTCAAGCCGGTAAACGTCCATGTGGTACAACGGCAAGCGTCCTTGTTGATACTCACGGATAATTGTAAATGTTGGGCTCTTAATGTTGCGGTGAATTCCGAGTCCTTCTGCAAGGCCTTTGGTGAAGGTCGTCTTGCCGGCTCCCAGATCACCGTCAAGCAAAAGAATATCGCGGGCCTGCAACAATGGTCCCATTTTCTTCGCAATTGCTTGCGTTTGTTCTGCTGATTCAACTTTGATTTTTAACATTTTCTTACTCCATTAAAGTTTGAGCTGCGGTAATAATTCCCACTTGGTATGCGTCATCTTCTGAAGCGCCCCGGGATAAGTCTGAAACGGGTTGGTTCAAGCCTTGCAAGATCGGGCCAATCGCCGTGAAGTTGCCTAACCGTTGGGCAATCTTGTAACCAATATTTCCAGATTGCAAGTCAGGGAAAACAAAGACATTGGCTTGCCCTGCAACTTCTGATCCCGGTGCCTTGCTTGCGCCGACACTTGGAATCAAGGCGGCATCGAATTGCAATTCGCCGTCGATCATTTCATTCGGAGCTTTCTTTTGGGCAATTTGCGTTGCTTCCATTACCTTCGCAACTTCCATTGAATGGGCAGAGCCTTTCGTTGAGAAGCTCAACATGGCAACCTTCGGATCAATGTCAAATAACCGGGCCGTCTTAATACTTTCAACGGCAATTTCAGCTAATTCTTCCGCTGACGGGTTAATGTTGATCGCACAGTCGGCAAAGACGTACGTTTCCTTACCGTCGTTGCGGGTCATAATAAATGAACCGCTTGTCCGGGAAACACCCGGCTTCGTTTTAATGATTTGAAGCGCTGGCCGGACCGTATCGCCGGTTGGACTGATTGCCCCCGAAACCATGCAGTCCGCTTTGTGCATGTAAACTAACATGATTCCGAAGTAGTTATTAACGTTACGCAACCATTCACGGCCTTCATCAGGCGTATTCTTCCCTTTCCGCCGTTCAACGAAGGCGTTTAACATTTCATCGAATTGGTCATCCGGATACGTCTTCGGGTCAATGATTTCAGCGTTGGATGGCAACGTAATTTGGCTGGCATCCAGCACGGCATTGACTTCCGTTTCCGTTCCTAAAATGATTGGGTCGGCCAAGCCGTCTTGGGCTAACCGGCAAGCCGCCTTCACGATCCGTTCATCGCTACCTTCTGGGAAAACGACTTTAATGCCTTTGCCCTTGATCTTTTGCTTTAAGTTTTCAATTAAATCCATTCAACTTTCCTCCTATGCTACATCTCCGATTCATCAACGTGTTCGGGAAGCTGCCAGTCGATTGGCTGCTCGCCCATTGCTTCCAACGCCGCATTGGCTTTTGAAAACGGCCGCGAGCCGAAAAAGCCGCGGTTAGCTGAAAGCGGACTTGGATGCGCTGACTTGATGATGATATTGCGTGATTGATCGATAAATTTCTCTTTTGATTGAGCTGCCTTGCCCCATAAAATAAAGACAACTGGTTGGGGACGCTCCGATAACTTTTGAATCGCAACGTCCGTCAACTGTTCCCAGCCTTTGCCGCGATGTGAAAACGCCTGGCCATTCCGCACCGTTAATACGGAGTTCAATAACAGGACACCTTGCTGCGCCCACTTCTTTAAGTACCCGTGATTGACCGGCTTAATGCCGAGATCACTTTGAAGTTCCTTATAAATATTTTGCAGCGATGGCGGAACGGGAACTCCCGGCAAAACCGAAAAGCTTAACCCGTGAGCCTGATGCGGTTCATGGTACGGATCCTGTCCCAAAATTACAACTTTGACCTTTGAAAATGGCGTCCATTCAAATGCCTGAAAAATGTGGTACATATCTGGATGGATCTGATAGTGTTGATATTCGCTTTTCAAAAAGTTATGTAATTGTTGGTAATACGGCTTTTCAAATTCCGGTTCTAAAACCTGCTGCCAGTCATTATGAATCAACGTTTTCATCATCGTCACCTCTTCCGCCATTTTACCATATTTAAAATCATGCTAAAAATAAAATATTCATTTTGCCATTTGCAATATGTTAAAATATTGGTAATCAAACAAAGGAAGGTATATTTTATGATTCAAATCATTGCATCCGACATGGACGGAACATTACTGAACGGCGAAATGACGATCTCAAAGTTCAACGCTGACGCAATCAAAGAAGCTCAGAAAAAGGGCGTTCACTTTATCGTTTCATCAGGGCGTTGCTGGTACGAAGTCAAGCCCCTGCTTGAGAAGTTCGGCATCAAGTGTCCGATGATCTCGATCAACGGCGGTTTAGTGCTTGACGAAAACGGAAAGACCGTTGTCTCAACGCCGGTTCCGCCGTCAATTGCCCGGCAGATCATGGCCCGGTTAAAGCGTGCCGGGCTTTACTTTGAAGTCGTTACGAAAAATGGGGTATGCTCAGACGACAAGTCCAAACGGATCGAAAACTTTGCTGAACTGCTTGCCTCTATCCAACCGGATACCCCGTTCAAGCTGGCGGTCAGCTTAGCTTCGGCCCGAATGGAATTAGTTAATATCCAATACGTAAAAGACTATAATGACATTTTGGAAGATCCCCATAATCCGATTTATAAAATCGTGGCATTCAGTCAAGACGGTCCCAAAGTTCTTGACCCGTTACGCGCTGAATTCGACGCTAATCCAGAATTAGTTGTTACTTCATCCGGCGAACGCAACATTGAAATCAACCACGTGAATGCGCAAAAAGGAATTGCCCTTCAACGGTATGCGGATTCCTTAAACATTCCGATGGATAACGTGATGGCGATTGGGGATAACAACAACGACGTTTCAATGCTGAAAGTTGCCGGTGTCAGCTACGCTATGGCTAACGGCACTGACGAAGTTAAAGCCATCGCCAACCATTTGGCCGAATCCAACGTTGATGATGGGGTCGGCAAAGCCATCCTGACAGAATTAAATCGGAAATAAAGATGCTTTAGAAGTTTGGTGGTGAAAATGCGGTCACTTTATATTAATTACGAAACCCTTCGGCGCAATGATTCTGCGCTGATCGTTCGCAACTGTAATCATCAGGTTAAATATCTCGTTAATGGCCGATGGGGAAACCAGTTAGGCAAAATTACTGTCAATTCCCTTTACGGCGATGAACTGCTTGCAATCAATCAACTGACAGCCGGCAAGATCCAACGCTTTGAGATCACTTGCGATCATCATCAAATCAGCACTTTCCGGCGCATTCTCAATAACTATGATCACCCACTGTATCTTAAAAAACTTCACTGGCTGATCTGGGGAAATCAACGGCAATTAAAATACCGGGCATTTGAACTTCATCGTCCGGTAATGAAAACGCAAATTACACCAACGGTTCCGAAACTGCTTGAAATCAAGGTTAACCGCCAAGCAGACGAACCGATCGTGTGCGGGATCATCGCCCTGTTAAATTATTGGGCCTTGCTTGATGAACAACTGTTGAATCCGGATTTAACAAAGTTGTTTCAGCAAAATCATCAAAATGAATTAGCGTAAAAAAACGCTGTGACCTTTTCGTCACAGCGTTTTTCTTATCGATAATTTTTCAGTGTTCGGCGAATTTCACGTTCCTGATCACGCTTCTTGATCGTTTCGCGTTTATCATAATCATGTTTCCCTTTGGCAATTCCTAAAAGGACCTTTGCAAAGCCATGCTTCAAATAAACTTTCAGCGGAACGATCGTAATTCCCTTTTCACTTGTCTGCCCCGTTAACTTTTGGATCTCTTTTTTATGCAAAAGCAATTTCCGGGCCCGCAACGGATCGTGATTGAACCGGTTTCCTTGCGTATACTCTGAAATGTGAACGTTCATTAACCAGGCTTCGCCGTTGTGAATTTGGGCAAAGCCGTCTTTCAGGTTAATGCGCCGTTCCCGCACTGATTTGATCTCCGTTCCGGTTAAAACTAATCCAGCTTCCAGGGTTTCAAGAATCTGGTAGTCATGCCGTGCTTTTTTATTTTGAGCTAACGGTGCATCCTTCGTTTTTGTCTTTTTCATCGCTAACCACCCTTTCAAATCAATTAATTAATGGCGGTATCGATTGTCCTGATTACGTTTATGCTGATTATTCCGACGCCGATTATTGTTCCGGTTGCCGCGATAGCCGTTCTTGCGGTTATCCTTACGGCGATCATTTCGGTTGCCGTTACGATGGTTATTCTTGCCCTTTCCATCCCGCCGGTTCCGGTTGAATGGTTTCTTCAATTCGGGCAAATCAACCCCGTTCAATAAATCAGTCTTTGGTGCATCCTTCGGGTTAAGCAACTTAAAGTTGACTTCGTGCAATTCGACGTTAACGTCCATCAACTTCACGCGTAATGGTTGTCCAATCCGATATGTCCGCTTGTAGCGCCGACCAACCAATGCCATTTGTTTTTCAACGTAAACATAGTAGTCGTCCTTCATTTCGCTGATGTGGATCAATCCTTCAACGGTGTTCGGTAAGGCGATAAACATTCCAAACTTCGTTACTGAGCTGACAACCGCATCGAATTCTTCACCGATGTGATCAGCCATGTATTCAGCCTTCTTCAAATCATCCGTTTCCCGTTCAGCATCAATTGCGCGCCGTTCCATTTCTGAACTGTGCTTCGTTAACTCAGGGAGTTTATCCTTATATTTGGCTTGCGCAGCTTCACTTGTCCCGTTTTCAGCATAGTAGCGGATCAACCGGTGGACGGTCAAGTCTGGGTACCGCCGAATTGGTGACGTAAAGTGCGTGTAGTCGCTTGCGGCTAAACCAAAGTGGCCAACTGGATGATCATCATACTTCGCCTGTTGCATTGACCGTAAAAGCATGGTTGAAACCATCGCTTCTTCCGGCTTGCCGGCAACCTTCTTCAAGATTCCCTGCAGCATCTTCGGTTGAATATCCTTCTTCGTTCCCGTTACTTCAACGCCTAAAGCTGATAAGAATTCAAAGAACGCCGTGATCTTTTCTTCCTTCGGCTTTTCGTGGATCCGGTATACAAACGGAACATTGAGATTGTTGTAGTGCGCTGCAACCGTTTCGTTGGCAGCCAACATGAATGATTCAACCATCCGTTCACTGGTTCCCCGGTTCCGCAATTGAATGTCGATTGGGTGGCCATCGTCATCCAAAATGATTTTGGCTTCGTCATCTTCAAATTCGATTGCGCCGCGCCGTTTCCGCATCTTCAGCAAAATCTTGTGTAATTCAGCCATGTCTTCAAACATTGGAACTAATTCCTTATAACGTTCCATCGTTTGTTCATCATGAGCTTCCAGGATCTTGTTGACTGCCACGTACGTCATCCGTTCCGTTGACTTGATCACACTTGGGAAAATCTTGTGGTTAACAACTTTCCCTTCCGGATTGATTTCCATTTCACACGTCATTGCTAACCGTTCAACGTGCGGATTAAGGGAACAAATTCCGTTTGACAGCTTATGCGGCAGCATTGGAATTACCCGGTCAGTCAAGTAAACTGACGTTCCGCGTTCATATGCTTCCTTATCGAGCGGACTGCCGGGAGTTACGTAGTGCGAAACATCGGCAATGTGAACTCCTAGGTGGAAGTTACCGTTTGGCAGTTTCCATGCATTGACCGCATCATCAAGGTCTTTTGATTCGATACTATCGATCGTGACCAATTTTTGATCAGTTAAATCAACGCGGCCTTCTTTTTCTTCTTCCGTAACATAATCCGGAATATGACTGATTTCTTCAAGCACATCATCCGGAAATTCAGTTGGAATGTCATGCTTATAAACAACTTGCAAAATGTCGACTCCGGGATCGTTAACGTTCCCAATGACTTTAATTGGAACAACCTTCAACATTCCTGGAAGCGCCGTGCTTGGGTAAGCCGTAATATCCGCCAGCACAACTTGACCTGGAACCGGGTGCAAGCCTTTATCTTCAACAAAGACTTGCAGGTTCGTCATTTTCTTATCGGTTAAGTGAATTGTTCCTAAAATTCCTTGCGGTAAGTTTTGGTCTTCATCGCTGCGGAATTCACCAACAACTTGCGTCAAAGCATGGTCTTTGATCGCAACGACTTTTCCTTCCGGCCGGACTTCATGTTCAGGATCGCCCGGCGTAACCATTTCGATTTCAACTTCATCGCCGTTCAAGGCTGACAAAGTATTTAACGGGTTAATGAAGAAATCCGGTTCGTCCGGATCGATCGTTACAAACCCGAACCCGCGGTCGTTGGCATGAAAGACCCCTTCATAATGCGGCATTGGCTTTTTCAAGTAGAACCGGTTATCATCGTCGAACCCCAGTTGATCGTCATGTTCCATTTGCGTCAATGCTTGAACAACGAACTTAAACTGGGCTCCATGGTTCATATCAAGATAATCTGCCAATTCCTGCACCGTGAAGTGCCGGTCGGATTCTTCATTAAACTTTTTATACAATGCATTAATGATTTCTTGTTTTTCCATTCGTTTCCTCGTTTATTAAAGATTAACTATTCGCTTTTTTATGTAAAAAAGGGCCGCGACAAACGTCACAGCCCACCTTCTTTTTGGCTAATGTGAAGAAATATATACTAAGCCTAAAGCAATCGCAAAGAATAAGATACCTAAAACAACAGTTACCTTCTGCATAAAGGCTTCAAATCCTCTTGGCTTTTGCTTACTGAAAAGATCAGCTGCACCACCTGATAAAGCAGTTGAAGCATTATCAGTCTTTGCGGGTTGCATCATTACTGAAATAATAATTAAGATCGCGATAATTACAAGTAACGTTAAGAGCGTATTATACAATTCACTTATCCTCCTCACTCTTCCGTTATAAAACCAATTTATATTTTATCATTTATTGAATTATTTTGCCAACTGTTTCTTTTCATGGACCGCCTGGGCAAGCTGATCGATTCGATGGCGGATCCATGCCCGGTTTTCATGCGAGGTCAAAATGATCAACGTATCGCCGCTTCGAATGACCGTATCACCATGCGGGATCAATTCGCGTTCGCCCCGCCGAATTGCCATCAATAAGCATTCCTTCGGCCATTGGAAATCACGCACTGATTTATCCTGCAAGAACGAACCGGCAAATACTGGAATTTCGATTCGGTCTTGGAAAGTTGACGTTTCGGCTTCCTCTTCCTTTTCTGGAAGCAAAGCATCCAACATTGCTTCGTAAATCGGCCGTTCCCGCATAATATCCGTAACGGTGTAAGCAATCAATGAAACAACCGCTAATGGCATTAAGTGGCTTAATGAGCCAACCATTTCAGTAATCAACAGAATTGCCGTAAATGGAGCTTTCCCAATGCAGGCAAAGTAGCCCGCCATTGAATAGATCACACAGTTGATCACTAATTTTTCCGGCATTAAACCCATTGCGACGCATACTTTTCCAAAAAGCGCCCCCACAATGGCTCCAAGGGTCAAAATCGGCAAGAAAATTCCACCAGGAAGGCCGGAACCGTATGAAATCGTTGAGAAAATCAACCGAACCGCAAACAACGCAATTAAAATTGCAATGCTTGACCAAAAATGACTGATCCCTAAAACAACCGAATTTCCGCCTCCAAGAACTTGCGGCCAAATTAACCCCAGAGGAATAACCATCAGTAACGGGACAACGGAATCCCAGTTCCGCGGCAGCCACTTGATTTTGGCATATACCTTATCGATATTTAATGTCATGTATGAATAAAGCTTTCCCAAAAAGCCCAAGAAAATTCCTAAGAAAATCAACAAGAAATAGTACTTGATTGGGAATGATTCAAAATAATGCAAATGCAAAACCGGCGTCAAGCCAAAGAAATTCATTGAAATAAAATCGGATGCAATCGCCGAACTCAATGCCGTTGTCCAAATCAACGGCGAAAAGTTATGATAAACTTCTTCCAGAACAAACAACGACGACGCAATCGGGGCATTGAAGGCGGCCGAAAGGCCGGCAGCCGCGCCACCAGCAATCAAAACACGCCGGCCAACTCCTTTGTGGTTCGTCTTTTCAGCAAAGCCTTGACCAACCGCAGCACCGAGTTGAATTGAAGGACCTTCCCGTCCAAGAAACAAGCCAGAAGCAATTGCGAGAACACCGCCGACCCATTTCCGCCAAAGAACGCTCCACCAGTTCATTTCCATTTCACCGGCTAATTGTCCTTCAACTTGTGGAATCCCGGATCCCATAATATCTGGATCCTTTTTGATCAATCGCGAGTTGATCAATGCAATCACAAGCATCAATAAAGCCCACGGAATAATGTATATTGGGTGACTTCGCATATAATGATAAGCAATTAAAGCATAGTGCAATCCAACCTCAATGAAAAACCGAAACAAGCTGACGACAAACCCGACGATCAATCCCACGCCAAGGCCCTTAACAATAAACTTGAATCGGGTTAAATCAATCCGTTGATCTTTATTTTTTGACACGATAATCCCTCTTCACGTAAAAGTGTTACTTAAAAAAATATAACATTATCCGCAACTAAAAAAAAGAGGAAAACCGAAATTCGGTCTTCCTCTTCAAGCTTGAAATCAAGCATTATTTGTTCATAATGTCTTGACGAGCTTGTTCGCTCAAGTTGTAGAATGAGTGGATACCCTTGTATTCTGCAACGTTGCTTGTTAATTGATCTTCGATCCGCATTAATTGGTTGTACTTAGCGATCCGATCTGTCCGGCTCATTGAACCAGTCTTGATTTGACCTGCGTTTGTAGCAACAACCAAGTCAGCGATTGTTGTGTCTTCTGTTTCACCTGAACGGTGTGAAACGATAGCTGTGTAACCAGCTTCCTTAGCCATTTCGATAGCTTCCATTGTTTCTGTCAATGTACCGATTTGGTTAACCTTGATTAAGATTGAGTTTGCGCAACCCATCTTGATACCCTTACGTAAGTATTCTGTGTTTGTAACGAAGAAGTCGTCACCAACCAATTGAACTTTCTTGCCAAGTTCACTTGTGATTGTTGCCCAGTCATCCCAGTTGTTTTCGTCGATTGGGTCTTCAACAGATACGATTGGGTACTTGTCTACTAGGTTTTCGATGTACTTGATGAATTCTGGTGTTGTGAATTCTTCACCTGTTGACCAACGTAACTTGTAAACTTTCTTTTCGTCATCCCATAATTCTGATGCAGCAACGTCCATTGCAATTGCAACGTCCTTGCCTGGCTTGTAGCCGGCATCTTCAATGGCACGTACAAGGTATTGTAATGGTTCTTCGTTGTTAGCAAAGTCAGGAGCGAAGCCACCTTCATCACCAACAGCAGTTGCCTTGCCAGCATCCTTTAAGATTGCTTGTAAGTGGTGGAATGTTTCTGAACCCATGCGAACAGCTTCCTTCATTGAAGGAGCACCTACAGGCATGATCATGAATTCTTGGAAGTCAACCTTGTTTGTTGAGTGAGCACCACCGTTGATAACGTTCATCATTGGTGTTGGCATAA
Organism: Ligilactobacillus aviarius; assembly: GCF_001654615.1. GTDB lineage: Bacteria > Bacillota > Bacilli > Lactobacillales > Lactobacillaceae > Ligilactobacillus > Ligilactobacillus aviarius_B. The sequence continues at coordinate 11,331 of NZ_LWUD01000040.1, forward strand.
CGTGAGCGTTGAATCCGCCGATGTAGTTGTACAAAGGAACTTCTAATTCATCTGCAGCAGCATGTGCAACAGCGATTGATACAGCTAAGATTGCGTTAGCACCTAACTTACCTTTGTTTGGTGTACCGTCTAAAGCGATCATTGCTTTATCGATAGCAACTTGATCTGTAACTTCGTAACCAACGATTTCTTTTGCGATAACGTCGTTTACGTTAGCAACGGCTTTTGAAACACCCTTGCCCATGTAACGTGACTTGTCACCATCACGTAATTCAACAGCTTCGTGTTCACCTGTTGAAGCACCTGAAGGAACGATTCCACGACCAAAAGCACCTGCTTCTGTGTAAACTTCAGCTTCAACTGTTGGGTTACCACGTGAGTCTAAGACTTCGCGAGCATAAATTTCTGTAATTGCAGACATATGTTATAATCTCCTTTAACTTTGATAAACAATCTTAGAAATTGTTTTCATGTATTATTTTACTGGTTTTACTTTAAACTTTCAACGTAAATCCATTCAAAAATTAGTCTTTGTAGTGAGCTAATTGTAAGAATGAGTCTGGTTGTAAAGCAGCACCGCCGATTAAACCACCGTCAATGTTTTCCTTTGACATGATTTCCTTAACGTTTGCAGGCTTTACTGAACCACCGTATTGGATGCGAACTTTGTCAGCAACAGTTTCATCGTATAAGTCAGCAACTGTCTTGCGGATTGCAGCACACATTTCTTCAGCTTGGTCAGCTGTAGCTGTCTTACCTGTTCCGATTGCCCAGATTGGTTCGTAAGCAATTACCATGTTTGAAACTTGGTCTGCTGATAAGCCTTCTAAGTCAGCCTTGATTTGGCCTTCAACGAATTCTTCTGCTTTGCCAGCTTCGCGAGTTTCAAGTGATTCACCGCAGCAAAGAATTGGCTTCATGTTGTTTGCAAAGATTGCCTTTGCCTTCTTGTTGACGTCTTCATCTGTTTCGTGGAAGTAGCCGCGCCGTTCTGAGTGGCCGATGATGACATAGTCGATGCCCATTTCATTTAATACTTTTGGTGATGTTTCACCTGTGTAAGCACCTTCGTCTTCGAAGTAGCAGTTTTCAGCACCAACGTGTAATTCTGAACCCTTAGCTGCTTCGATCAATGCTGGCAAATCAACTGCTGGAGCACAGATCAATGTTTCAACATCTGTGTTCTTTGGTAATTCACTCTTAACAGCATTTACAAATTCAGTTGTTTCTTGTGGGTTTTTGTTTAATTTCCAGTTACCTGCAATAATTGGAGTACGCATAATCTTCATCCTTTCTTTCAATAAAAATAGGGAGGTATGCCCTCCCTATCTGAATCAAATTAATTATTTGTCTGATACAGCGGCAATACCTGGTAATGTCTTACCTTCAAGATATTCAAGTGATGCGCCACCACCAGTTGAGATGTGAGTTAACTTGTCAGCTACACCTAACTTCTTAACAGCAGCTGTTGAGTCACCACCACCGACAATTGTTGTAGCATCTTTCAATGTACCTAAGAACTTACCAATTTCAAGTGTACCCTTTGCGAAGTTAGGCATTTCGAATACGCCCATTGGTCCGTTCCATACAACTGTCTTAGCGTCTTTCAAAACGTTTTCGAATTCTTCAACTGATTTTGGTCCGATATCTAATGCCATGTAACCATCAGGAATATCGCCTTCGATAACCTTGCTTGGAGCATCGTTATCAAATTTTTCAGCACATACGTTGTCGATTGGAAGAACTAACTTGTCGCCAGCTTTTTCCATGATTTCCTTAGCTAATTCGATCTTGTCTTTTTCAACTAATGAGTTACCGATCTTGATACCCTTAGCTGCGTAGAATGTGTATGCCATCCCACCACCAACGATGATCTTGTCAGCCTTGTCGATCAAGTGGTTGATAACACCGATCTTATCTGAAACCTTTGCACCACCTAAGATAGCAACAAATGGGTGTTCTGGATTGTCAACAGCGTTACCTAAGAACTTGATTTCCTTTTCAAGTAAGAAACCAGCAGCAGCTTTCTTGCCGGCAGCCTTCATATTTGAAGCGATACCAACGTTTGAAGCGTGTTCACGGTGAGCTGTACCAAAGGCGTCGTTTACGTAAACATCGCCAAGTGATGCCCAGTACTTGCCTAATTCAGGATCGTTGCCTGATTCTTTCTTACCGTCTAAGTCTTCGAAACGTGTATTTTCAACAAGTAAAACGTCGCCGTCTTTCATGTTGTTGATTGCGTCTTCTAATTGAGCACCGCGAGTTACAGGAACAAATGTAACTGGCTTGTTCAATAATTCTGCTAAGTGCTTAGCAACTGGCTTCAATGTCAAAGCCTTCTTGTCTTCTTCAGTCTTTACACGACCAAGGTGTGAGAACAAGATTGCCTTTCCACCGTTGTCGATAATGTAGTTGATTGTTGGTAAAGCAGCTGTCATCCGGTTGTCGTCACCAATAACGCCGTCTTTAATCGGAACATTAAAGTCAACACGAACTAAAACTTTTTTACCTTTAAGGTCATCTTTTAAATCAGATACCATAAGTTTAGCCATAGTGCCTAACCTCCATAAATATAAATTTGGTAGTTAAATCGGTTTTTGAAGCCAATTTCACTATAAAATAAAGGCGGATAGAGGCTATACCTCCACCCGCCTCTATAAAAATCTTTCGATTTTCACACTTAAATTAATTATTTAAGCATGCTT
>NZ_LWUD01000041.1 GCF_001654615.1 Ligilactobacillus aviarius
CTCTTGGTAGAAAAAAAGCTTGCCATTTATAATATTGGCAAGCTTTTTATTATTCATTCAAACAATTATTCTTTCGATTCATCTGGAAGTTCAGCGTTAACGATCTTTTGTTGGTTAACAAACGGCATTTGGCGCTTCTTTAAGTAAAGCGGAACCCGTTCAACCTTGACATCACTAAATTCAAGTCCAAACCATTGAACCGGACTGGTTGAATGGTTCTGCAACCAAATTCGTGATGAAATCAAGAACCGTTTCCACGGTGAAAGGTTGGTGTTCGGTGAAAGCAATTCCCGAATCAAGACGAAGACAAAGTCGCCGACTTTCCGTCCAGGAGTGGTGGTGTATTCTTGCGGTTGCTCATCAATGACCCCTTGATCCATTAAGTCGTTAACAATTTGCCGTAAGTAAAGGTTCAAACTGTGATTTGACTTGAATCCAAGGTAAAGCTGCAAGTTAACCACGTTGCGGGTCCCCATCATATCAACGGTGTAGTAGTTTGTATACGGTTCATTAGTTGTGTTGACAGTTACGAACCAGTATACTTTTGCCCGTTTAGGTTGTTTATCCAAAATAGAGTACAGGATTTCCCGTTTAACTTTATGGTTGGGTTTAACCTTGGCTAACATGACCAAGTTGCTCATGTACAATGGAATACTTTCGTCTTGTGAAAGGGCAACTAATTGGTCAACGTAATCGTCCAAGCAAACTTCTTCAGTTGCGTCCATTAAATCATCCCGAACGCGATTCCCGTAGTACCAAATTACCATGATAAAGATCAAGACAGCGGTAATTAATGCTGTAACGTAACCACCATGAACGAATTTAACTAAACTTGAAATGAAGAAGATCGTTTCGATCGTGCCAAAGAACAACAAGCACATTAACGCAAGCGGCGTTGACCACCGACCGCGAATATATTCGAACAGCAGGAAAGTGGTCATCAGCATTGTCAACGTGATTGCCAGTCCATAAGCGGCTTCCATGTGTTCAGATGTTCTGAAGAAGAAGACAACGCTTAAAGTGATTGCACACAGAATCCAGTTAACAACTCCGATGTAGATCTGACCCTTCAACACGTTTGGGTGGTAAACCTTTAATCGTGGTAAGATCTTCAATCCGATTGCTTCTTCAACTAAGGTGTATGACCCGGTGATCAAAGCTTGAGAAGCGATGATCGCAGCTAAGGTTGCAATGATGACGCCGATAAGGTAAACCGAGTGCGGAAGCATATCGTAAAACGGATTGATGTTTGACGTTACGGTTTGGTGTTTGATTTGGTGAATGATCCAAGCACCTTGACCGAAGTAGTTCAAAATCAATGACAGGTAAACGAATGGCCAGGTAATATAGATGTTTCGCCGGCCAACGTGTCCCATGTCAGAATACAAGGCTTCAGCCCCAGTCGTTGCCAGGAAAATACTTCCTAAAATAAAGATTCCCATTTTGTTATGCGGACTGAAAAGAACTTGCAAACCGTAAATTGGATTCAATGCGCGTAAAACGGTTAAGTCTTTGCACATGTTGGCAAACCCGAAAACGGCCAAAAAGCCGAACCAAAAGACCATGACGACCCCGAAAGTTTTCCCAATCGAGCTGGTCCCTAGTCGCTGGACAAGGAACAGGACCAGCAAGATGGCAATCGTGATAAAGACGACGTCATTTTGATTCGAAACCGGAATGAGATTGCCAAACTTGAATCCCTTTAACCCTTCAATCGCCGTTGTGACCGTAACAGCAGGGGTCAACGTTCCGTCTGCAAGAATTGCCGCCCCACCGATCAACGCCGGAATGATCAACCATTTTGCTCGTTTTTTAACCAATGCGTAAAGGGCAAAAATTCCGCCTTCACCGTGGTTATCAGCACGCATGGCAATTACAACGTATTTGATCGTCGTGATGATCATTAATGTCCAAAAAATTAATGACAAACAGCCAATAATATAGTTAGGAGTTACCCGGGAAACACCGCCTTGATCACCAATCAAAGCGTTCATAACATATAACGGGGAAGTTCCAATATCGCCATAAACGATTCCTAAGGTAATAATTGCTCCTAAGAAGTATTCTTTGCCATATTTCTTTAACAAAGTTGTTTTCCTCCTTATGGATAAAAGAATAATTGCATTAACTACTTATATTTAAATTAATTAAACAAAAGGTATTATAACGAATATAATACCATTTTTGAAAACTATTTCGGTGTTTTTTACGAATTGTCATTTTCTTGTAATGTAAAAATAATTCGCAAATTAATCATGGTTAAATAATGCAAAAAGATTGCGACCGATGTCACAATCTTAGTTGAGGTTAAAGTGATTAATGATGAAAATGGCGCGCAATTCGTTGTAAAAAAGGATGTTGCGCTGCCACTTGGGTACATTTATGTTCAAACTTTAAAACGTATTTCCGATAAAAATTCCGGGTCCGAATCCAATGATGAACTTTCGGCGCGCCTTTTGATAAACAGAAAAAAGCGATGATCAAAAATGGAATTTGCGGAATGACTGGCAGGATAATTCCAATAACTCCTAAAATAAAGAAGAAAATGGCTCCAATTAACCAGCAGGTTTTCTTTGCGTATATTGTCATTTCGTGCTCCTTTTCATTTTTATGCGATAGATTAAATATCCGCTTCCGCCGATCAGAATTACAACGGCGAGAAGAACAAAACTATATTTTTCAATTAAAACGGAGAAGCGTTCCCATGATGCGCCGGCTAATCGCCCGACAATGATCAGAACGGCGTTCCAGATCAACGAACCGCCGGCGGTAAAAATTAAAAAGCGTTTAATTGGAAATTCAGCCATGCCAGCGGGAACAGAGATCAAGCTGCGAACAACGGGAAGAAATCTTCCCCAAAAAGCAGTGGAACTTCCGTGCCGTTCGAAGAACCGCTGGGCTTTTTCAAGGTGCTCCATTTTAAAATGAAGAATTTTTCCCCATTTACCCGTGATCAAACGTTCAAGTTTTTCAAACGAGATTAGCTTGCCTAAAAGGTAAAGGACGATTGCGCCTACTAACGCTCCGATTGTTGATGCAATGATCAGGCCGCCGAGATTCAAATGAGCTGAAATTGATAAGAATCCACTGAAAGTTAAAATAATTTCAGATGGAATCGGCGGAAAAATATTTTCAACGGCAATTAAAATTGCGACGGCCAAATAGCCGTAATTACTAATGAAATCAATAATTGTTGTGTTCATAAAGATCCTTTCGCGCTTTAAGTAATGACAGTTTACCTGAATTGACGGTAAAAAGCGAGGGGAATGATTGGACTTAATAAAAAAGCAAAAAATAGGCTGTGACTCTTAGGTCACAGCCTATTTGCGAGATTTGCATAATCGGGTTCCAAAACAAACGAGCTACGACGCGAAGCTAGTGAAGTTCGAAAACCTCCGAATCTATGCTCCACGATTCGTTCGCTTTTCTGCTTCCACCACGCTCGTTTTTAGCGTTTTGTCACACCTTCTCAATTAATCAAACATTCGTTTTGCAGCCTTCATTAAGGTTACCGGATCATGGTCATACCGCGGAGTCTTAACCAGTTTCGAGTCTGGAACACCGGCAAAGTGGAAGGCGGCAATTTCGCCAGACCGAACGGCACTTTCTTCGGTAAAGATCATTTGATATGGTTGTTCGACAAATTCACCGGTGAATGCCAGGTTCGTTGAAAAGTCCGGAATTACCTTTGGCCGGTCAGCCTTTGCCCGGTTGTTAAAGAGGGCAGAAGCGTATGGCATGTATACCGGGATACAATTAATGACGCTTTCAAGAATTTGATCCTTCTTCTTCATAATGTTTGTTGGACCAGGATCAACCTTTGAAAGTTGACCAAGCAATTCTTCAAGCATTTCTTTCCCGGTCATCTTGATGTATTGCTTGTGAACAAATTCACCTTCGCGCCGTGGGTATAAGAAGTAACCCCAAATAACCGTTTCGTTTGGCTTTTGCGTCGTGAAGTGCGGTTGGTGGTGAACAACAATCGACATGTTAACGTCTTTTTGACCTAACGGAGTGATCGGTTCGGTTGAAATAAATGAATTCAGCGCATTTCCAGGAACCTGGTTCGTGATCCGGGTAATTTCATTGATCAACGTGTGGTCTTTAGTTGTTAACGTGAAGCTTACCCATTCGGATGCATCCCGGTCAGCAAAGAATTTATCTGGATTACCAAGGTTATAGAAGTGTTCCGTTGCTTGTTTCCAAAGCGATGAAGCGGCACCATAGTCTGGGTTTTCAGGGGCAGGCGTATTGTAGTCGCCCAACGTTGCGGAATCAGTAATTGAACCGTTGGTAAAGAAGACGGCCGTTTCATCATCAATGGCAACGTGTTCTTCAAGGCCGCTGTCAGTATTTAACATCTTTAATCCGGTAACCGTGATTTCATCTTGCATCTTCGTGTCTTTAAATTCAAAGGCAGTTACCCGCCGGTTCATTACGAATTTGCATCCTGCACCTTCAAGGTATTTGATCAATGGAAGCATGATACTTTCAAATTGGTTGTAACGTGTCCGGTTGACCCCGACTAAGTGTTCGATTTGAGTAAATTCGTAGATCATTTGGTGCATATAGCGCCGTAATTCTTGAGCAGATGATTGAGTGCGGAATGCAAAGGTTGTTTCCCACATGTACCAGAAATTCGTTTGGAACATATGCGGGTCATCCTTGAAGTATTCCGCAATTGAAACGTTATCGAGTTTTGTTTCTTCATCGTCGCGCATTAAGATCAATTTGGTTAATAATAACCGGTCAGTGTTGTTTAAGCCTAGTTTGTGACCATCGACAATCCCTTTTCCGCCTTGAAGAAGCCGGGCAACATCGTATGTCCGGTGTTTGGCATCAAAATCACGGGTATCTTCAGCAGCAGTCATCCCGGGTTCTGTAACTGATGGAATCCGGTCAAGCAGATCCATCAAGTCGACGTATGTCCGGTAGTTTAACATCCGGCCGCCCCGCGCAATAAATCCTTTCGTGTTTTCCATTGGATGGTTTTTATTCCAATATTCAGTTGCGGCTTCTGATGCAGTTGAGCCGTCATTTGAACCGTGTTTATCGAGTGCGTAGAACGTAATGTCTTCTGGGTTCCAGTGGCCTTCTTGAATTAAGTAGACCGCTGCAGCCATATTGGCAATTCCAGCACCAATCATTACAGCTTTGCTTTTGATCATATTAATCCCTCCCAAAAATGTTGTTAACGATTACATTTATATTATACTATGTTAGATCAATTTTGGTTGATTTTAAACCTTAAGACTCTTTAAAATTGACAAACGTTATCGTTTACAAACTATTGACTTATATTGTAAAATTTAAGATAAAAAAGCTAGGACAAAGAAGGGTAGTTAAGCATGCCAGCAAAAGTTGAAATTAGTAATGCTGAATGGGAAATTATGCGGCTGTTGTGGACATTAAAAAGCGCAACCAGTCGTCAGTTGACCGAATTGCTTTCTGCGAAGTTTCAGTGGAAACCAGCAACCGTTAAAACTTTGCTGCGCCGGCTTGCAGATAAAAAGATTGTCCGGATTGAAAAGAATGGACGAGCATTCACGTATTATCCGAATGTCCCTGAGCAGGAGACAATCGAACATCAACTGATGGATTCTGTGGGGAAAATCTGTCAGATGCACGTGGGTAGGACCCTTGATGAAGTGATTAAGGAGGTTCCGCTGACGCAGGATGATATTTTGCGTTTGCAGGAAACACTAAGAATGAAGTTAAGGAATGCACCAACTAAATTGGAGTGTAATTGTTTATCATGTTCCCAGTGGAAGGAATAAGTGAAAGGAAGCGAGTAGTTAGTTAACAGCAAGTTCGATGGTACCAAGGGTTAGGGTTGGTTATCATGGATTTTGCAGTTAGGTTTATTAAGTTAAGCAAAACGTTTCATAGACTTAAGTAATTGTGTTCAATCTCGGCAGGAAGTCGATGTTTACAAAGAGTTCGGCCCCGACGTATAATAGTTACTTAAGAGAGAATAAGAATAGGTGGGAAGTGTTAAATTATGTTATCAATGCAAAAGACAATGATCGATCTGTTGCAAAAGGTTCAACTTCATAATCACTTAAACCAATACAAAGAGTTTGAAAAGTTGGGCGCAATTGATATGTACTACCTCGAAGCCATCAATCAAGCAAATAACACGACGATTGGTGCAGTTTCAAGGATGTTGAATCAATCAACTCCCAATACGAACTACCACATTAAGAAATTAATGCGGCTTGGCTTGATTGAAAAGAAAGTTGATCAACAAGATCGGCGGGTATATCACCTTACAGTTACAAAGAAGTACGTCGAAATGATGGATAATAATGCCGAATTTTGGCAACGGCTGCAAGATGGCCTTGAAAAGAAGGTTTCACCTTCAGACTTGGCAATTTTCAAACGGGTGCTTGAACGGGCACTTGATGTGATCGACGAAAATAATGAAAATTAAAATAACGGCAATAGAGCTGGCGGCGACGTCAGTTCTATTGCCGTTTTGTTGTATTTTAAGCGTAATGGTATTAA
>NZ_LWUD01000042.1 GCF_001654615.1 Ligilactobacillus aviarius
ATTGAATACTTATGTCACAGCCTCTTTAAATTATTCATTATTTTTGGTCTGGCAACTTTGTACTTTCTTCAACCCCAATTTGCTTAGCAACATCTGAAATTGAGTAGACATTGTCGGTTGCAAGTCCAGTTTCTTCAGGCTGAATATCGTGGTACTTCTTCATTCCAGTACCAGCTGGAATTGTCTTCCCAATAATAACATTTTCTTTCAAACCGATTAATGGGTCGTTCTTGCCGCGAATTGCTGCGTCCGTCAATACCCGAGTTGTTTCTTGGAATGATGCGGCTGATAAGAAACTGTTTGTTTCCAAAGCTGCCTTCGTGATTCCAAGAAGAACTGGCCGTGATGTTGCAGGAATTCCACCCTTTACAAGGGTTTCAACGTTGCGATCCATGAATTCGCTTGTATCCATTAATGTTCCTGGAAGCATTGATGTGTCACCAGGATCCATGATGCGAACTTTTTGAAGCATTTGCCGGGTCATGATTTCAACGTGCTTATCTGAAATGTCTACCCCTTGCATCCGGTAAACCTTTTGGATTTCGTGTAAGATGTAGTTTTCAGTTGATAAGACGTCGCGAACCTTGATCAATTCCTTTGGATCGATTGAACCAACTGTTAACGGATCACCACGGTGGACTGAGTCGCCTTCCTTAACCTTCAATACTGAAGTGAATGGCAAGTCATATGTCCGAGTATCAGTTTCACCCGCAACCGTAACAACCTTTGTTCTTTCAGCTGGGTTTTCTTCAACCGTATCAACAACCCCAGTAACTTCACTGATGATTGCGCGTCCTTTAGGATTCCGTGCTTCAAACAATTCTTGAACACGAGGAAGCCCTTGAGTAATATCACCGTCGCCAGCAACCCCACCTTGGTGGAAGTTCCGCATTGTCAATTGCGTACCTGGTTCACCGATTGATTGAGCAGCAACCGTTCCGACTGCTTCCCCAACTTCAACCTCATCACCAGTTGCCAAGTTCCGGCCGTAGCAGCGAACACATACCCCGTGACGAGTGTTGCATGTAAATGCTGACCGGATCGTTACCTTTTCAACACCTGCATCAACGACCTTTTGAGCCATTTCTTCATCAACCAATGTGTTTGCTGGAACAATTACTTCACCAGTTTCAGGGTTCTTGACCGTCTTCATTGTGTACCGGCCTAAGATCCGGTCGTACAATGGTTCGATCATTTCGTTACCTTCCTTGATAGCGTAAACGTCTAATCCACGGTCAGTGCCACAATCTTCTTCACGAACAATGACATCTTGGGCAACGTCAACCAAACGCCGGGTCAAGTATCCTGAGTTCGCAGTCTTCAAAGCCGTATCTGTCATTCCTTTACGAGCACCGTGTGAAGAAATGAACATTTCCAAAACAGAAAGCCCTTCACGGAAGTTTGAGATAACTGGCAATTCCATGGTCTTACCGTTTGGAGCAGCCATCAAACCACGCATCCCTGATAACTGCGTAAAGTTTGAAATGTTACCACGCGCACCTGAATCACTCATCATTTGGATTGGGTTAGATGGATCCATGTTTTCAACCAACTTCATTTGGATGTCATCCTTAGCCTTGTTCCAAATTGCAATGACCCGGTTATAACGTTCATCTTCAGTGATCAAACCACGCCGGAATTGTTTCTTAACAACTTCAACGTTCTTCCGTGCTTCAGCAATAATTTCTGGCTTTTCTTTCAAAACAGTAACGTCAGCAATCCCAACCGTCAATCCGGACTTCGTTGATTCGAAGTAACCAAGATCCTTCATCCGGTCAAGCAATTCTGAAGCTGCGGTTACTTTGTATTCCTTGTAAACTTGGGCAATGATATCTGATAAGAAGCCTGACTTGAACGGTCCGATCAAGTCTTGTTTCTTCAAGAATTCGTGAATATCTTCACCTGGTTCCAAGAAATACTTGTCTGGAATATGACCTTGTAAGTTTTCTTGGGTTGGTTCATTCAAATATACAAAGTCATCTGGCAAGATTTCGTTAAAGATTGCCTTTCCGACAGTCGTTACCAAAATCCGTTCCTTTTGCCAGTCAGTAAATGGCTTACCCTTTGCAGCTAATGATGATGTTTGCAAACCAATCCGCGTATGCAAGTGAACATAGTTGTTTTGGTATGCTGTCCGTGCTTCGTTAACATCCTTAAAGATCATGCCTTCGCCTTCACGATCTTTTTCTTCAAGGGTAATGTAGTAGTTCCCGATAGTCATATCCTGTGATGGTGAGATGATCGGCTTTCCATCCTTTGGTGCCAAAATGTGGTGAGCAGCAAGCATCAGCAACCGTGCTTCAGCTTGAGCTTCATCAGATAATGGAACGTGGATCGCCATCTGGTCCCCATCAAAGTCGGCGTTATAAGCTTCACATGCTAATGGGTGTAACCGCATTGCTTTTCCGTCAACCAAAACTGGTTCGAAAGCTTGAATCCCTAAACGGTGAAGTGTAGGGGCCCGGTTAAGTAATACTGGGTGACCCTTGATAACGTCATCTAAGACATCCCAAATATCTTCATCGCGGCGGTCAATCTTCCGCTTAGCGTTCTTGATATTTGATGCCATATCACGTTTAACAAGTTCACGCATCATAAATGGTTTGAACAATTCCAAAGCCATTTCGTGCGGAATACCCATTTGAGTCAACTTCAATTTTGGCCCAACATCAATAACTGAACGACCAGAATAGTCAACCCGTTTCCCAAGTAAGTTCTGACGGAACCGACCTTGCTTACCTTTCAACATGTGTGAAAGGGACTTCAACGGACGGTTTCCTGGTCCGGTAACTGGACGGCCACGCCGACCATTATCGATCAAGGCATCAACGGCTTCTTGTAACATCCGCTTTTCGTTTTGAACGATGATTCCAGGGGCATTTAAGTCCAATAACCGCTTTAACCGGTTGTTCCGGTTGATAACCCGGCGATATAAATCGTTCAAGTCAGACGTTGCAAACCGGCCACCTTCAAGTTGAACCATTGGCCGTAAATCAGGTGGGATAACCGGAATTGCATCCATGACCATCCATTCAGGTTCATTTCCTGAGTCAAGGAATGCTTCCAAGATATCCAACCGCCGAACAGCGCGGGTCCGCTTTTGGCCAGTTGCGTCACGCAATTCTTCCTTTAATTCGTCGCATTCTTTTTGAAGATCAACATCCCGTAATAAGGTCCGGATAGCTTCAGCACCCATTCCGGCCTTAAATGCGTCTTTTCCGTATTCGTCTACTTTTTCACGGTATTCTGCTTCAGTCAAAAGTTGCTTCTTTTCAAGTGGGGTTTCACCTGGATCAGTAACAACATATGATGCAAAGTAGATGATTTCTTCCAAAGCACGTGGGCTCATATCTAAGACTAAGCCCATCCGACTTGGAATTCCTTTGAAGTACCAAATGTGAGTTACAGGAGCAGCTAATTCGATGTGACCCATCCGTTCACGACGAACCTTTGCTTGTGTAACTTCAACGCCACAACGGTCGCAAACGACGCCTTTGTAACGAATCCGTTTGTACTTTCCGCAGGCACATTCCCAGTCTTTTGTAGGTCCGAAAATCCGTTCATCAAAAAGACCGTCTTTTTCAGGCTTCAATGTACGATAGTTGATTGTTTCCGGCTTCTTAACTTCACCATATGACCAGCTCCGAATCTTGTCTGATGAAGCTAATCCAATTTGCATACTATCGAATTTATTGACATCGATCAAAGGACCGACCTCCCTTTCATTTTTTTCTTTCAGTTTTTACTAACAAATAATTACTTATTATCGTCTTTCCGTTCGTCAGGATTCCGATCTTCTTCCTGCTTCATTACGTCTTGAGCTTGTTTGTTTTCTTCTTTTTCTTTAAGCTTTGCAACTGCATCAACATTAATTACGCTGTCGTCATCGTCATCAATGTCACGCAATTCAATTTCGTTCTTATCTGCATCAAGAACCTTCATATCAAGGCCTAAAGCTTGAAGTTCCTTAACAAGAACCCGGAATGATTCTGGAACACCTGGTTGTGGGATCGGTTCACCCTTAACGATTGCTTCATATGTCTTAACACGTCCAACAACGTCGTCTGACTTGTATGTTAAGATTTCTTGCAATGTATAAGCAGCACCGTAAGCTTCCAAGGCCCAAACTTCCATTTCACCGAAACGCTGGCCCCCAAATTGAGCTTTCCCACCAAGTGGTTGTTGAGTAACTAATGAGTAAGGTCCGATTGAACGTGAGTGGATCTTATCGTCAACCATGTGTGCCAGTTTCATGTAGTACATGACCCCAACAGCAATCCGGTTGTCGAATGGTTCACCCGTCCGGCCATCATAAAGAATACTCTTTCCATCGCCTGGTAAACCGGCTTCCTTAAAGGCATCCCAAATATCTTCATCACGCGCACCATCGAAAACAGGAGTTGCAACGTGAATTCCTAACTTCCGTGCAGCCATTCCCAAGTGCAAGTCAAGAACCTGTCCAATGTTCATCCGTGAAGGCACACCCATTGGTGACAACATAATGTCAATTGGAGTTCCATCAGGCATGAATGGCATATCTTCTTCTGGAATAACAACTGAAACCGTCCCTTTATTACCGTGACGACCAGCCATCTTATCCCCAACTTGTAATTTCCGCTTTTGAGCAATGAATACCCGAACCATTTGGTTAACTCCAGGTGCTAATTCATCGCCGGCTTCACGGGTGTAAACCTTAACTTCACGAACGATTCCGCCACCGCCGTGAGGAACCCGAAGTGAGGTGTCCCGAACTTCACGTGCTTTTTCACCAAAGATTGCGTGCAATAACCGTTCTTCGGCTGATAATTCAGTAACTCCCTTTGGCGTTACCTTACCAACCAAGATATCACCATCATGAACTTCGGCACCGACCCGAACGATTCCGAATTCATCCAAATCTTTCAAAGCGTCTTCGCCGACGTTTGGAATTTCACGGGTGATTTCTTCCGGTCCAAGTTTCGTATCCCGCGCTTCTGATTCATGAGCTTCAATGTGAATTGAAGTATAAACATCTTCCTTAACTAACCGTTCGTTGATGGCAATCGCATCTTCGAAGTTGTAACCGTCCCATGTCATGAAGGCAATCAATGGGTTTTGACCTAAGGCTAATTCACCTTGTTCCATTGCAGGACCGTCAGCCAATACTTCGTCAGCCTTAACGTGTTCGCCAACACGGACGATTGGTGTTTGGTTGTAGTTCTTTCCACTATTTGAACGGTGGAACTTCATCAACTTATAAGTATCAAGCGTTCCGTCTTCACGCCGAACGCGAACTTCACAAGCATCAACGTATTCAACAACCCCATCATGTTCACAAATCAAAGCGTCACCTGAGTCATGAGCAGCCTTGTATTCGATCCCGGTTCCAACTAATGGAGCATGTGGTTGAATCAGCGGTACAGCTTGCCGTTGCATGTTGGCCCCCATCAAGGCACGGTTTGAGTCATCGTTTTCCAAGAATGGAATACATGCTGTCGCAACCGCAACAACTTGCTTAGGTGAAACATCCATGTAGTCAACCTTATCGATTGAAACTTCAATGTTGTCATCTTTGTGCCGTGCCATAACAACGTCATCTACAAATGAACCATCGTCATTTAATGGTGAGTTAGCTTGCGCAACAACGTAGTTATCTTCTTCATCGGCAGCTAAATAATCGATCTTATCTGTAACCTTGTGTGTTTCCCATGAAACGCGCCGGTATGGTGTTTCAATAAAGCCATACTTATTGACCCGTGCATATGATGAAAGGTTGTTGATCAACCCGATGTTTGGTCCTTCAGGGGTTTCAATTGGGCACATCCGGCCATAGTGAGTATAGTGAACGTCACGAACTTCATATCCAGCACGGTCACGTGTCAAACCACCAGGTCCTAAAGCTGATAACCGCCGCTTGTGTTCCAAACTACCTAATGGGTTTGTTTGGTCCATGAATTGTGAAAGTTGTGAACTACCAAAGAATTCCTTAATCGAAGCAACAACTGGCCGAATGTTGATCAATTGTTGCGGCGTAACGGTTGATGTATCTTGGATTGACATCCGTTCACGAACAACCCGTTCCATCCGTGCAAGTCCAATCCGGAATTGATTTTGAAGCAATTCACCAACTGAACGAATCCGCCGGTTACCCAAGTGGTCAATATCGTCAGTTGAACCAAAGCCTTCTTGTAAGTTAAAGAAGTAGTTCATTGAAGCGATAATATCTGCTGGGGTAATGTGCTTGTACTTCAAGTCGATGTTGCCATTTCCAATCATGTTAATAACCTTTTCAGGGTCATTAGCTGAGTAGACCTTGATTACTTGAAGGGTCATTGGATCTTGAACGACCCCTTCTTCTGAAGGTTGGTATGTAACCGTCTTAAAGTCTTCCCGGTCTAAGTATGGAGCAAGTTTGTCCATAACCTTCTTATCAATTACGTCGCCTTTATTAACAATAATTTCACCTGTATCAGGATCAGCCAATGTTTCAGCAACCGTTGTATTCAACAACCGTGTCTTTAAGCTCAACTTCTTGTTGATCTTGTAACGGCCAACCGGTGCCAAGTCATAACGTTTTGGATCAAAGAAACGAGCTGTCAACAAGCTTCTTGAAGAATCAGCCGTCTTTGGTTCACCTGGACGTAACCGCTCGTAAATATCCTTTAATGATTCTTCGACCCGTGAATCTTCAGTGTTCTTGTGAACATCCTTTTCAAGGGTCAGCATTAATGAATCAGTTTCACCCATCATTTCGATGATTTCTGAATCTGATCCATATCCCAAAGCCCGAATCAATTCAGTCATTGGGATCTTCCGGGTCCGGTCGATCCGGACATATGCAACATTCTTTGAGTCGGTTTCATATTCTAACCAAGCACCCCGGTTAGGAATAACCGTTGTTCCATAAATGTTGCGGCCGTTCTTATCTAATTCTGAAGAGTAATATACCCCTGGTGAACGGACAAGTTGTGAAACAATAACCCGTTCTGCCCCATTAATAATGAAAGTTCCTTGTTTTGTCATTAACGGGAAGTCGCCAAAGAAGACGTCTTGGGATTTAATTTCACCGGTTTCATGGTTTGTTAACCGTAAAGTAACGTGTAATGGTGCAGAATAGTTTGCATCATGTTCACGCGCTTCATCAACGGTATACTTTGGTTCTAATAATTGGTAATCGACAAATTCCAAAGATAATGTACCGGCAAAGTCATCGATTGGCATAATATCTTCAAACATTTCCCGAAGGCCTTCATCTAAGAACCAGTTGTAGGAATCTGTTTGAATCTCGATCAAGTTTGGTAAATCAAGCACTTCTTTGATTCGAGAATAACTTCTGCGTACACGATGCTTACCGTATTTTACTAAGTGTCCTGCCAAGTTGTTCACCTCTCCAAAAATTTTGTAAATCGTTAATATTACAATTTGTTTACAAATCCAAAAATAATGCACTTTTTCTGTTTTTTTGGCAAAAAAAAACCAAAAACAGATTCGTTGAAAACTTCAAACTACACTATTTTTGTTTCACCTACCAGTATGGACAATATATCACACTGGACTTTCGATCTACAATTATACTTTAATAGTATACTAACATTTCACCTGCTCGTCAACCTTTATCCCTTTAAAAATCAGCTATTTGCGTTATATAATAAACAATATTATTTAAGTTTGGGAGAGAACAACATGGAAAAAAAGACAATCGATCAAGCGAAAGTCCACTCATACATCGATCATCTTCAAAATCAAACGCACGAAAAGATGATGGAACATCTTAAAGCCTTTAATGATGGGGTATTTGCAATCATCATTACAATTCTTGCATTAGAAATTCCAGCCCCGCATTCGCAGGCTGCATATCCTGCATTTATCAAGTCGATTTCGATCTTTTTGATCAGCTTTTTTTCTACCAAGA
>NZ_LWUD01000043.1 GCF_001654615.1 Ligilactobacillus aviarius
TTACGACATGAATAAACACCACGAGAATAAGCAAATAAGATCAATTTTAATAATGCAGGAGAAGAATAGACCTGTGGTCGTCCAAAAATATAGTTTTTAGCAATATTTAAACTATCAATAAAGTCGTTAATTAATGAAGCTGGATGATCAGGTTCAGGTCTAAATTGGAGAGAAATTTCTAAAGTCATTTGATTTGTGTTATAATTATTCCCGGTTTTCATAGGGGAGTTTCACTTCCTTATATACTTAATGAAGAAGTTACGTGCGAGGTAACTTCTTTTTTATTTATTATAAATGAAAGGAGGCATTTCAGCGAATTCTCGCCGAAGTGCCTCCTGTAATTTAGTGACTTATGTCACAGCCTCTTTTATTACTTTCCTTTTTGCAATTTCATTGCCTTTTCAAGCGTTCGTTCAACCAAGACGATTTGACCATCAATAATTGGCATTCCATCGACTGGTTCCCGTTCCTGGGCAAGTGATAATTCAGTACACCCTAAGATCACCACGTCACATTTTCGTTCGTTGATCATTGTTTTAACCAAGCCGTGGAATAGTTGCCGATCAACAAAGTCGTGTTCCTTGATATCCGTATAAATTAACTCATCCGTTTTCGCTTGAATTGCATCTGTCGGCCCGACAAATTCATATCCAGCCTTTTTAATCTCATTTTCATAAACATGATCTGCAATCGTTCCATGAGTTGCTAACAATCCAACCCGTTTGGCTTTCGGATACCTATTTCCAATTTCCTTAACTGCTTCTCGCGGCATATGAAGGATCGGAATTTTCGTTAACTTTTGCAAGTCATCATAGAAATAGTGAGCCGTATTACATGGGATTGCAAAAAATTCCGGATTCAATTTTGCCTGTTGCCGAATGTCTTCGGCTAAATCAGGGTATGGACTTGGTTTCGAATTATCCAAAAGATAAGCCGTCCGATCCGGAATCGTTGCATGGTTCAGCAAAATATAGTCAAGATAATCTTGATCACAACTTGCCGGAATTCGCTTATTTAACTGATGAATAAAGCTTTCCGTTGCCATCGTGCCCATTCCACCAATAATCGTAAAGAACTTCTTCATTCTGATCATCCTTTGTTTTCTTTGAAGTAACGGTTGAAATTCTTAGTGTAAATGTGTTCCATCCACTTTAAGAGTGCCCATCGTTTAATATTCATGTCCTTATCATAACGGTATGTCATGCCATAACGTTTATGGTCGATCAAATCAAGCGCCCGTTCCTTATCGCCGTTTTGACGTGCATATTTCTTGAAGACCTTAACGGGAACTCCAAGCCAGAGTTGATGTTTATTGGCATCCTTGTTTCCATATACCGTTTCAGCATCCGCAAGATCCTTGGTTACGTAATCGCGAACAACCCATTGAGCAAGATTATAACCATTAAGCGTAACAAAGAAACTGCTCCGCCCTTGCCGCAAATTAATTTCAAACAACTTATATGTGTTGTCACGGGAATCATACTTCATATCAAAGTTTGCATAGCCGGTAAATTTAATATCTTCCAAGAACTTCTGGAAACGTTGATAAATGTCTTTATTATATTCAGGCAAAATTGCAACGTAGTTTCCAATTGCAGATGGTGACGGGTCTTCCAATAATGGGTGGCCTAAACACATCATTTTAACGTGGTGGTTTTGATCAACATAAGCGTTCAATACCCGCATGTTACTGTCATCGCCTGGGATAAAATCTTGTAAAATGAAGTCTGATTCATAGCCATTAGTATATGCCTTTTGCAAAATTTCATCTAATTCAGGCCGTGATTTCACCCGGTAAGCCTTCTTCCGGCCGTCAAAATGAATGTCGACCCATTCAACACTGTTTGAAGGCTTTAAAGCCACGGGATAATCAAATGGTTGTTCAATCGGTTCATCGCTGGCCCACATTTCTTTAGTAATGGCCTTTGTCTTTGGATACGGCAAATTGTATTGGTCACAAATCTCATAGAATGATTCTTTTTTATTCAACCGTTTCAACAAGTCAAAATCAATGTACGGGCATACAAAAACATCGCTTAATTCGTCCTTGTGTTTTGAAATCAATTCCGCATATCCATCACCGCAACCGATCAAAATTACTGGTTCTTGGTGATTACGATACCGTTCCTTAATCTTAAGCATTGAATTGATCCATTGCGGGTCGTCAGCAAAGCCGTCAATTAATTCCAAATCAACAATTTTGGTAAATCGCGTTGGTGCTAACTGTTGTTCTGCAAATGCTTTGACCGGCTTGCCCGTTAATTCATAAAATGAGCGCGCCATTCCATATACGTTAAAGTCGCTTCCTAATAAAACTGGTGTAAAATCTGGTAAATTACTGTTCATCTTCTAATCCCTTCACAACATTTTTTGCAACATTTAAATCATTTGGATATGGGGTATCAACTCCATTGATCTTTTGATACTTGTCTTCTCCCTTGCCAGCCAGAACAACCACGTCATTTGGCTTTCCCATTTCAATCGCCTTTTTAATCGCGGTTGCCCGATCCATTTCAAAAATAACCTGGACCCGTTGATGGTCGATATAATGGTCAATTTCTTGGGCAATCTTCATTGGATCTTCATATCCTGGATCATCACTTGTTAAAATCGCTACATCCGCGCCTTGACTTAACGCCTTCCCAAAACCTTCGCGGCGAGAGACTCCTTTATTCCCAGTGGAACCCACAACAACGATCAATCGTTCAACCTTCCGTTGGGCTTTCAGGAATTCAAGTAAGGCATGGAGACTTGCATAGTTATGCGCATAGTCGATGTAGACTAAACCGTGATTCTTGGTTTGAACCATTTCCATTCGGCCAGCTACCTTGACATGCTTTAATCCTTCAACCGCATCCGTCCGCGTAGCATTACCAAGAACAGATGCAATGATTGCTGCGGTTGCATTGCCTTCGTTATAATCTCCTGGAATTGTAATTGAGTAAGTCCCCTCAAGGTGAAGATTATTAGCCTTGGCCGTTAAGGCATGCAATTTAAATTGACTATCAAGCAGTGTTTCTTGAAGATTTTCAATTTGAATATCGATCTGATTCCCATCCGGTAAGGTTTGATTATCAGTATGGGTGAATGTCAATAACCGATCCGTCTCAACATCCGATTTAGCTGCATAATAGATATCCTTAAAATGCTCTGTATCAACATTTAAAATGCAATAATCGGCGTTGGCAAGGATCTGTTCCTTGCAGAACAGATAATCCGCAAACGTCGGGTGTTCATTTTCACCGACATGGTCCGGTGAAATATTAAGAAAGATTCCAACATTATAATGAAGGCCATAAACCCGATTCTTCTTATACGCCTGCGACGAAACTTCCATCACCAAGTGCGTCATTCCGTTATCAACAGCCCGGCGCATATCGTGAAACAGATCAAGCGATTCCGGAGTCGTCAAATTTGATTTGAAAGTATCTTCTGGTTGCTGGCCCACAACCCGGTTCACGGTTGAAAACAAAGCAGTATGCTTGGCAGTCGCTTGATCAAGGATTCCCTTTGCAAAATAAGAACTGGTCGTTTTCCCCTTTGTTCCAGTAATTCCAATTATAAATAAGTCATTTTGGGGGTAATCATAAAATGCAGCTCCTAAAAGCGCCATTGCTTTTTGAACATTCGTCACAATCAAAAATGAAGTTTGGCCGTCATCAACGAACTTTTCTTCTGCAACGTAGCCGGTTGCACCATGACCGATTGCATCCACAAGATATTCCTTTTTAAAGTTTCCCTTACAAAAGAATAATGTGTCCTGCTCAACCTGCCGCGAATCATACGTGACATGTTCAAAATTACTTTTTTGGCCGGTAAATTGTTCTTTCAGCAAATGGTGTTCTTTCAGTAAAATTTGCGCATCTTCCAAATTAATCGCCATGTTCTCACCTTCACTCAAGTCCACTAACTTCTTGACTTTAATTTTGCCATATTTTTAATAAAAAATAAAATGAAGTGGCATTCGTTAACTTCAATTTAATAGGTTTTATTTTATCACATTCTGCTTCCGGACTACCTTAAATATTGCGCAAAAAATGCGCCGACCTTTGCCTTGTATGCCTGATAATGATTTTTTAATGAATGGGCATGGCCAGTGTCTTTGGTGATCCAAATTTCCTTTGGAGCTTTCGTTGCACGGTAGTTTTGATAAACCATGTAAGTCCGAACAAAATCATCCTTATCACCATGAATAAATAGAATTGGAAGCTTATCCTTCGCCAGCTGCTTTAATGTATTCGCATCATTAAAGTTAAACCCAATCATCGGTTGGGCCAAATATGCTCCCCCAGCCAAAATCGGTCCCGCTGGAATATGAAAATCATGCGTGATCACATCATAAAATTCTTGGTGAATGCTGCTAAAACCACAGTCTTCCACCACACACTTGACTTGCGGTGGAAGTTTCTGACCACTGACATTCATCACGGTTGCACCGCCCATACTTACACCAAAAAGGCCAATTTCAACGTTTGAGCCTTCCCGGTCAATAATTTGATGGATCCATTTGACATAATCTAACCGATCAAGCCACCCAAATGAAAGGTACTTACCGCCGCTGCGACCGCTTCCCCGATCATCAGGAGCTAAAACATTGTATCCCAATTGATGAAACATTTTGATGTAGCGGGCCATCAATTGTGAGTTCTCATGCCATCCATGGGCAACCACAATTGTTTTATTTGTTTTTTCAGCTGCAGGGACATACCGCGCAACTAACTTGATATCCTTATTACCGACCGCCGTTTCATGCCAGGTTTGTTGCGGCGTTTTATTAAGCCATTCAATGGCTTCGCGAGTTGGTTGATCCGGCGTTTTCGTCTTTCTTCCAAACCCGTAGTTAATAAAGTAAAAACAAATTCCAAGGTAAATTACAATTACCGCAATCAAAATTCCAATCAAAATTTTCAGCCAAAGACGGCTTTTCTTTCTCTTTTCTGCCATTTTCATTTCTCATTCTCTCTCGTAATATATATTTTGTAATCATCTCACGATGATTTTCCTTAAAAATTAAATTCTTTGTTTTAGTACTGTGT
>NZ_LWUD01000044.1 GCF_001654615.1 Ligilactobacillus aviarius
TTTGAGGCGTGGTTTTTATTTCTGATAAATCTGCGGATCGCCATCCTTAAATTTATGCGGTTTAAATTTTTCTGGATGCGCAATCTGAGTTTCACTATCTTCCAACTCTTCTTCAATCTCGTGACGTTCATCTGGCCGATATAGGGAAACAATTTGCTGTAACATCCGGTTAAATCGATCAGTATTGATTCCCTTCAATAACACATTACTGATTTCATAATCATAATCTTTACTGTCGATTTCCATTGAAATGCTATTCTTTCCTGAATACGTTGAAAGAGCTTGAAAATAAATAATTGCATTGATTCGATCATACGGAAAAACCTTTACGCGATGCATTGCTTCCCGAATATACAATGCATTTTGAGTAAAGACGAATCCTTCCTTGCCATTTTGAAAAAAGGAAGTATCAATCAACGCAAGAATCGAAGTCCGCTTCTCCTGCGGGCAAAAAGTCCGCCATGCCTGCGTCAATAATTGGCGTGGAATCTGTGAAACGAGATACGTTTTTACTCCTTGTCCTGAAAGAGCGATTTGTGAAATTGATTTCTGTAAAATTTGACTTAATTCCATATTGATCGCCCACCTCTTACTAAACTTATTCTAAATAAATTGTATCACATTTGAATCCTTAAAATCAGTAAGAAGTGCCGGATTTACAAAGTTTTCAATATTTATTCATTTTTATACATCGGCTCGAAAATGCTCTTCGGAGTTTTCAATATTTTTCTGTCCGCGTTGTAAGATGTAAACACCAATAATTACCAATACAATTCCGACAATTTCGACCCAATTCATACCCATCTTAAAGAAGATGATACTTAAAATTGAAGTTGTGATTGGTTGAACCGCATCCATAATACTGATAACGTCTGACGGAGCATAGTGCGTTGCATATAGTAATAACCCGAACGGGATGATCGTTCCAAGGAAGATAACCGTTAACATTGAAGCAATCAATGTTCCAGTAATCTTCGGTGTTCCGACCCAAACTGGTTGATGCAAGTTAAAGAAGAATCCAGCAATTAAAGTTCCCCATCCAAGAACGACCAATGGTGGGTTATCAGGATCTTTAACGATGTTCCGCGGTAAAACAACATAAAATGCGGCCGTTAACCCTGATCCTAAGCCCCACATCAATGAACTCGTTGAAATTGAAAGTTGGGAGAAGTCCCCCTTGGTTAATGCAAGGAAAACGCCGGCTAATGCAATGATAAACGCAAATACATCTGACTTATAAGGCATTTGCCGTCTGAAAATCACCGTTCCCAAAACAATAAATAACGGACTCAAATATTGCAAAATGGTTGCAGCTTCGGCGTTTCCACCAAATTGAATTGATTTATAGAATGTAAAAAGATTTGCCATCAATCCAAGAATCGCATATGCGAACAGCCAACCAATGTTCTTCCATGATTTGAAAACATGAAAAACTTTTCCGCGATACATAATTAAACTAATCAGCAGCAAAATCAGCCCTGCACCAAGTGTCCGTGCTGATAAGAACCAATTTTCAGGAATGTTTTGGTTTTGTGAAATGAACTGCAAACATGTTCCTGAAATTCCCCACATCATTGAAGCTGCTGCCGCAATGACGATTCCGCGAGCAACCTTACTGGATTTTTTTGCCATCAACTTTCCCTCCAAATAAAAATAATAACGAGTGTATTATAGCATAAAAAGAAATAAAATCTACATTTGATGTTACTTTTTATTACATAGAATTCAAATTTTTTTACAAAAAAAGAAGATCACGTTCTTCTACGCGACCTTCAATCAATGGGTCTATAACATTTAGTATTGGTGAAAATATCATCAATACTATTTTTTTGCTTTTAGGCAAAATAAAAAGGACATTCCTGTCCTTCTATAATACAATTAAAGCGACCAAACTCTATTGAAAGAAGTGTTAGGAAATGTCCATAAGTAATTCTATCTTAAAATTGGTCGGAATTGAAGATAAGAATATCAAAATTAATGATATTTCTCATCAGACTATTAATGGGGTTCAATGTCATATTATTGAAGCCAAACTTTCCTACGACGTTGAACGTTGTGAAAACTGCGGATTCCCCGATGTAATTAAAAATGGAACACGTCAAACAAAAATCCGCTTAAGTAGTTTTAATGGTGATCGTTATATTCTCAAACTGGCTAAACAACGTTATCGGTGTTACCATTGTAACTCCACCTTTGGTGCTAAAACTGATATTGTTGAATTCAATCATTCACTTTCTAAACGGTTTGATGAAGATATCCTTGCTCAAGCCTGCTCTTCATTAACTGCCACTCAAATTGCTAAAATGTATGGTTGTTCTGCTTCATCAGTAATTCGTATTATTAACCGTCATTG
>NZ_LWUD01000045.1 GCF_001654615.1 Ligilactobacillus aviarius
CTGGCCTCAGGTATCCGTACAGCTAGCTTCTAATGACTCAACACAACCACGCTGTCCCACCTTAGACGGCTAGGTCCAGAGGGTTACTCCACCGGCTTTGGGTGTTACAAACTCTCATGGTGTGACGGGCGGTGTGTACAAGGCCCGGGAACGTATTCACCGCGGCATGCTGATCCGCGATTACTAGCGATTCCGACTTCATGCAGGCGAGTTGCAGCCTGCAATCCGAACTGAGAACGACTTTAAGAGATTAGCTTAACCTCGCGGTTTCGCGACTCGTTGTATCGTCCATTGTAGCACGTGTGTAGCCCAGGTCATAAGGGGCATGATGACTTGACGTCATCCCCACCTTCCTCCGGTTTGTCACCGGCAGTCTCGCCAGAGTGCCCAACTAAATGATGGCAACTGACAACAAGGGTTGCGCTCGTTGCGGGACTTAACCCAACATCTCACGACACGAGCTGACGACAGCCATGCACCACCTGTCATTTTGTCCCCGAAGGGAAAACCTAATCTCTTAGGTGGTCAAAAGATGTCAAGACCTGGTAAGGTTCTTCGCGTTGCTTCGAATTAAACCACATGCTCCACCGCTTGTGCGGGCCCCCGTCAATTCCTTTGAGTTTCAACCTTGCGGTCGTACTCCCCAGGCGGAATGCTTATTGCGTTAGCTGCGGCACTGAAGGGCGGAAACCCTCCAACACCTAGCATTCATCGTTTACGGCATGGACTACCAGGGTATCTAATCCTGTTCGCTACCCATGCTTTCGAACCTCAGCGTCAGTTACAGACCAGAGAGCCGCTTTCGCCACTGGTGTTCTTCCATATATCTACGCATTTCACCGCTACACATGGAGTTCCACTCTCCTCTTCTGCACTCAAGTCTTCCAGTTTCCAATGCACATCTCCGGTTAAGCCGAAGGCTTTCACATCAGACTTAAAAAACCGCCTGCGTTCCCTTTACGCCCAATAAATCCGGACAACGCTTGCCACCTACGTATTACCGCGGCTGCTGGCACGTAGTTAGCCGTGACTTGCTGGTTAGATACCGTCAGTGAATAATCAGTTACTATTACTCATATTCTTCTCTAACAACAGAATTTTACGATCCGAAGACCTTCTTCATTCACGCGGCGTTGCTCCATCAGGCTTGCGCCCATTGTGGAAGATTCCCTACTGCTGCCTCCCGTAGGAGTATGGGCCGTGTCTCAGTCCCATTGTGGCCGATCAGTCTCTCAACTCGGCTACGTATCATCACCTTGGTAGGCCGTTACCCTACCAACTAGTTAATACGCCGCGGGTCCATCCAAAAGCGATAGCAAAACCACCTTTTACATAAT
>NZ_LWUD01000046.1 GCF_001654615.1 Ligilactobacillus aviarius
TCGTACTTCAATAAGTGAGCCAACATAGCTGGTGATGTTAAATCGTTGATAGCAACGATTTCCAAGTCATCTGAAACTTCAGCAATCCGACGGAATGCTAAACGGCCGATACGACCAAAACCATTAATACCTACTTTTGTAGTCATATTAATATTCCTCCTAAAAGGTAAATTTATACTTAAAGGAAATTAAGAATCCTTAATAACCCTCAACACTTTTGAATTATATCAGTAAAAATAAACGTATGCAAGCATATTCATCTTATAAGAGACTAAATATTTATTATCCCAGTAAAACGTTTTCGCCCAAGGCTTTTATTCTCTTAGTAAAGCGTGTACAATACTTATGCATATAAAAAATTCGAATAGACTTGGCGCCTAATAATTTTTTATTTTTATGGGTACAAAAAAAGAGGTTCAAAACTTGAACCTCTTAATGAATGCGCCAACTGGGAGTCGAACCCAGATTACAAGAACCGGAATCTTGTGTGCGATCCATTACACTATCGGCGCATTACTTTATTATACTAACCTATTCACTATAAAATTGCAACACCTATTTTCAATCTGTGAGGAAAAAAATGAAAATTTCACAAAATTTGAAACAAAAGCAGCTGCAAAAGCTTGCAATGACGCAACAAATGCAGCAATCGATCAAAATTTTAAAATCGACTAACGAAGAACTTACCAAACTGATCAAGCAACGCGAACTCGAAAATCCATTTATCGAAGTTCATGATTCCCATCCGCAAAATTCTGAGACGGTCGATTTCACTAACTTAATCTCCAACCGGCAACCATCGCTTGATGATTACCTGCTTGACCAGGTTCACCTTACGATGCGCAATACTCCGATCCGGACATTGGTGATCTACTTTATTGAAAATTTAGATGATAATGGTTATTTGAAACTTGACGTTGACCAAATGACCCACGATCAAAAATTCGATTCCACATTGGTTGCTGACGCGTTGACCCTCTTGCATCAGCTTGATCCGCCCGGAATCGGAGCCCGCAACCTGCAAGAATGTCTTTTGCTTCAAGCTGAACTTGATCCTGATGCGCCGCAACTCGCGGTTCCAATTTTGCAAAACGACTTTGAACAGCTCGTAAATAAAAATTGGAACCAGATTGCAACTAAATATTCGATTACCGAAGATGATGCGGTTGCCATTTTGCAATATGTTCAGACCCTTTCACCCGCTCCCGGTTTAGGGTACCAGCATCCCAACACCGAATACATCTATCCTGACCTGAAAGTTACAGTAAATAACGGAGTTCCTACGGTCGCACTAACCAAGCATGCGTTACCGCAACTAACATTCAATCAGGAATATTTTGAAGAAATGAATCAATCAGCTGATCCTGCTGTTCAAGCCTTTATTAACCAGAAGAAGCGAGAATATGATCAGCTCGATAGTCAGATCAATCAGCGCGAAAAAACAATTTTATTAGTGGGGCAAGCAATTATTGCCCATCAGCAAGAATTCTTTACGGATCCCACGCATCCGCTCAAACCATTACTTTTACGTGACATCGCTCATCAACTTCAACTTCATGAATCGACCATTAGTCGGGCTGTTAATGGTAAATATTTGAAAACTGATTTTGGAACGTATGAACTGAAATCATTCTTTACAACCGCTGCCCGCTATGCAGCTGATCAGGAATTAAGTACCGATTCAGTTCAGCGAATGATTCAAGATTTAGTTGCGAACGAAGACCCACACCATCCGCTTTCTGATCAAAAAATCGTCGATCTTTTAACGGCTAAGAAAATCAAAATTTCACGACGGACAGTCGCAAAGTACCGTTCGCAACTTGGAATTCCATCATCAAGTAAACGAAAGCAATAAAAAAATCATTGGCATTTTCAGCCAATGATTTTTTTATTATTCAACCGTTACACTCTTTGCAAGGTTCCGTGGTTTATCAACATCGTATCCGCGTTGTTCACTTGCATAGTAAGCAAGCAATTGAGCAGGGATAATTGCAACCAATGATGTCAATAACGGGTGAACCGTCGGCAATACGATTTGGTCGGTATCCTTTGCTAAATCTTTCGAAACAATTGAAATCACGTTCGCGCCCCGGGCAACAACTTCTTCTTCGTTGCTCCGTGTGTGTGATGCAATTGCATGATCAGTGATAATTGAAATTACCGGTGTTCCTTCTTCGATCAACGCAATCGTTCCGTGTTTCAATTCTCCGGCAGCAAATCCTTCAGTTTGAATATATGAAACTTCTTTCAGCTTCAATGCTGCTTCAATTGCTGTATCATAATCAATTGCCCGTCCAATGTAAAATGCGTTCCGAGCCTTTGCAAGGTACTTTTGAGCAAGTTTTTCGATGTCGTGTTTTTCATCAACCAATTCTTGCATTCCGTTCGCAACAATTGATAATTCCTTCCGCACATCAAAGTCTTTGGCTTCTTGGTATCCCATGTCAACCCCAAGAGCCTTTGCTAATAAGGCTTCAACTGCAATCTGAGCAGTGTATGCCTTGGTTGAAGCAACCGCGATTTCTGGGCCAGCATACAATAATAAGGTATACGTTGCTTCCCGTGATAACGTTGAGTTCGCAACGTTAGTGATCGTTAAGCTTGGATAACCGGCTTCATTAACCTGGGTTAATACTTGGTGGCTATCTGCAGTTTCACCACTTTGAGTCAAGAAAATGAAGAATGGTTTCTTTGATAATAATGGTTGGTTGTAAGCAAATTCGGAAGCAACATGCACTTCAGTTGGAATCTTGGCGAATTTTTCAAACAATTCATGGCCAACCAACCCAGCATGGTAACTTGTTCCGGCAGCCACAATGTAAAGCCGATCAGCATCTTCGATCGCATTGATCAAATCTTGGTCGATCTTCATTGAGCCGTCTTCATTTGTATATTCTTGAACTAACTTGTGCATTACTGCTGGTTGTTCATCAATTTCCTTCAACATGAAGTGTTCGTAAGCATCCTTTTCTGAAGCACTTGCATCTTCATCAACGTGGAAGGTCTTCCGTTCAACCGGTTGGCCGTTAGCATCTTGAATCTTAATTTCATCTGCCGTTAATTCAACGATTTCGCCGTCATGTAATTCAATGAAATCATGCGTAACGTTTAACATTGCCATTGCATCTGAGCAGACAACGTTGAATCCGTCACAAACCCCAATCAATAATGGGCTCTTCTTCTTGGCAATATATAAGGTTTCTGGATTTTCACGGTCGATCATCAAAATTCCGTAAGTTGAACCATCATCTAAAACGCTGATCGTCTTCTTGAATGCTTCAAGGGTTGACATCCCTTCCTTCGCAAAATGACCGACTAATTGAACGATCACTTCAGAATCTGTTTCACCCGCAAATTTAACTCCTTGAAGATATTCTTCCTTCAATTCCTTAAAGTTTGTAATTACCCCATTGTGAACAAGGTAAAACCGACCATCTTCTGAAACATGTGGGTGAGCATTGGCTTCGCTTGGAATTCCGTGCGTTGCCCACCGTGTATGTGCAACCCCAATTGTTCCGTGAACATCGTCGCTGATCTTCTTTTCAAGTTCTGAAATGCGGCCTTTCGTTTTAATTAAATAATCTTTTCCCTTTTCATCATTAACGTAAATTCCGGCTGAATCATATCCCCGGTATTCCAACTTCTTTAATCCATGAATCAATAATTCAACTGCGTTGTCGTTTCCGACTTCACCGACAATTCCACACATAATGTTATCCTCTTCCTGTTTATCAATTTAAGATTTTTATAATTGGTATAGATTAATTTAAAATGATATTAATCAATGCAACTAATAATATATCCATGTTTTGATTAAATGTCAAACATAAAATCAATTATTGGTATAGGACTATACCAATATTGAAAAAGAGATAAAAAAAAGAGGATGCAACCGTAACTGCATCCTCTTAGATATTAATTACCGCCGAATGTTTTGCCGAATTTCAGCTTTCAAGAACAATTTTGTAACGTCCGCTTCAATATCAGCAACCATCCGTTCAAACATTTCGTAACCATCTGCTTGGTATTCAACTAACGGATTCAATTGACCATATCCCCGCAATCCGATTGATTGCCGTAATTGGTCCATTTCATCAATGTGGTTTGTCCAGTGGTCATCAACGACCCGCAAGATAACAACCTTTTCAAATTCAAGCATTTGAGCTGGATCGTTCAGTTGTTTTGCTTTGCCTTGATAGTTTTCTTCTGCAAGATCCATCAAGTAGTCTTGGATTTCTTCCGGAG
The DNA here is from genome assembly GCF_001654615.1 of Ligilactobacillus aviarius. Lineage (GTDB taxonomy): Bacteria > Bacillota > Bacilli > Lactobacillales > Lactobacillaceae > Ligilactobacillus > Ligilactobacillus aviarius_B. The sequence continues at coordinate 4,246 of NZ_LWUD01000046.1, forward strand.
TCTTGCCGGCAAAATCATTGACCGTGATGCTGCCTTCCTTAACCATGTTAGCTTCTGCAAATTCAACTAAACCATCTAAATCCCATTCAGACTTATCACCTTGAGTCCGAACTTCAACGGCGTGTTTAACCGTCCGCCGAATCATTGGCATAATAACGTCTTTCAAACTCTTATCTTCAAGAATTACTTCTTGACGTTGCTTGTAAATGACTTCCCGTTGAGCCCGCATAACATCATCGTATTGAAGAACTTGTTTCCGGGTATCGTAGTTGTTCCCTTCAACCCGTTTTTGAGCAGATTCAACTTGCTTGGTGATCATCTTTGATTGGATAACTGCTTCGTCATCAGCAACCTTCATGCTTTCAAGCAAATCCTTGATCTTTTCTGAACCGAACCGGAGCATCAAATCATCTTCAAGTGAAAGGTAGAATTGTGACAATCCTGGATCACCTTGACGACCTGAACGTCCCCGCAACTGGTTATCGATCCGCCGTGATTCGTGCCGTTCAGTTCCGATAACTGCAAGGCCACCTAAATCACGCACCCCAGGTCCTAACTTAATATCCGTCCCACGACCAGCCATGTTCGTCGCAATCGTAACTGCGCCGCGTTGACCAGCATTCGCAACAATTTCCGCTTCCTTAGCGTGGTTCTTCGCGTTCAAAACAGCGTGCGGAATACCACGTTTATCAAGCAATTGTGAAAGATATTCAGATGTTTCAACCGCAACCGTTCCGACTAAGACTGGTTGACCAGCTTTGTGACGCCGTTCAATATCGTCAGCAACCGCATTAAACTTGCTCTTCAATGTTGGGTACAACAAGTCTGGACGGTCATCCCGAATAACCGGTTTGTTGGTTGGAATCGTAATAACTTGCATGTTGTAGATTTCACGGAATTCTTCTTCTTCAGTCTTCGCTGTCCCAGTCATTCCAGCTAACTTGCTGTACATCCGGAAGAAGTTCTGGTACGTGATGTTGGCCATGGTCTTCGTTTCTTCTTGGATTTCAACGTGTTCCTTGGCTTCAATTGCTTGGTGCAATCCATCTGAATAACGCCGACCATCCATTACACGTCCAGTAAATTGATCAACGATCAAAACTTCACCCTTTTGAACAACATAGTCTTTATCCCGCAACATAATGTAGTTTGCCCGCAAGGCATTGTCCAAGTGGTGGTTCAATGCCGTGTTGTCTGGATCAAACAAGTTTGTCAATCCAAAGTACTTTTCAGCTTTTTGAATCCCTTCTTCAGTCAATGAAACGGTCTTTGATTCAAGATCGATGTTGTAATCTTCGTCTTCAGTCAATGTCTTCGCAAACCGGTCTGTCCGAACATACAATGACGTTGAGCCCGTTGCTTGACCAGAAATGATCAATGGGGTCCGCGCTTCATCGATCAAAATTGAGTCTACTTCGTCGACGATTACATAGTTCAATGGCCGTTGAACCATATCCTCTTTATAAACAACCATGTTATCCCGCAAATAGTCGAAACCAAGTTCGCTGTTTGTTGAGTATGTGATGTCCGCATTGTATGCTTCCCGTTTTTCTTCTGGTGATTTGCTTGAAACGTTTAATCCAACCGTTAATCCAAGCCACTTATATAATTCACCCATTTCAGTTGCGTCACGTTCTGAAAGGTATTCGTTAACCGTAACAACGTGAACCCCTTTCCCTGAAAGAGCATTCAAGTAAACTGGCATGGTAGCCGTCAAAGTTTTTCCTTCACCAGTTTTCATTTCAGCAATGTTACCTTCATGAAGAACGATTCCACCTAAAATTTGAACGTGGTACGGGTATAAGCCCAAGACACGCTTAGCACCTTCACGAGCAACGGCAAATGCTTCTGGAAGCAAATCATCTAGTGTTTCGCCGTTTTGATATCTTTCTTTAAATTTCGGTGTTTGAGCTTTTAATTCTTCATCTGAAAGCTTTGCCATTTGATCAGCATAACTTTCAACCTTATTTGCAATTTTATTTAAGCGTTTAATTTCGCGTTTATCACTTTCAACCCATTTTTTAAGAATATTAACCATATCTGATTCCCTTCTAAAGTTTTCATTTGGTTAATTGAAAAATATACCAAGTCTAATAATATCATTTTTCAACGGCTTTTCAAACCGCTAAAGAAGCGTTTCTTCCCTTTTATGAAAAATTTAATTAAAAAATTTAGTTATTTTGCCGTTAACATCGAAAAGAGGCCGCACTAACCTAGCGCAGCCTCTCCCACGGTAATGCCCACTTTACCGCAATTTCGATTTAGTTTTTAATTAATTATTCTTCATTAATGTCAATCAAACCGTACCGACCATCACGCCGCCGGTAAACAATGTTGATGTCATCATTTTCAGCATCTTTGTAAATAAAGAAATTATGCCCAAGCATTTCCATTTGCAAAACTGCTTCTTCGCTGTCCATTGGCTTTACGGCAATGTTCTTTGTTCTTACGATTTCAATCTTCTTTTCGTCAGCTTCACCTTCAACATCGTTAACGAAGTCTGCATGGTCAAAGCCCTTTTCCCGTGACTTGCGGTTCACCTTTGTCTTGTGTTTCCGAATTTGACGGATCAACTTATCAGTAACCAAATCAATGCTGCCGTACATGTCAGTTGATGTTTCTTCTGCACGCAATACCAAGTATGGAAGCGGAATTGTAACTTCCACCTTCGCCGTCTTATCTGGATATGTCTTTAAATTAACATGCGCCGTTGCATTGATATTTTGATCCAAATACTTTTCTAATTTGGAAACTTTCTTTTCGATATAATCCCGAATTGCCGATGTTACTTCAATATTTTCCCCGCGAACGTTAACCTTTAACATAATAATTTCTCCTTTCACAACTGAGTATCACTACTCAAAAGAGACCTCTCATCTCTTCACTTTTATTATATCCGAAAACGCTTTAATTAACAATCAATTGCATTAATTTAAATAAATCTTAACGTGCAAGGGTAACTGACCGAATCTCAGCCGCGCCGGCTTTTAGTAAGAGATCTTGCGCATGATAAAGGGTGCGGCCCGTCGTGTAAATATCATCGATCAATACTACAGATTGATTTTTGACTTTTACTGGTGATTGCAAAATAAACGGCTGTTGCGTTTGCATTCGTTCTGCCCGATTTTTATGCGATTGTTTGACCCGATGCCGCTCGTCATCCATCACCAGCCACTGTTCCGTTTTTAACTTCGCAGTTAATCCTTTTACCTGGTTAAATCCCCGCTCATTAACCATGTGCTGATCAACTGGAATGATACAGTACTTCCATTTGCGCTGCGGATATTTTTGCCGAATAAACTGCTGAAATTCGGCTTGAAAAACCTTTCGCAAATAATAATCGCCCGCAAATTTGTACTGTTCAAAATAATCCCGCATTGCTTCGTTATGATAACAATATAATGCCTGATTATCCAAAAGCGGTTTTCCCATTTTTCGCCACCGCACACAGTCAGCACAATATTGTGAAGCGCACATCCGTCCGCATCCCTTACAGGTTGGACCGTCAATTCGCTGAAAACGGCTTTGACAATCATCGCAAATAAATTTTTCTTTAAAAGGTTCTAGTGAAAAAATCCACGCAAGGCTTAATGAATAGTCTAAGTCGCGTTTGCATAATAAACATTTACGATTCATGGAGTAATTTAGCCGCCTTTCGGTTTAAACTTTTTATTTGCCTTGCAGCTTGCTGAACCTTTAAAGAATAATATCTGATCACAAAATATACATCTCCGGTTGGACGCTCCCGACTACGTCCGACCCGGCCGGCAATTTGAACCAACGATGACCGTGAAAAATTCGAATCATTGGCATCCCAGACCATTAAATCCAAATTTTTAAACGTCACGCCCCGCTCTAAAATCGTCGTTGTTACTAAATAACGGTATTCTCCATCCCGCAACCGCTGCACCTTTTCGAGACGCTGCGGATCATTGGCGTGAACCGTATCCCCGGTTACCGTTGAAGAGACAACTTTTTGGATTGCTTCATAAAGCGGCGCAAGAAGTTTCACCCGGGGGACAAAAATTAAAAACGGCGTTTGTTGCGCAACCCATTTTAGAATGATTTTCTGAAGTTTAGATGACAGCTTTTGGTGCTCGACCTGCCGTTCCATTTGACGTTCGACCACAAACTTGATTTCAGGAAGCTGATGCTGATGAAACCGTAATGGCAGGTAGTCAAGGGTCAGCTGGCGTTTTCGAATCATTTTCATCGAATTTTCATCTGGCGTCGCCGTTAAATAAAGCATTACACCGTTTTTCTTACACGCATTCTTTGCCCCGGCTGCAAGGCTTAAATTATTTACGTATGGAAAAGAGTCAACTTCATCGATGATTAAAACATCAAATGCATGGTAAAACTTCATTAACTGGTGGATCGTGCACACCGTCAGCTGCGAATAAAAATACTGATTTGCCTGCCCGTGAAGCAGCAAACAATCAACGTTTGCAAACGCTGCTTGGATTCGGGGAAACAATTCATTGCAAACATCGATTCGCGGCGACGCAAGCGCAATTCTTTTTCCTTGCCGAATACTTTCCGTCAACATCGGAAACAGCATTTCCGTTTTGCCTGCCCCGGTAACTGCCCAAACTAAATGATTCTGACGGTGCGCAACCTTTTCAATCAGTTGCTGCGCGCATTGCGCTTGAAACGGCGAAAGCGTCCCCTTCCACGTTAAAATTTCGGATGGAATGTCAAACTGGTTCGGCTCCTTAATCCGATAAAGTTTATTTCGATTCGTTAACCGTCCAAATTGAATACAGTTGCGACAATAGTAATCACCGTTGGGCAACATTGCCTCCTTCAACGGTGTGCGTCCTAAACAACGTTGACAACATACTTCAGATCCAGATTTTAAAAGCGCATTCTCACCGGTTAAATTTAATTGTATAATGTCATCAGGCGTTAGTTGACGGTCTGTTACTTGGCGACCGTATAATTGGGAAATCTCCATTTTCATCCCTCCACTAATAACTACGCAATTGTTTATCATTTTGGAGCAATCATGAAAGAAAATTATCGCACGATTCGCCAGTCAGGCAATTTTTCGCAGATTATCAAAAAATCAGAATTCATCTGCTCAATTGCCCGCTGTCAATCAGAAAAAGAAGCCCTTGATTTTATCGACCAAGTTTCAAATCAACATAATAAGGCCCGGCATAATTGCTTTGCATTTATGGTCGGATTAAACGATCAGATTCAACGTGCCAGTGATAACGGTGAACCGTCTGGAACTGCCGGTGTTCCCATTTTAAATGCGCTCAAGCAAAACCATTTGCATAACGTGGTCGCAGTCGTCACCCGTTACTTTGGCGGAATTAAATTAGGAACCGGCGGATTGATCCGGGCATATAACGGCACAACGGCCGAAGCGATTCGCCAAATCGGAATCGTTGAGCGCATCGGAATGAATGAGGTTCAGTTCCAAGTCGAATATTCGCGCTTTGAAAAAGTTAAGTACTATTTAGAACAGCATGATGTTCACCTTGCTTCAACTGATTATGCGGAGAAAATTACCCTGACTGTTCTGCTTCCACATGCTGAAATCGATCACTTTGAAGAAGCCCTTCAAAATTTTCTCGGCGTGCAATTATCATTTACCATCGGCAAAGAAAGTTATGCTGATCAACTAGTTGAAAAATAAAAAAAACGGTAAGGAAATTATTATTCCTTACCGTTTTTATGTTCGCTTGATTTCAATACGATCCGTTTGATCAAATTCAAAAGCGGTTGGTGATTGCCACCGACTAATCCAATCAACTCAACAAAAATTTCAAGTCCCAGTAACGTTGCAATCGTCAGCAACAGTGAACCAAAAATATTTGAGATTGGATAAAGCAATGAAATAAACGAGAAAATCAATGCGATTCCATAAATTACCAGCACTGTTTGCCGGTGCGATAATCCCATTTGCATCAACCGGTGATGTAAGTGGTGCTTATCAGGTTTCATAATCGGTTTCTTATTTAATGCCCGTCGAATAATCGCAAAAACCGTATCTGTGATTGGAACTCCCAAAATAATTACCGGGATAATGATCGAAATAAACGTTGCGTTCTTTAATCCAAACAACGCAAATACCGAAATCATAAAGCCGATAAATAACGATCCGGTATCTCCAAGATAAATCGTTGCGGGGTGGAAATTATACGGTAAAAAGCCGATCAACGCAGCCACCAGCGTTGCAATCATCAACGAAATAAACGTATTCGTAACGTTTAAAAAGAAATAACCGGTCAATGCACTGGTTGTGAGGGCAATGATCGCAATCCCCGTTGCCAATCCATCAAGCCCGTCGATCAAGTTGATCGCGTTTGTAATTGCCAAGATCCAAATCAACGTGATCGGCAAGCTCAGCAATCCGAGCTTAACCGTTCCGGCAAATGGAATCGTCAACGTTGTCATTCGGATATGGGCAGCATAGTAAACGACCAGGGCCGCCGTTGTTAATCCAATCAATTTTTGAAATGGTTTTAATTCATAAATGTCATCAATAATTCCTGTAATCAATACAATGCACTGCGCAATAAACAGCGCAATCATCATCCGCATTGGGTATTGGCCATGCAATAAAACAAAGTTTGTAAAGTTAAATGCAATAAAAATTGCTAAGCCACCCATCGTCGGCATTGTTTTCTTATTTACCCGGCGTGCATTTGGCTTATCAACCGCGCCCACGCGAAATGCAAGCTGCCGTACCACCGGAACAAGCAATGCAGAAATTAAAATTGTTGCGAAAATCGACGCAAAAATTTTATACATAGGATGTCCTCTTTCTGTTATCCGTATCATCAATTCGACACGATACTACCTGATATCATATCATAATTAACCTGCCAAGGGGGATGAATATTGAAAATCGCACCTTAATTTTCAAATTAAATTCACGTTTAAAGTTCAATATGATACGATACATGGAAGAGAAAGAAGGAATTTTTATGCAATATGATACCTTGCTTTTCGACATTGACAATACATTACTTGACTTTGAAGCTGATGAAAGCCAGGCTTTAAAGCGTCTTTTTGATTTTGCCGGAATTGAATTGACTGATGATCTTCATCAAAAATATTCAACTTATAATCAAAGTCTTTGGCGGAAACTGGAACGTAATGAAATTACCCGTGAAGAACTCCTTGCGACTCGTTTTAACGTCTTCTTTAAGGAAAACTTCAACCGCGATGTAACGGACTTAAATTTGAATGACCGGTACATTAATTACCTAAGCGACGGCCACGATTTAATGCCGCATGCTGCCGAACTTCTTCAACTGCTCGAACAAAACCCAGCAATTCGCCTTGAAGTTGCCACCAATGGTGTTCCGCAAGCCCAATACAAACGCCTTAAGGAAGCCAAAATTATGAATTATTTTGATCAAATTTTCGTTTCCCAAGAAATCGGCGTCAATAAACCCAACATTGAATTTTACAATTATATCGAAGAGCATCTTGAAAACTTTGATGCTCACCGAACATTGATGATCGGCGATTCACTTACATCTGATATTCAAGGCGGCAATAACGCCAACATCGACACGGTATGGTTCAATCCGCAACACCTTGAAAATTCGTCATCGGCCCAGCCGACTTACGAAATTGATGATTTATTACAAATTAAAAAAATTATTTAAATAAGCAAAAAACAGTGTGATTTTTTCAACCACACTGTTTTTATTTCAATTTGTTAGATTTTACATCATACCGCCCATGCCAGCATCTTGTTGAGGAGCATCCTTCTTTTCTTCTGGCTTGTCAGCAACAACGGCTTCAGTTGTTAATAACAATGCTGATACGGATGCGGCATTTTGAAGAGCTGAACGGGTAACCTTTGTTGGGTCAACGATTCCGGCTTCAACCATGTCTTCCCACTTGTCTGCAGCAGCGTTGTAACCAACACCTGCTTTTTGTTCTTTAAGTTTTTCAACAATTACAGAACCTTCAAGACCTGCATTTTCAGCAATTTGACGAACTGGTTCTTCCAAAGCACGTTTTACAATGTTGATTCCAGTTTGAACGTCGCCTTCTTCTTTCAATGCAGCAACATCTTTGATGGTATTTACCAATGCTGTACCACCACCAGGAACGAAGCCTTCTTCAACGGCTGCACGTGTAGCGTTCAAAGCATCTTCGATCCGGTACTTTTGTTCTTTCAATTCGGTTTCAGTTGCAGCCCCAACTTTGATAACGGCAACTCCGCCAGCTAATTTAGCTAACCGTTCTTGCATCTTTTCTTTATCAAAGTCTGATGTTGTTTCAGCAATTTGTTTCTTGATTTGGGCAACCCGTTCTTCGATCTTGTCCTTGTCGCCTGAACCTTCAACAATTGTTGTATTTTCCTTTGTAACAGTTACCTTCGCAGCTGAACCTAATTGATCGATCGTTGTGTCTTTCAATTGTAAACCAAGGTCATCTGTGATTACCGTACCGCCTGTTAAAATAGCGATATCTTGGAGCATTTCTTTCCGGCGATCACCAAAGCCTGGAGCCTTAACGGCAACAACGTTGAATGTTCCCCGGATCTTGTTCAATACAAGCGTTGGTAATGCTTCACCATCAACGTCGTCAGCGATGATCAATAATGGACGACCTTGTTGAACAACTGATTGTAACAATGGTAAGACTTCTTGGATGTTTGAAATCTTCTTGTCAGTGATCAAGATGTATGGATTGTCTAAGTCAGCTTCCATCTTGTCTTCATCAGTTACCATGTATTGTGATAAGTAACCGCGATCGAATTGCATTCCTTCAACAACGTCTAATGAAGTATCAATTCCCTTTGATTCTTCAACGGTGATTACCCCATCGTTACCAACCTTTTCCATCGCATCAGCAATAAACTTGCCGACTTCTTCGTTGGCAGCTGAAATTGAAGCGATTTGTTGGATATCACTCTTTGATTCAACCTTGTGTGACATCTTGTGTAATGAATCAACGGCCGTCTTCGTTGCCTTTTCGATTCCTTTCCGGATTCCAACAGGGTTTGCTCCAGCAGTAACGTTCTTCATTCCTTCGTTTACAATTGCTTGAGTCAATACCGTTGCAGTTGTTGTTCCGTCACCGGCAATATCATTTGTCTTTGAAGCAACTTCAGCAACTAATTTGGCACCCATGTTTTCAAAGTGGTCTTCTAATTCGATTGCCTTGGCAATTGTAACCCCATCATTGGTAATTGTTGGAGCACCATATGATTGCTCCAAAACAACGTTGCGGCCTTTAGGACCAATTGTTGATTTAACTGTATTAGCTAATTTATCAACACCTGCAAGCATCTTTGCACGTGCATCTTCTGAAAACTTAATTTCTTTTGCCATAAAATATCACCTCTAAGTATTAATTAGTCTACGATTGCCATGATGTCGCTATCACGAACAATTAAATAATCTTCACCATCGTACTTAACTTCAGTACCTGCATATTTATCAAATAAGACTTTATCGTCAACTTTTACACTAGGAACAGCCTTTTGACCGTTATCTAACATCTTACCATCGCCAACTGCGATTACTTTTCCGGTTTGTGGCTTTTCCTTAGCATTACTTGCTAAAACGATTCCGCCAACTGTTTCTTCTTTTTCTTTTTCAACTTTTAAGACTACACGGTCTCCTAATGGTTTAAGCACAATAAATCCCTCCATTTTTTAGCACTCGATAGTTCTAAGTGCTAACTGATTACAATTATTACTATATACGCTTTGTTTCTAAAAAGCAAGGATTTTTTATCACTCGAACCTTGAGAGTGCTAATTTAATTTTTGATGATGGCTGAAACATGCTACAATACAAGTAAATTCACAATAATGAAAGAAGTTGAACTCATGGCAATTGAGAAGAATTCACTCTCAATTTTGATTGGCTACCTCGCCTTAATGATCGCCCAAATGCTTGCGCAGAAACTTTGCTGGGGAACCCAGATGCTTTACCCCGTTTTAACCGTCATTGGTCTGCTTGGGGCATTGATTATTTGGAAGCTGAACCAAAAATACAGTTATCAAAATATCATTGAAGAAAAGCAATCTCGCCTTAAAAAAATTATTTTATGGGGATCAAGCGGCGCATTGCTGGTCATTCTAGGTCAGGCAGTCACCTTAACGCTTGCCCACGTTCTTTTTCATCAATCACTGATCTCGCAAAATACGAATGCCTTGATTACCGTTTTTCACCATTCGCCAATTTACCTGCTTGATATCGTGATTGCGACCCCCATTGTTGAAGAGTTGATTTTCAGAAAAATCTTTTTTGGAAACTTAACTTACTATTTTAAGCCATGGATCGCCGCAATCATTTCAAGTTTTCTCTTTGTGATTGCCCACCATGATGGTCATTTTCTTACGTACTTTGTTATGGGATGTATTTTTGAATTCATCTATTATAAAGCGCACGATATTCGGGCATCAATGATCGCCCACGCGGGATTAAATTTAATTACCCTTCTTTTATGGGGAATTCACTAAAAAGAATTTGACGTGATAAAATAGGAAACAGGACTTTTTAGAAAGCAGGTGACATTTTGCTCCTTCTTCAAGCACAACACGTCGCACGCCATTTTGGAGCGGATGTTTTATTCGAAGACGTTAATCTTGATATTCAGGACCACTCCCGGATCGCCCTTGTCGGCCGGAACGGTGCCGGAAAATCAACCTTAATCAAAATGATTATCGGTGAACAGGAACCGAGTGAAGGCCAAATCGTAAAGAAAAAAGGCCTTTCAATCGGCTATCTTGCCCAGAACACCGGTTTAGAATCCGATCAAAAAATTTATGATGAAATGGAAAGTGTTTTCCAGCCATTAATTGAAATGGAAAATCAAATCCATCAGCTTGAAAGTCAAATTGCTGACCCCAATGCCGATTCTGAATCAACAGCTTACCAGCAGCTTTTGAAAAATTATGATCAGCTGATGCATGACTTTAAAGAACAGAATGGCTATGGCTATGAAAATGAAATCAAAGCCGTTTTACATGGACTGGGCTTTGAAGACACTGACTTTGACCGCCCTGTCAGTTCGCTTTCCGGCGGTCAAAAGACCCGGTTGGCCCTTGCCAAACTCTTGCTTGAAAAGCGCGACCTCTTGATCTTGGACGAACCAACAAACCACTTGGACATTGACACCCTTACCTGGCTTGAAGGTTACATCCAAAATTATACGGGCGCATTGCTGATTGTTTCGCACGACCGGTACTTTTTAGACCGGATCGTTGACGAGGTTTACGAAATCAGCCACCATAAGTCAAGTCACTATACCGGTAATTACAGCCAGTATATTAAGGAAAAAGATGCCCGACTAAAGGCTCAATGGAAAGCGTATGAAAAACAACAAGCCGAAATCAGCCACCTTGAAGACTTTGTTAATAAAAACATTGTCCGGGCTTCAACAACTAAACGGGCTCAAAGCAAACGCAAGCAGCTTGATAAGATTGACCGGCTTGAACGCCCTGAAGGCTATGAAAAAGGCCCGCACTTTGAATTTACGAGTGATCAGGAAAGCGGCGACATCGTTCTTCAAGTTGAAGACGGCGCCATTGGTTATGACCAGCAAATTCTTGCTGAACCGATCAACTTTGAACTGCGGAAACATAAGGTCCTTGCCATTGTCGGGCCAAACGGAATTGGAAAATCAACTCTTCTGAAGAGTATTTTAGGTCAAATTCCATTTATTAAAGGCAGTGCCCGGTTCGGTACCAACGTCCACCCTGGATACTATGATCAGGAGCAGCAAAACCTTCACGAAAATAAGACGGTTTTAAACGAAATTTGGGATGAACACCCGACAACCCCAGAAAAAGATATTCGTTCAATTTTAGGAAGTTTTCTTTTCCAAGGTGACGCCGTTCAAAAAATGGTTCATAGTCTTTCCGGAGGGGAAAAGGCGCGCTTGATGCTGACGAAGCTCGCTATGCGGCACGATAATTTCTTGATTCTTGATGAACCAACAAACCACTTAGACATCGAAAGTAAAGAAGTCTTAGAAAAGGCATTGTTGAATTTCAACGGGACGGTTCTGTTTGTTTCCCACGACCGGTACTTTATTAATAAAGTTGCCACCGAAGTGATTGAAATCAGTCCAGAAGGAAGCACCCTTTATCTTGGAAATTATGACTACTACGTTGAAAAGAAACAGGAACAAGAAATGCTTGCCCAAGCAGCGGCTGCAAAGGAAAACACCGCTTCAGCTGAACAATCAAAGCAACCGTCTGCCGGAATGCAAAACTATAAGCAAAGCAAGGAACGGCAGAAGCAAGAACGGAAGCTCCGCCGAACAGTTGATAAACTTGAAAATCAAGTTGGCGACCTTGAAGACCAAAAAGCAGCGATCGAACAGCAAATGACTGATCCGGAAGTCTTTAATGACGTTGCCAAAATGCAGGACCTGCAAAAGCAACTTGAAAAAGTAACAACTGACCTTTCAGCTGCTGAAGATGAGTGGGAAGAAAAATTACTAGAACTCGATGAATTTGAAAATTAAAAAAATCAGTGACTTGATGGAGTCACTGATTTTTTTAATAAATTTTTTCTTCGCGTTCCAATAAAAGATTAGCGATCGTCATGATAATAATTAATCCCAAGAAGCATGCCGTTACAAACGTCCATGAATGGAATAGCGTGTGGCCGTATCCAAATAAAAACGGTCCAACTGAAGCAATCAAATAACCGCCTGACTGGCTCATTCCAGATAATTCTGCACTGTGTTCTGGAGTAGTTGCCTTTAATGAGAAGGTCGTCATTAAGTATGGGAATAAAGCTCCGGCAGCACATCCAATCAATAAACTGACAATCAACCAATATGTAAAGGATGATTGTTGCCAGAAAAGCATTATGATCCCAACGATTCCCAGGGTATCAAAGAATCCCATCAGCAACTGACGTTTGCGAAGCGAACTGGCTTCAATAATTGCCGGCAAAACAAGCGCAAGCGGAATTCCAATTAATGAATAAATTCCCGACAAGTTTCCAGCAAGGGTTTGCGAAAGTCCAGCTTCCGTTGCCATTGTTGGCAACCACGTTAACCCCGTATAAAACAGCAAGGATTGCAACCCGCTAAATACAAGCATGATCCATGCTTTCGGGGTGCGCCATGCTGATTCACGGTGCTTTGCTTGTTTCCGCTCATCCGTTGAAGTCTGCGCTTGAACTTGCTTTTCGCGTTTAATATTCGGTAACCAAATTACAAACGTAATTGCTAACAAAATGGTCAACACGATGATCACCATTTTCCATGAACTATGCTGGGTAATTGGAACTGCCAATGCCGACATTAACGCGGTAGCACAGGTCATTACGGTCGTGTAAATTGCTGTCAATTTTCCGATTTTATTTGGAAAATACGTCATTACCGCTGACGGCATCAAAACATTTAGCATTGCGATCCCAATTCCAATCAGGGCGGTTCCGATAAACAGGAACGAAACATTCAGGATTCGGAGTAATGATCCAATCATCAATAAGATCAATACCCCAGCAAATGTCCGGGCAATTCCGAACTTCTGGGCAATGCGGGGCGCGATCGGCGAGAAAATTGCAAACATCAGCAACGGAATCGTTGTTAAAATTCCCAACGAACTAACACTAATATGCAGCCCGCGGGCAATATCCGTTAAAATTGGTGGAATTGACGTAAATGGGACCCGCAAAATCAATCCCATCATGATCAATCCGAAAAATAAAAACTTTGAACTCTTCTTCATCGTAATCTCTTTTCTAAAAAAGAAAACCATATCCCTTGCGAGCAAATGTTTAACAAAACATCACCGTCAGATATGGCTCTCTTACTTATTTATTTTATTCATCGATCCAGTCAAATTCCAAACTTGGATCAGCATTCAAATCAAGGCCAGCCCGGACACCATGCTTGTATCCAACGTATCCTGCAGCGCCAATCATTGCGGCGTTATCCCCGCATAATTTAAGTGGCGCTTTTAATAGCTGGACATCTGGGAAGGCTTTTAATTCTTGGTCGAGCCGTTCCCGTAACCCTTGGTTGGCAGCAACCCCGCCTGCAAGGATCAGTTGTTTGACCGGGAACTTCTTTAACGCATGAACAGTCTTGGCAGCTAAAACATCGACCACACTGGCTTCAAAACTGCAAGCCAAATCGGCTTTATCCAGCGTTTCGCCAACTTGCTCAGCGTGATGGACCGTATTAATAAAGGCACTCTTTAATCCGCTAAAACTGAAATCAAAGTTGTCTTCCTTTTCCATTGCCCGTGGAAAATGGAATGTATCCTTTCCTTGATGAGCTAATTCATCGATTTCCTTGCCGGCAGGATAATTGATACCAAGAACCCGGCCGACCTTATCAAAGGCTTCACCGGCGGCATCATCTCGGGTTTCACCAATAATTTGAAATTCATTTTCCCGTGGTAAGTAAACCAGTTCCGTATGCCCGCCTGAAACCAACAATGCCAAGGCCGGAAACTTAATTTCGTCAACAAACCGGGCGGCATAAATATGACCTGCCATATGGTTAACCGGAATCAGTGGTAAATGATGAGCAAATGCAACGGCTTTGGCTGCCATTACCCCAATCAAGAGCGATCCTACAAGTCCCGGACCGTATGTTACCGCAACGGCATCCACATCATCATAGGTTACTCCTGCTTCTTCAAGCGCATCTTTAATGCAGGTTGTAATAATTTCGATGTGGTGCCGGCTGGCAACTTCAGGAACCACGCCGCCAAACCGTTGATGACTTTTAATTTGAGTCGCAACAATATTGGCCAGTACTTTACAGCCATTTTCAATCACCGCAACACTGGTCTCATCACAACTCGATTCAAATGATAAAATTAAATTCCGCTTTTCCACGATTACTTCTCACCTTTAAGTAAATATCCATATTCATATGCATTTTCATCATTGTCGCTAAAATAATGATGCTTAATGCGTTCTTTCTTAAATCCTAAATCGCCATAAAACTTTTGACCTTGGAGATTGCTTTGACGAACATCGAGTGATACCCGCCGACACTGCAATTTCTGTGCTTCAGCAATCACAAACTTCAACATTTTAGTTGCAATTCCGCGCCGTTGAAACCGCGGAACGATTGCAATATCCGTGATGCGCGCTTCGCCGTGCGCATAATTGCAGGCAACATACGCAACCACGCGGTCCTCAAAACGCACTAACAACACAAGCTGGTTAGCAACATCTTGAATCTGCTTTTCAAACACGGCGTAGTTAATTGGCGTTTTCCCGTTATAAACCGCCCGTTCAACCGACAACATTTCCGGAATTGATGAAACGACCGCCCGACAAAAAAGATAATCCTGATCATCAAGGGTTACGGTTTGATTTTCAAAGTCAATTTTCTTATCATCTGCTTCTGGCGAAAGCAAATGTTCAAATTTCTCTTTAAACTTTTTCAATATAGTTGGCATGCCGATCCTTCTCCTCAGGGTGTTTTTCCATCCATTGTAATTCAGCTTGAGTTAACCGCCGATATTGAGGAACAAAGAAATCAATATCAACCGGATCCATTGTTCTTCCCAATCTGCCTAAAACTGCAGCTTGCGGAAGTTGAAAGTCAGCTGATGCAAACGTTGCTTGAGAGCCTAAAACTTGAACACTCATTTCAGCAAACTCGTCCTTTTGCGGACCAACAAACATGATTGGTTGGTGCAAGTCTTGAAGTTGAGCAAGCAGGTTCTTAAAACTGATATGCTGATCTTCAATCACACTAACTAATTGACCATCTTTCCATTGGTATGCTCCCGCAAACACATTCAGGTTCCGGGCATCAAAATATGGAACGATCACCCGGTCTGCCACCGGTGCGATGTTAGCTGCAACGGTCTTTAAACTTGAAACCCCAACAAGTTCCTTGTTAAGGGTCGAAGCTAACACTTTCGCCGTTGTTACTCCGATTCGAAGTCCTGTATATGATCCAGGGCCTTCAGCAACAACAAACCGATCGATGGCTGCAACATCTAAGTGACTGTCTTCCAGTAATTCAGCCACGACCGGCATTAACGTTGTACTGTGATTGCGTGAAATATTCATCGTCTTGGTTGCCAAAAGATGATCGTCATCTAAAACCGCGACGCTTAGCGGCTGGTTTGACGTATCAATTGCTAATATTTTCATTTTTTTCGTCCTTATTAATTAAAATCATAAACATAATACCACATACATGAAGAATAACAACCTTCACGGCCTACTTCAATTCTTGCCATTCAACCTTTGCGGTACAGCTAACCTTATCACCAACCCGAATTTCATGGATCGATTCCAACCGTTCTTCATCAAAGTGCGTCAAACTATCAACGACTTCACCAGACCGAACTTCATTTTTATAAACGATGTTAAACTGTTTAACTTCGTGGGTCCGCAAAAATTCTTCCGGTAATGTGTCGAGCATCCAATCAAAGTAGTGAATGTTATTTACGTGCTGGTTGCTGTCGATGTCCATAAAGCGGACACGATACTTCTTCGTGATCTCTGCTTCTTCCGGTTTCAAAACCGGTGGAACTGCTAAGCGTTCAACCTTCGTCGTATAATCGCCTTCATACGGACCAACGATTTCATCTTTGATTCGGGCAATCTTCCGCTTTTCCTTATCCATTAAGCAAAAAACGGTGTGCATCTTAACGATCTCTTCACCCTGCTCATCTTCCATCATAAAGTCCCGGTAGCAGAAATACCGGTTATATGATTCAGCCTGGGTCGTGATCTTAATCTTTTCATGATCGACCGGAAGCCGTTTAACATCAATAATATTTTGGCTTACGATCCATCCATACCCCATTGAATCAAGCTTTTCGGTTGAGATTCCAAGATTCGAACTTTGATCAGTTGAAACCAACATGCACAGGTCAACCAAATTTCCAATATTCAACCGCCCAGTCACATTGGTTTCAAAATAAACAACTTTATGTTCTTCGGTATACTTTTTTCCTGGCACAGTGCCCACTCCTTAAAACTAACTTTTAATTCAGCCCATGATACTCGTTATAAACGTCCTGTTTCTTTAAATGGTTGTTCTTCGCAACTTGCTTAATAGCGGCATTCGGTTTCATTTGGTGATCATCGATCAATTGTTGAACCTGATCTTTCAGTGACCCGCTAACCTTTTCCGGTTGGGTTTCTTCCGGGTGTGCGTTACCCTCAACGATCAAGACAAACTCGCCACGAACTTCTTCCTGCCCGCTCCATTCAACCGCATCGGCAAGTGTTCCGCGTAAATATTCTTCATACCGTTTTGTCAGTTCCCGGCACAAAACGATTTTCCGTCCTTCGCCAAAAACGGCCATCAAGTTTTTCAACGTTTTATTCAAGCGGTGCGGGGCTTCATAGAAAATCATCGTTACCGTTTGCGAATTCAACTTTTCAAGAGCCGCCACCTGTTCCGTCTTTTTCCGCGGTAAAAAGCCGTAGAATAAGAATGGTTGAGGAACAAGACCAGAGGCGATCAAAGCTGTCAATGACGCACTAGGGCCGGGAAGCGCAATCACTCGGATTCCTTCGGTTGCGCACGCTTCAACTAATTCATGTCCCGGATCACTGATCGACGGCATTCCCGCATCACTGACCTGGGCAATATTTTTGCCATCTTTCAGCATCGCAATCAATTCAGGAATTCGTTCCTGGGTATTAAACTTGTGAAAACTGATCTGTTTTGTGTGGATATCAAAGTGATTTAACAATTTCTGGGTATTCCGCGTATCTTCAGCGGCGATAAAATCTGCCTGCTTTAACGTTTCAACCGCGCGGGGCGTCATATCGTTTAAATTTCCGATCGGGGTTGGAACTAAATACAACGCTCCAACCTGCGGATCGACATTTTGAAAACTACTTACCTTTTGAATCGCCATCGATTTCTCTCCACTTTTCTCCGTAAATTATATCCTGGCAAAAAATACATTCATCATCTGTCCGGCGCGAACCAAAATATTGGGTACATACATGGAATCCTTCATGATAAAGGTTTTCCAAGTTTTGCCGCGACCGGGAAAGACCGCTGTTTTTCTTTGTTTTCTTATTATTTTCAAGTTCAGCAAGCCGCTCGCGCAAATGCGTATTTTCAACTTCAAGCTGGTTATTCTTTTCAATGATCTGCGTCATTTGGTTCCGCATCAATGAAAGGGTCGCTGCCATTTCATTTGCTTGAGCTTCCATCGTTTCAAAACTATCGTATAATTCTCCTTTATCCATTCCTATCATATCCTATCTTTTGTGGTAGCAGCGGCATAACCGCAATGTTAATCCTTCTAATACATTTTGATATGAAACGTTAACTGCCAGTTGATTCCAGCAATTCATCACCAATTCAACGCCCTTGGTCAGCTGGGAAGCAGGAATCTGCACAGCCGCCTGAGCAAGCATCTTCTTTTCGGTGATAAATGCAACTTCAGCATCTTGATGATACCGTAATAAAATCAAATCCCGGCAAATCATGACCATCAATTCTAAAAGCCGTTCCTGAGCAGGCCGTTCATCAACCAGCGGCATCAACCGCGTCTGAACATAAACAAATGCCCGCCAATCATCCGCTAAAATTGCCTTCATCCAGTTTACAACTTCGGCAAGCAATTTCTGAAACTGTTCATCGGTTCCTAACGCGACCAGCTCATCAAAATCAGCGTTTAAGTTCACCAAAACAGATGCAACCGCCTTGTCGATTCCAGCATCCATGAGCTTTTTCAATTGGTTTTCCCGGTTTAAGCTCGCCATTTCAACGACCTGACACCGTGAAACGATTGTCGGTAAAATCTGATTAGCATGACTTGAAAGAAGAAACGCCGTAATGCTGCCATTCGGTTCCTCGATGAATTTCAGCAAGCTATTGGCTGCACTCGTCGTCATCTTTTCAACATCCTGAATGATAAAAACTTTCCGGTTACCTTCCAACCCACTTTTAGAAAACTCCGATTTTAAGTACCGGACTTGATCGACCTTGATTGACCGTCCTTCAGGAATGATTCGCACCACGTCAGGATGTTCGTTTGCAGCAATCCGCCGGCATTCCGAGCATTTTAAACACGGCGTTCCATCCGCGTTGCGCTGATTACAGAAAATTCCCTGAGCGATCCAAACTGCAAGACTAAGCTTTCCCGTTCCAGATGCTCCGCTTAATAAATACGCGTGCGCAAGGCGATTTTCATTTATCAATTTCGCAAAATGCTGCGTTAATTGTGGTTGAATTGCTGTGATCTCCTGCTCCATGATTCCTCCATCAAATCAATACTGTTCAAATTGAGCAACATCGAGGACAAAAACCGTTGCACCGCCAATGCTGACTTGGCGCGGATAATTATTATGCACCCCTTCAACGTGCGTGTCGACTCCAACTGGCGGCGTAATAAACTTCCGCCGTTTCTTCGAGACATGCTTTATAATTTCGAGCACCTCATCGACCCGCTGATCGTCAATCCCAATCAAAAAAGTTGAGTTTCCGGATCGCAAAAAGCTGCCGCTCGATGCAAGTTTCGTCGCCCGCACGTCATGCTCGATGAACTGGTTGCTTAATTGATCGCTATCTTTATCTTGAACAATTGCGATTACTAATTTCATTCGTGCTCCTTAACCTTTAAAAATTGTTTCAAAATTGCAAGCACATCGTCAGTTACCTTCTCAATTGACTGACTGGCATCAATAACCTTTATGCGTTGCGGATTATCCTGAGCAAGTTTCAAATATCCCTGATGGACCCGGCGATAAAAATCAAGCTGATCTTTATCAAGCCGGTTAACTTCATCCTGCCGGTTATTTTGGATTCGATCTAACCCGACTTCCGGGTCGATTTCAAAATACAACGTCAGGTCCGGCGTCAACCCGTTCGTCGCAAACTCATTGATCTTTGCGACGGCATCCATTCCGATTTCACGCCCGGCTCCCTGATATACCAGCGAACTATCTACAAAACGGTCACTCATGATGATTTTGCCTGCTTTTAAAGCTGGCAGAACATTTTCAACCAGGTGTTGCCGCCGCGCCGCTGCAAACAACAGCGCTTCCGTCCGGGCATCCATTTCGGCATATTCTTCGCTCAAAATAATCTTCCGAATTGCCTCCGCAATCCGATTGCCGCCAGGCTCGCGACTATACATAAAGCGGTCCGCGTCCGGCGACTGTTCAAAGGCTTTAATTACATTTCGAATGACGGTCGTTTTTCCTGACCCGTCAAGCCCTTCAAATGTAATAAACTTTCCACTCAATGCCAACAACTCTCTTCAATATTAATACTTTAATTGTACTTTAATTTGGAAGAATTCTCCAATAGATTTGTTAAATTGTCTTTTTATTTTTTCCAATCAAAAAGCACACAAAAACACCCTGCAAGTTTTCACTTGCAAGGTGTTTTCCCCTAACAATTATCCTAAAATATCTTCCTGATTCTCTAATTAGTTCCGCCGTTTCCGGTCAGCTAATCCAAGCGCAGATAAGATTCCGGCAGCAGCAAGTGAAATTTCACCCCAAAGAGTTGTCTTGGCGTTTGCATTTTCACCTGTTTGCGGCATTGCGTTCTTCTTAGCAGCTGGTTCAGCAGCAGTTTCTTTAACAACTGGAGCTTCCGTTGTGAATGTGATCACGTCGTTGTTTGCTTCCTTTTCAGCATTCTTCACAACTTCAACGTTAGCTGCGTAAACCGCATTGGCGTTGTTTTCCTTAACAGCTGCATTCTTTGCAGGCATTACGGTTGTTGAAACGTATGCTGGTTCGCTCTTCTTGTTTTCAACGTTGTTTGAAGCCTTAACAGTTTGATTCTTAACCGCTTGAGTCTTCTTAGCTGTATCCTTGGCAGAAGCTGCTGGTTTAACCGTTGTTGTTACGGTTGATGTTGAATCATTCTTAACTGAAGTTGCAGGTTTAGCTGCTGGGGCTTGGTTACCTGCTGGTTGAGTTGATTGATTCTTGTTTACAGCCGGTGCCTTTGAGACATTGTTCTTGTTTGTGTTCGTTGTTGAACTTGGCTTGGTTGATGGGTGTAATGGAACCGTGTTACCCATATCAGCAGTTGTTGATGGGTGTTGGTTCTTGATCCATTGAACTGAAGTTGTGGTAATCGTCTTTTCTTCATTCTTCAATTCAGTTTCAAGCTTGTTCAATTCTTGCAATGCATTGTCATAATTCTTTTGATCTTGAGCAAGGGCATCGCGATCCTTATTTTCTTGCTTTTGAGCATCGTTCAAGGCCTTAACTGCGCTAGCGTAGTCTTTTTCAGCTTGAGCAAGCTTGCTTTCTGCATCCTTCAAAGCTGATTGATCCTTTTGGTAATCAGCAGCTTGCTTTTGCAAGTTAGCTAATTGAGCTTCGTCTTTTGCTAATTTCTTGTTCAAGTCGTTCAACTTGTTTTGAGCATTTGTTAATGCTGTATTAGCGTTATCCAAGTTCTTCTTAGCGTCTGCAGCGTTCTTTTGGGCAGATGTTAAGTCATTTTCAGTTTCTTCAGCAACTGACTTGTCTTGAACTAAACTCTTTTGAGCATTTGCAATTGCTTGTTGATCGTGTTGCAAACTGTATTGGTAATTTGACAATACATTCTTGTCGTTTTGCAACAATGATTGGTCGTTCTTCAATTGATTTTCCAAAGCAGTTGGTGTGTCTTGATTGATTTGGTTTTGATCGTTAGCAACTGCTTGCTTGTCAGCGTTGACTTTATCTTGGTCTGCCTTAACCTTGTCTTGTTGTTGGGTTAATTGGTTTTGGAGATCATCAGCTTGTTTTTGGAGGGCTGATGAATCATTTGATGAAGTTGCAATTGGAGTATTGTCAAGATTTCCATTGTTATTTGAATTATAAAATTCAAAGTGAAGTTGACCTAAACTATCATATGCAACACCAATATCCCCATTTGATTCTGTTAAGTTTACAGCGTGTCCAAATCTACTATTTTTATCTGCAAATAACATTGACATAACAGCGTAGTATGCGTTTTCTTCAAGATCATCCATCGTTAATGGTGAATCACTTGATAAGAACTTTTCAGAATACATAAAACTATTATATTTATCACTCCATGATTGGGGATCAGTCATTATCATACCTTTATTAGAAGGGTCGTTACCAAAAATGGAGCTATTAACATTTTCAGAAGTTGAATCTTTTCTCATTCCATCCTGGCTTTGTGCCTTTCGAATTGCAGGAATATCATGATTTGTAGGCTGTCCAAAATAGTCTGGATAAACATCCTTTTCAATATTCCAATTATTATTTCCATAATTTGCGGCTACATCTTGAGCAAACTTCATCGAACCATCTGTAACAGTTAATGGTGATAATCCCATCTGTTTTCGAACTGAGTTAACGATTCCTAGAATAAAATTATTTAGTTCAGTTTGATAATTCGAAGGAAGATTATTCAAATTATTTGCATTTACAACTTGCTTTTCAGCCACTGGATTATGCTTATAACTTGCAACCATTCCTTTAATTGTTTGTTGTTGAACTTCCTGAGCAGCTGCATCTGATTTTGTTCCCTGGTTGATAAGTGCTGTCGTATAGCCAGCAGGAACATTAATTGTATTTACAACATTATCACCCATTTGGCTCTTAACATCATCAAACTTCTTTTGCGTTGCATTTGCTGCATTTTGATCGTTGGTCAATGTTTGTTGATCATTATTCAAAGTACTTTGATCATTAGCTAACTTCTTATTGTCGTTTTGAAGATTAGCACTTGTTTGGTTGATCTTATTTTGATCTTCGTTAACCTTTTGTTGATCATTGTTAACAACTGTTTGTTGACTATTGATTCGGTCTTGGTCAGCCTTAATTGTTTGTTGACCGTTGTTGATGGTATTTTCATCATCAGCAACCTTTTTTTGCGCACTTGCATTCTTGGCTTGAGCTTCGCTAACCTTGCTTTGAGCTTGGTCGTATGCGCTTTGAGCATTTGCTTGACTGCTCTTAGCTTGATCAACAACTGATTGTTGGCTTGAAACCGCACTCTTATCAGCGTTTACTTTGCTTTGGGCTACTTTTTGTGCATTTTGATTGTTTTGAATTTCACTTGCTGTTGGTTGATTCTTCTTGGCATCCGCAACGGCTTTTTGGGCACTTGTTAAGTCAACCTTCTTTTGGTTAACCGCGCTTTGAGCCTTGGCAGTGTTGGCTGAATCTTGATTAACCTTTGATTGGGCACTGTTCATCTTGGCCTTGTCTTGGTTAACAACTGATTGTTGACTTGAAATTTCTGATTTTGTCTTGTTGATTTGTTGTTGCGTTGCTTCGGTCTTAGTTGTCGTTGTTGTGATTTTAGTTTCATCACCGACTTGTTGTTTTGTGACCTTAACTGTATCTGCATGAACGCTTGCTGCACCTGCAGCTAATGTTGCTGCCCCCACAGCAACGGTTGTAAGAATTTTCTTCTTATCCATAAATAACACCTTTTCTTAAAAATTTAATATTTTCACTAAGATTTTACTAAGTTAGTCCTATTAAATCAATGTTTTTTCGCCTTATATTCGTCTTTTTAAGCTATTTAAATCATCACTTTAACAATTTATGTTGTTTCTTAAAACATCAAAATCATTTCCTGAATGATAATCGTTTTCGAATAATCAAGCTTAATTACCAGTTTTATCTTATTTGTTGAATTTAGCCACTAAAAGCATCAAAGCAACATTTTCACCCATGATGATGATTTAAATTTTTTTAATAAAAATTTCATTCATCTCAAATGCATCTTTGATTTCTCCTAATCTAAAGTAAGCTATACTAATAATGAAAGGAGTCTTTACAATGAAATTATCGCTTACCCCTGAAGCGGCATCAAAGTTAGCACCGTTATTTGATGATCCAACTTCAATTGGCCTGCTAGATTACGGTGACGGCAACGGCTTTTTAGCAGAAGGAAAAACCGAGTGCACCTTGAACCAGGCATTTCGAATTCTAATTGTCCACAAAGATTGTGATTTTCATGAATACAACCAGCATTTATCCACCTCTATCGGAAACTTCTATTATAAGGATTACACTAAGATGTTCATGGATGACGAAATGACGATCAAATTAAATCCTCGTGACCAGCAACTATCCTTACACGGTCAATATCGCGGAATCATTACTGCAAACTTGAAAATTTTAGATTATCGTGATCAGGAAAATGATAATCGATATCATTTATAAAAAAATAGGCCTGCGTTCATCGCAAGCCTATTTTTAGCGCACAATCACTGATTCTTGAATTTTAGCCTTTACTTTCCGGTGTTTTGCTTCCCGGAAAAGGAATTCAAACTTCGCCCGGGCAATTTGCTCACTTGCCAACAACTCTTCCGTTGACATGGTCGCTAACAAATCGTCGTTATGCCGGATGTTATTGAATTCATCCTTGGCCAATTCAATATCAGCTAATAATTTCCGATCATATTGTTTCTTTAATGTTTCTTGATTGCGTTTTTTTCTTCCAAATCCAAACATTACAGTTCCGTCCGCCCTTCAATCGCCTTAAATAAGGTCATTTCATCTGCATATTCTATGTCGCTGCCGACCGCTAAACCGTGAGCAAGTCGGGTAACCTTTACTCCAGCCGGTTTGATCAACCGCGCAATGTACGTTGCGGTTGCCTCCCCTTCCGGAGTAGCGTTGGTTGCCAAAATCACTTCTTTGATTTGGTCATTTTGCTGCAGGCGCTTGATCAAACCCGTAATGTTGATATCTTCCGGGCCTTTCCCTTCGATTGGTGATAAAACGCCATGCAAAACGTGGTACAAGCCATGATATTCCCGCATCTTTTCAAGCGACATCACGTCTTTCGGCTGTTCCACAACAATTACCTGACTTTGATCCCGTGATTTATCTGCACAGATCACGCACGGATCGCTTTCAGTAATGTTGCCGCAAATGCTGCAGAAATGCAGGTCTTTCTTTGCTGAAACAAGAGCCTTAGCAAAGTTTTCCACATCTTTTTCATCCATATCAAGGGTGAAAAATGCAAGCCGGGTCGCCGTTTTGCTGCCAATTCCCGGCAACTTCGTGTAACTATCGATCAATTTTGCAATTGGTTCTGGATATTGCATTTAATCACCTCACTAATCTTCTTTAACTTGAACTGCTTCTTTTCCAAATAATTTCTGGGCCTCCGCAACGATCGGTGGTTGAGCCGGTTCTTCGCCTTGCGGATCAGCCGCGTTGTTTTCTGCTGCGGCTGTCGGTTGAGCATTTGTCTTTCCCACTTTTCGCTTTGCAAGGTAATCTTTCCGAATCTTCAGCCACTGTTCATTTGGCAAGAAAAGTAAACTTAAATCTTGATCCACAAGCCGGCTTAAGCCGTTCGTCAGTGCATCCTGAAGTTCACGGTCATCAATGGCTTTTTGGCAAAGGTACGGGTACTCAAATCCAATCACGACACCTTCCGAACTTGCTGCCACCGGTCTGCTGACACTCATAATCGCCCGTTGCGGAACCGTCAGCATATTGACTAGATCGCCCCAAACTTGCTGGAACCGATTCAAATCTGCCCGGGTAGCGTTCCCCAAAACTTCATTAACCTTTTCGTAGTTGACCTTAACTTCTTTGACCTTTGTCTGGTTCGTTGAAACCACTTGTCGCCGAACAGGCCGGGCTGCTTGTGGTTGGGTCTGCTGCAAACTGTTGATTTGATCTTGAAGCTGTTGGATCCGATTCATCAACCGGTCGATCTGGGCTTGGTCCGCACTGATTGCCGGTTGGGCATTGGCTTGAGAAACTTGCGGTTGATTTTTAAGCTGACTCAGCTTAACCGTCAAAACTTCCAGATAAACCGTTGGGTGCGACGTATACCGCATGTTTTCCTGCTGTTTATTCAAGATGTTGATCATTTGATAAACAGTTTCCGGTTCAATTTCCTGCGCAAACTTCTTGAAATCTTCATCCAGCATTCCAAGTTCCGTTTCCTCAAGCATTGCTGGGGATTGTTGATAAAGTAATAAATCCCGGCAATATTCAACTAAGTCTTCCACAATTCGGGAAGCATCCTTGCCGTCTTGAACCAATTTGTGGATCATTTCCAATGCTTCCGGCGTCTTTTGATCCACAACCGCCTGTAAATAATTTAAAAGATCCATTTTCGTCACGCTGCCCGTTACCAGCAATGCATTCTCCAGCGTAACGTTATTTTCACCAAACGAAATAACCTGATCAAGAATGCTTAACGCATCCCGCATTCCGCCTTCTGCAGCCTTGGCAATCACCTTTAACGCCGCATCTTCATACTGGATATCCTTTTGATTTAAGATGTATTCCATCCGTTTTAGGATCGTTGCTGAAGTAATGCGCTTAAAGTCAAACCGTTGCGTTCGTGAAATGATCGTTGCCGGAATCTTGTGCGGTTCCGTGGTTGCCAAAATAAACACAACATTGGCCGGTGGTTCTTCAAGAGTTTTCAACAAGGCATTAAATGCACCCGTGGATAACATGTGAACTTCATCAATGATGTAGACCTTATAGTCGGCCTGAGTTGGAGCATATTTAACCTTATCACGGATATCACGGATCTCTTCGACCCCGTTGTTTGAGGCCGCATCAATTTCAAGCACATCATTCAAACTGCCGTTCGTGATGGCCTTACAAATCTCGCATTCGTTGCATGGTTCGCCGTTTTCCTGATGGTGACAGTTAATCGCCTTGGCAAAGATCTTCGCTGTTGACGTTTTTCCGGTTCCCCGGGGACCAGTAAACAAATATGCATGGGACGTTTGATTCGTCATCACTGCATTGCGAAGAGTCTTAGTGATCATTTCCTGTCCCACAACATCTTCAAAACGTTGCGGCCGCCATGTTCGATACAAAGCTTGATATGCCATGAAAGGTTCCTCCTATCAATAAATTTCTAAAAAAAATCTCCCGATCCCTAAGACCGAGAGTTCAAATTCATATCAACTTAAGACACATACCGAACAGAACTTAGTGCTGCTTCCTTCCGGACCTGACACGATTCGTTAAGACGATATTGTCTTAAGGCCTTACGGCAATTAATATGATACCGTAACTCCACTAAAAATTCCAGTCTTTTTTATGATTTTTTTCGGGCCTGTGCAAAAAACGACTTCAAAAGTTTCAAACTTTGTTCCTGCAATAATCCCTTGTGGATAATTGCTTGATGATTCAACCGCGGATCATTCAATAGGTTATCAAGTGTTCCAGCCATTCCCGCCTTTTCGTCTGCCGCGGCATAATAAACTTCCGGAATCCGGGCGTTTAAAATCGCTCCCGTACACATTGGGCATGGCTCTAAGGTAACATATAACGTACAGTCTTCAAGCCGCCAACTTTGAAGCGCCTGATTGGCCATTTGAATTGCCCGGATCTCCGCATGGTCCGTTGCCAATTTGGAGTGCTCACGGTAATTAAATCCGCGACCAATAATTTGATCGTCCTTCACAATTACACAGCCAATCGGGATCTCCCCAATTGTAGCTGCTTGCTGTGCTTCATGCAGGGCAGCCTGCATAAATTGCGCGTGCTTTTCTTCCATTTTATGATTCCTTTTGACTTTGCAAGATTTGGTATCCCTTATTCCGAGCAATCATTTGGCAGTTACCAAAAACTTCTTCCATTTTCTTTTTCGCAGACGGGGCGCCCTGCTTCTTTTGAATCACGACCGTCAGGGTTCCCCCAGCTTGAAGATGATCAAATGCGCCCTCAAGAATTTGATGAACGATTTTCTTGCCCGCGCGAATCGGCGGATTCGAAACGATTGCCTGATAATCTTTTTTATCCACCTGGGCATAAACATCCGATGCAAAAATATCCACATTGTTGATTTCATTTAATGTCGCATTTTCCTTAGCAAGATCAAGTGCCAGATGGTTGACATCGACCATTTCAACCGTTAATTGCGGATAACGTTTTGCAAGCGCCAATCCAATCGGACCATATCCACAACCGACATCAAGGACCGTTCCCTGAAGATTTTCAAACATTCCCGTTGCTTCCAGTGCGTCCAACAGGGTGCGGGAACCAAAATCAACCGTACGTTTTGAAAAAACTCCATTATCAGTCACAAAATGAAATTCATTTCCTAATAAATTAAAATTCCACCGTCGTTCCTGATGCTCAACATCTGGGTGTTCTGAATAGTAATAATTTGTCAAAATTTTCCGTCCTTTCTCTTTGTTTTTATGATACGAATTTTTAAAATTAAAAGCAAACCCTTTGATGACGCGATTCTTGAATATCCACCATATATATGCTTATCAAATTGTTAAACAACTACATATTGTATTATTTTCTCAAAAGTGTATACTTACATCACGTACACGAAATTAACGGAAAGAGGGACATCCAGATGAATTTAGTTTTATATACAAAAAACAACTGCATCCAATGCAAAATGACCAAACGCTTCTTAGAACAAAATAATATTACCTTTGAAGAACACAACATTTCAGAAGAACCTGAATACGTTGATTACTTAAAAGAAAAAGGATTTCAAAGTGTTCCCGTCCTTGAAAACAATTCAGAACCGATCATTAACGGCTTCCGGCCAGACCAATTAAAGGAACTTGTTGCTGCTAACTAAACCCTCACAGAAAGCAGGCGATCATCTTGGGAATTAAAGACATCGATATCAGCAATGTAACCTACTATGACTTAAACAACCAGATCAACATTCCCGTAAATAATAAAATTCCATTGGAAAAAGATAAGGAAGCTTTACAAGCCTTCCTTAAAGAGAATGTTGAACCGAACACGAAACGCTTCTCTTCATTAGAGGAACGTTTTAAATTTCTCATCGAAAATGACTACATCGAAAAAGAATTTGTTGAAAAGTACGATTTTGAATTTATCAAAAAACTGTATGCCTACCTTGAAGACCAACATTTTGAATTCCAATCATTCATGGCAGCTTACAAATTCTTCAATCAATATGCTTTAAAAACAAACGATGGCAATTATTACCTTGAAACTTACGAAGATAAAATTGCAATGAACGCCCTTTACATGGCAAACGGCGATGAAGACCTTGCAATGCGGCTTGCAGATGAATTGATCCATCAACGATACCAACCCGCAACCCCAACGTTCTTGAATGTCGGGCGGAAACGCCGGGGAGAATTCGTATCCTGTTTCTTGCTTCAACCAACTGATGATATGAATTCGATCGGTCGGTGCATTAACTCGGCATTGCAGCTTTCAAAAATCGGTGGCGGCGTTGGAATTACGTTGAACAATCTCCGCGGTGCTGGGGCTCCAATTAAAGGAATCGAAAACGCGGCTTCGGGAGTTGTTCCGGTAATGAAACTTTTAGAAGACAGTTTTTCTTACTCAAACCAACTCGGCCAACGTCAAGGGGCCGGCGTGGTTTACTTAAGCGTCTTCCACCCCGACATCATCGAATTTTTAGCAACTAAACGCGAAAATGCCGATGAAAAAGTTCGGATGAAGACCCTCTCCCTTGGGGTAATTGTTCCCGATAAGTTTTATGAATTAGCTCAACAAGACGCTGATATGTACTTATTTGAACCATACGATGTTGAAAAGGAATACGGCGTTCCGTTCTCATACGTTGACATTACCAAGGAATATGACAACTTAGTCGATAATCCGAAGATCCATAAAAAGAAGATCAAGGCCCGGGAGCTTGAAGAAGAAATCAGTAAGCTTCAACAAGAATCCGGCTACCCGTACATCGTCAACATCGATACCATGAACCGGGCTAACCCCGTTGACGGTAAAATCATCATGAGCAACCTTTGCTCAGAAATTGCCCAAATTCAACGGCCATCAAAGATCAACGACCTTCAAGAATATGAAGTTCTCGGATCAGACATCAGTTGTAACTTAGGATCGACCAACATCGTCAACTTGATGGCTTCACCTGATTTCGGCAAGTCCGTTGAAACCATGATGCGGGCATTAACATTCGTTTCTGATCAAGGAAACGCCAAGGTCGTCCCGTCGATTTATGAAGGCAACAAGTTAAGCCACTCAGTTGGATTAGGGGCAATGGGCCTGCACGCCTTCTTAGCCAAGAACCACATTCAATACGGTTCACCGGAATCAATTGAATTCACCAATGTTTACTTCATGTTATTAAATTACTGGACATTGGTTGCTTCAAATAAGATCGCTAAGGAACGGCAAGAAACATTCTTTGAATTTGAAAAGAGTTCATATGCTGACGGTTCATACTTTGACAAGTACATTAACCAAGATTGGGGTCCAACAAGCGATCGCGTTAAGGAATTATTCGCCGGCATCTTTATTCCAACTAAGGAAGACTGGGCTAAGTTAAAAGAAAACGTCATGCGTGACGGCTTGTACAACGCTTACCGGATGGCGGTTGCTCCAACCGGCTCCATTTCATACGTTGGCAACACAACCGCTTCCCTTCAACCAATCATTCAAAAGGTCGAAGAACGGCAAGAAGGTAAAATCGGAAAGGTCTACTACCCAGCTGCTTACCTTTCAACCGATACAATGCCGTATTACAAGTCTGCGTATGACTTAGATATGCGGAAGATGATCGATGTCTACGCTGCAGCTCAAGAGCACGTTGACCAGTCAATCTCAATTACCTTGTACTTCAAGTCAACGATTGCTGAAGGCCTGTACCCATGGAAAGACGGTCGCACGGATAAAATGACGACCCGCGACCTATCGATCATCCGGAATTACGCATGGCATAAGGGAATCAAGAGTTTATACTACGTCAGAACATATACTGACGATGGCTCAGAAGCATTCAGTGTGAATGAATGTGAAAGCTGTTCAATCTAACATTCTTTTTAGGGGAAGAAAGGAATTTATTTTATGAAAATCAACATTTTATTTACCTCAATTGAAGGCAACACACGGGCATTTATTGAAAAGTTAAAAGACTATGCTGAAGCTCATCGACCGGACGACACGATCAACGCAAAGGAGATCAGTGAAGCCGATCCGTTTGATGACGAAACTGAAGATTATTTTGTTTTCGTTCCAACCTACCTTGATGGCGGCAACGGAATTGATAACGGCGTTAAGGAATTAATGACCAATGCTTTAGGGGAATACATTGATTACGGCGATAATGCCGCTCACTGTTTAGGAGTTATTGGTTCAGGAAACCGGAATTTTAACCAGCAGTTCTGTTTGACTGCTCGCCGGTACGCCCAACAATTCAACGTTCCGTTTCTCGATACATATGAACTTCGGGGAACTAGTCGCGATGTGGAACGGATCTACCAAACAATGCTTGACGTTTTAGCATAGGAAAGTGAGGAAATTTCTGATGAGCAATAATTACAAAGCAATCAACTGGAATAAAATCGATGACGCAATTGATAAAGCAACGTGGGAAAAATTAACGGAACAGTTTTGGCTTGATACCCGGATTCCGGTTTCAAACGACTTGAAGGATTGGCACCAACTTGATGACGATCACAAGTACCTTGTTGGTCATGTTTTTGGTGGCTTGACCCTGCTTGATACCGTTCAATCCCAAGACGGAATGGCATCATTAAGACGGCATGTTCGCACACAACATGAAACAGCGGTTTTAAATAACATTCAATTCATGGAATCAGTGCATGCCAAAAGCTACTCAACGATTTTTTCAACGTTGAATACTCCGGACGAAATTGACGAAATCTTCCAATGGAGTGATTCTGAAGAATTTCTTCAAAACAAAGCCAAATGGATCAGCGATATTTATAACGATACGGCTGAAGATCCGTTGAAGCAAAAGGTTGCGAATGTTTTCCTTGAAACTTGTCTTTTCTACTCGGGATTCTATACTCCCCTTTATTACTTGGGCCACAACCAATTACCCAACACCGCTGAAATCATCAAATTGATTTTACGGGATGAATCTGTTCACGGAACATACATTGGCTACAAGTTCCAACTTGGATTAAAGGAACGTGGCGAAAATGAACAGCAACAAATGAAGGACTGGTTGTATGACTTCTTGATGAAACTTTACGAAAACGAAGAAAAATACACCCACCTTCTTTATGATCCAGTTGGCTGGACGGAAGACGTATTAACCTTTGTCCGGTATAACGCAAATAAAGCGTTAATGAACCTCGGTCAAGATCCGCTCTTCCCTGACACAGCCGAAGACGTTGAACCAACCGTCATTAACGGAATTTCAACAACCACATCGAACCACGATTTCTTCTCTCAGGTCGGCAATGGCTATCGTCTTGGGGAAGTTGAAGCCATGACCAATGAAGACTACGAAAAATGGGCAAATGATGACCCTGAAAAATAAAAGCGAGGAATATTTTATGCAATCAAAGGAAGTTACAACGTTTCATAATATCATGCGGTTTAAAAAGGAAAATGCCAGTTCAGGACTGATCGAGATTGATCACCTGTACATCGATCTTTCAAACGAGAATCAAAATGAATGTTTCATTCAAAACACGGCAAAACAGATTCTCAAAGATCATCTGTGGTATACCGGCGTCCAGTTTAAACTTAAGGGCGATCAACAAATTCGTGATTTTATAATTGATCATTACCCGCAAATTGCCCATGCAATTCAACAACTTGACCCGCTTGTCGTTGCCAAGGATGAACAAGCAAATGATCAAAACGCAACTCAACTCTCAAAATGGCTTAAAGTCAATGATTTTCTTGCTGTTCAACTTGCTCGGGTCAAAGTCGAGGACGTCGAAGAACCGTTTATTAAGTAAAATAAAAACGTTAATTAGGAAGACTTCTTAATTAACGCTTTTTAATTATCTTTTATTTTTTAATCCGTTTATAGTTTGAATCATAATACTTTCCAGCCCGAATATCATCTGTCATTCCTTTATACGGAGCTTCGGCAATCACATCCTCATTATTTTGACCTGCATCACCCATGTAAGTAATCGTTGCAAATTCAGGAACTAATAATTTTGGATAAGTCTCATATTTTTCCCGGGCTTCTTCCATTACATCAATGTGTTCATTTTGGAAAGTAACCGTGATTTCCGGATGTTCTTCAACCCATTTGGGGAAGAAAATTGTTCCATGCATTTTCTTTTCGTTTGGCATAAAGTCAAGCGCCACATCTGTTCCAGTTGGTTCAGTCCAAGTGATCTTATAAACGCCTTCAGTCAACATTACAATATCAGCTTCTTGGTCTTTAACCCAACGACCAGCAACCATTCCCCCATGAATCCGATAATCAACTGTGTGATCATTTTTGGCA
The DNA here is from genome assembly GCF_001654615.1 of Ligilactobacillus aviarius. Classification (GTDB taxonomy): domain Bacteria; phylum Bacillota; class Bacilli; order Lactobacillales; family Lactobacillaceae; genus Ligilactobacillus; species Ligilactobacillus aviarius_B. Next base: position 37,287 of record NZ_LWUD01000046.1, read on the forward strand.
TACCATTCATATTCCCAACCATTGTCATATGTATAAATAAAATGAGTTCCTAAAAAATCATCAAGGGTTTTAAATTGTCTTTCCATTTTGCTCCTCCTTCATCTTATGTCGTTATCGACACAAATATTATATCAAGTTTTAAAATACTTTTTAAAACCAAAAAAGAAGCACTGCATGCACAATGCTTCTCTTTCATAATTATTGTTGCAAGAACTTCGGTGCCAAGACCGTAAACTTCTCTGGTTTCCGTTTCTTGTTAACAACCATTACCAATTGCAACATCGTAATTGCAATTGAGCTCCGTTTCCGGTAAGTCGTATATTTTGAATGCCATTCATTCGCATATTTGTTCTTAAATGACTTTAATCCTTGGAAACCATATAACTTGTAGCCATATTCATAAATAAAGTGGGCAATCCGCTCTTCAATAAAACTGTACTTTGAGTCCCCAACGTTAGATAACGGTGCCATTCCAAGGTCGAAGTACTTATAGCCATTCTCCTGGCCGTACTTGAAAAGCTCGATGAAGACCTTATCCATGATTCCTGATGGCGCATCGCTTCGATGCCGCATCAAATCAATCGACAACGTGTCCTTTTCCATTGGCATTAAGGTCGCAAATGATACTAATTTTCCGTCCTTATCGCGAACAATTGCAACCGGTGCGCGTTGAATATAGCTTTCATCAAAGAATCCAAGGGAGAAGCCCTTTTCGTTCCGGCTGCCAAGCCAACTATCAGAAACTTCCTTTAATTCGGCCATTAATTCTTCACTAAACGGCGGTTCAACCATTGAAAACTCGTAGCCTTCGCGTTCGAACTTGTTCATTAAAGCCCGTTGTGCCCGTTGTTTCTTTCCGCTCAGCGTAAACTTATCAAGTTCAACGTAACCTTCTTCTCCGGTCTTGATAAAGTCGAATCCAAACTCGTGAAGGATCATCGTTAACTTCGAATTAATTTCGTAAAATACTAACTGATAACCATATTTATCCGATAGTGAAACTAATTCCCGCACCGCGTCCTTCAAATACCGCTGATTTCCGACTGGTTCACCCATAATGATAATTTTATCAGCTTTGATCTGGTACATCAGGTAAAGCTGATCTTCATTATCTTTTTGGAAAATGTAAATAAACTTATCCTTTAAGTAAGCAAGATGACTAACTTCATTCCCGCCGTATTGATCAATGATCGCCTTGATGCGCTCTTCAGGGAATTCCATCTGATTAAACGGATCTTTCCCCTTTGTAAAGTAATTCATCATGACTAACAAAATCAAGCCGGCAATAATCATTCCAACTAGTCCGTACAGCCAAACTTGCTGATCAGGGAAAATCAAGCCAGCTGGGATCCGGTGATGGTGATGTTGATGCGGCCGGTTTAAGATTCCGACTAACATGTAGAGCAAGAAAGCTCCCCCGAACATCAACATGCTTAAGACCGTACTTTCAAATGAAAATTGCATCTTTTCCCGGTATAACTCTTTGCGTGAAAGCACAATGCAAATCATTACAAAGACCAAGAAAATTGCCAGGGTCGGGGTGTATTCTTTCCACAACGTATTCACAACCCCAATTGCTAAAATAATCAACGTTGGAACATAGGCTTTGCGTTGCTTAAGTTGAATTGCCCGCGCCATTCCCAACAGCAAGAACGCAAACAAAATATTCGTCATCTGATTCAGGAAGAAGAACGTATACGGCATAAACTTCATCAAAATTGAATTTGAGAAGGTAAAGTTCGGCAACGCAGATTCAAGTAACATGAAGATTCCAGAAAAGTACATAAACAACGTTACCAACCCATGGGCAACCTTTTGAATAACTGATTGCGGGATCCCATCAAAGTTTTCATTGATTTGATGACCCATATCATGGACGAAGAAAACGCCCCCGATAATAAACGGAACAATATAGTAGAACAACCGGAAGAAGAGAATCCAAACAACCGCTAATTCACTTGAAACCCCTAAATGGGTCAGTTCCAAAATCATGAACACATCAAAGGAACCCAAACCACCAGGAACCATTGAAATAATTCCTAAGATTTCAGCAATGATGTACAACGGGACAACATCGATCAACTTGATGTGAATTCCCATCAAGGCACCGATCACAAGGAAGAATAAGGCCGCACAGCCCCATTCAACCGTTGACCCAATGATCAACGCAAATTCACGTTTCCACGTTAGATCCTTGAAAAATTCATTATCTTTGAATTTCGTAACAAAGAATAAAACTGGAAAGTATAATCCGCCGGCTAGCAGCCAAATCGAATACTTATGGAAAATTGCTTCTGATGGAATGGCAAACATCATTACCAATGAGATCCAACAGAAAATTGAAAGCCCGGCTAACAGGAACAATGCAATTTTGGAAATCGCATATAAAATTTCCTTTTTACTTGCTCCATCCTTATAAAAGTTTGCCCGCAACGTCGCTCCAAGCAAACCGCCAAAGCCCGCAACGTTGGTAAACGTATTTGTTACCCACCCGCTGCGCGCAATATACCCGGTTGAAAAATCACCCGGTAAAAACTTAACAATGACAAAGTCATAAATCAACATTGGCAAGACCGCAATCAAACCGCAAACCAACATTGCGATAATGACAACAGGCGATTGATCTGAAAGGGCTTCGCCAACTTGATGCCAATTTAATTGATGAAAAATTCTTCCGATTTCAGTAAAAACAAACAGTAATACTGAAAGGATGAAAACCATTTTCAACAACGTGGCATGTTTTTCATAAAAATCTTTTACTCGCGTAAATGCTTTTCGCATTATCGCTCCTCCTCGTAATATATGTTTTGTAATCATCTCACGATGATTTTCCTTAAAAA
>NZ_LWUD01000047.1 GCF_001654615.1 Ligilactobacillus aviarius
TACTAAATGTTATAGACCCTTTGTTTTTCATGATATAATACAGGTAATTATTTTCGGAGGACAATGGGAAATGCCGTTAATTCAAATTCAAGAGCTAACATATGAATACGATGATTTTAAGCTGGGACCGCTGAACCTTGAAATCGATAAAGACCAATGGATCTCAATTATTGGACGGAATGGAAGCGGGAAAAGCACCCTTGCACGGTTGATTGACGGGTTAATTGAGGCCCAATCGGGAACGATTACCGTTAACGGACTTGAAGTTAATGAACGGAATGTATGGCAGATTCGCTCTCAGATCGGCGTTGTTTTTCAGAATCCTGATAACCAATTTGTGGGCGCGAACGTGGAAGATGATGTTGCTTTCGGACTAGAAAACCGCCAGATCAGTCATGATGAAATGGTTAAGCGAGTCAACGAATCGCTTGAAGCGGTTGGAATGGCAGAGTTTGCGAAGCATGAGCCTTCAAAACTTTCCGGCGGACAAAAGCAACGGGTCGCAATTGCTGGAATTTTAGCAATTCGTCCGCAAATCATCATTTTAGACGAGGCCACCAGCATGCTTGATCCTGAAGGGCGACGGGATTTGATTCAATTGATTCGCCGGCTTAAGGATCGGTTTCATTTTACGGTCATTGCGATTACACATGATATTGATGAGACGGTTTTCTCTAATCAGGTCATTGTTCTTGATCAGGGCAAGATTCGGATGCAAGGGCGCCCAACTGAAGTTTATCAAAAGCGAGATCAGTTAATGGATTTAGGACTTGATTTACCGTTTGTTGAAAAGCTGAAACTTAAACTTCAGGAAAATGGATTAGCTGAATTAACAGATGATGAAACATTAGACGAAAAAGAAATGGTAGCAAAATTATGGCAATTGAATTCAAACATGTAAGTTATACTTATCAGGCAGGAACGCCATTTGAACAGCAGGCCCTTGACGATATTTCAGTTAAGATCGAAGATGGGAGTTTTACGGCTCTGGTTGGCCATACTGGAAGCGGAAAATCAACGTTTATTCAGCATTTAAACGGACTACTTAAACCAACGGCGGGTGAAATTCAAATTAATGATCAGCTGATCACGCCGCAAACGAAAAATAAAGAACTTGATGATTTACGGCATCAAGTCGGGATTCTTTTTCAATTTTCTGAAAACCAATTATTTGAAGAAACGGTTTTGAAAGACATTGCGTTTGCACCGAAAAATTTTGGAAAAAGTGAATCTGAAGCTGAAGATCTTGCCCGGGCAAAAGCAAAACTGGTCGGAATTGACGATCAGTTGCTTGAACGTTCACCATTTGAACTTTCAGGCGGGCAGATGCGCCGGGTTGCCCTTGCTGGAATTTTAGCAATGGAGCCGCAAATTCTGGTATTAGACGAACCGCTGATCGGATTAGATCCGGTTGGAAAGCGCGAAACAATGGGGACTTTTAAGCAGTTGCATGAAAGTGAACAAATGACGATTCTCATTGTAACCCACAACATGGATGACGTTGCGAATTATGCTGATCAGGTAATTGCCCTTGAGCGGGGGAAGTTGATTGCCGCGCAAAGCAAACAAGAATTTTTCAGTGATCCGCAATGGCTTTATCAGCATCACCTTGGATTACCCCGAGCAGCTGAATTCGCAGCGCAGTTAATGCAAAAAGGGATGCAGTGGGATGGCTTACCATTAAATGTTGATGAATTGGCACGTCAATTGGTAACGAAGGTGAAGGAATGTAATCAGGTAGGAGCGAAAGATGAGTAATATTATTCTCGGAAGGTATATTGATGGTGATTCGATAATTCACCGAATGGATTCACGGGCAAAATTAATTCTCAGTTTATACTTTATTGTGATCGTTTTTCTGTGCAATAACTGGCAAACATACGCTTTGTTGGGGATTTTTACCCTTGCTTGCGTGTTGCTTTCCAAAATCAAAATGAGCTTTTTTATTAAAGGTATCCGGCCATTGATCGGCTTAATTTTGATTACGGTTTTGTTGCAGCTTTTCTTCACAAGTGGAGGAACGGTTTATTGGCAATGGGGGCCATTCAAGCTGACAAGTTTTGGAATTATTAATTCAATTTATATTTTTTGTCGAATCGTTTTGATCGTGGTGATGTCAACGTTACTGACGGTTACGACGACCCCGTTGGAAATTGCTGACGGTCTTGAATCCTTGATGGCGCCGTTACGGAAAATTAAAGTTCCGGTCGATGAAATCGCCCTGATGATTTCAATTGCATTAAGGTTTGTTCCAACCTTAATGGATGAAACGCAAAAAATTATTAATGCCCAACGTGCGCGGGGAGTCAATTTTGGTGAAGGAAACTTGTTTAAGCAGGCCAAAATGCTGATTCCAATTCTAATTCCGTTATTTGTTAACTCGATCAAACGCGCTGAAGATTTGGCGGTTGCAATGGAAGCTCGTGGTTATCAAGGAGGACCGAACCGAACAAAGTACCGGCAACAGCATTGGCATTTGGCTGATACGGTCGGAATCGTTGTGTTTTTAGCGTTAACGGGCGGATTAATGTTACTGAGAGGTTAAGATGACAAAGAGATATAAAATTACAATTGCATATGACGGAACGAATTTTGCTGGGTTTCAATCGCAGCCTCATCAACGAACGGTGCAATCAGTTCTTGAGCGCGCCGTAAATAAGATGAGTAAAAAGGATGAGTTCATTCCGATTTTCGGTTCTGGGCGAACTGATTCAGGGGTTCATGCGCTGGGACAAGTTGTTCATTTTGACTTTCCGCATGAAATGAGTGCTGATAGCATGCTGAAGGCGTTGAACAGTATGCTGCCGTTGGACTGTGTTGTGGTCGATTGCGAAATTGTGCCGGACGATTTTCATGCCCGGTTCACGACCCATGGCAAACGGTATATGTATCGGGTTAGTCAGAGTTATTTTGTTGATCCGTTTAAACGAAATTACACGGGCCATTATAAGTATCCGGTCGACCTTGAAAAAATCAAGGCCGCATTGCCGGACGTGATTGGGACCCATGATTTTACGAGTTTTTGTGCATCGGGCAGCAATGTTAAAAGTCATGTCCGAACGATTTATGATGCGACTGTTCGGCGGGACGAAGCTCAAAATGAATTGATTTTTGAATTTGCAGGAAGTGGCTTTTTGTATAATCAAGTTCGAATTATGGTTGCCACGCTGCTTGAGATTGGGCGGGGCAAGCGCCCAGTTCACGATTTTTTAAGGTTATACGAAGTTAAAGACCGGAATGAGGCGCGGGAAACGGCCCCGGCTTCAGGATTATATTTGAAAGAGGTCTATTACGATTAGAAGATAAAATTTCTTTGAAATATTGACTAATATAGGGATTAATCGTAATATAGTACTTGGTATTGTTTGCCCCACAATAGCCCCGTTAAAACTATTGTATGTCAAACAAGCATAAAAGATGGAGGAATTAACCGTGCGTACAACATATATTGCAAAACCAGGTGAAGTAGAACGTAAATGGTATGTCGTAGATGCTACAGATGTTCCTTTGGGACGTTTATCTACAGTCGTTGCTTCAGTTTTACGTGGTAAGAACAAGCCACAATTTACACCAAACGTTGATACAGGTGACTTTGTGATTGTTATCAATGCTGATAAGGTAGCATTAACAGGTAAGAAAGCCGAAAAGAAAGTATACTACCACCACACATTGCATCCAGGTGGATTGAAGGCACGCACAGCTGGTGATTACCGTGAAAAAGATCCAGAAAAATTAATCGAATTGTCAGTTCGCGGCATGCTTCCAAAGGGTACTTTAGGTAAGCAACAACTTAAGAAGTTGCATGTATACCGTGGTGCAGAACACAAGCATGAAGCACAACAACCAGAAGTATTAGACATCACAAACTTAATCTAGTAGGAGGAATTTTAAATTGGCTCAAGTACAATATCAAGGCACAGGCCGTCGTAAAAATTCCGTTGCTCGTGTTCGTTTAGTTCCTGGTTCAGGAAAAATCACGATGAACGGTAAACCAGCAGAAGAATACATTCCATTTGCAAACTTACGTGAAGTTATGGTCGCTCCATTTAAGGTTACTGAAACAGAAGGTCAATACGATGTTTTAGTTAACGTTAATGGTGGTGGCTTCTCAGGTCAAGCTGGTGCAACTCGTCACGGAATTGCACGTGCTTTACTTCAAGTTGACCCAGACTTCCGTCCTGCATTAAAGAAGAGCGGTTTATTAACACGTGACGCTCGGATGAAGGAACGTCGGAAACCAGGTCTTAAGAAAGCTCGTAAGGCTTCACAATTCTCAAAGCGTTAATATTACTTCATATTATCGAACAAAAGTCATGGATTTTATCCGTGGCTTTTTTTCTACCAAGAG
>NZ_LWUD01000048.1 GCF_001654615.1 Ligilactobacillus aviarius
TTTGAGGCGTGGTTTTTATTGACCAATTAAGACCGATTAAAAATCGTTATCCAGAATTACCAATAAATATTTCAAATATTTTGTCATATCTTTTAGAATAGGAAATGGATGCTATAAGAAAAGGAATGGATTAGTTATGGGCAAATTAAGTGTAACGGAAATTTTGCATAAGCCGTTTACAAGCCGCAACCTGTTATACGTTTTTAAAGGAATTTTGGTCGGCTTGGTAACCGGAGTGGTTGTCAGCATTTTCCGGTTGATTATTGATAAGACGATGAAGGGATTATATTTCATTTATCCCTATATGGTAGCCCATCCAAAGACGATTATCCTATACGTAATTGCGACGATTATTTTATGTATCGTACTTGGATTTATTATCCGGCCGCAGTTGTTTTACGTTAAAGGATCAGGTGTTCCGCAAATTGAAGCGGTAATGGATGGTCAACTCGAGATGCATTGGTGGGCCGCACTGTGGCGGAAGTTTGTTGGCGGATTACTGGCAATTTGTCCAGGACTGTTTCTTGGGCGGGAAGGCCCGTGTATTCAAATGGGAGCCTGCATTGGTCAAGGATTTTCAGAAGAAATTTTCCATGGTGATAAACAAGACCGGAATATCATGTTGGCATGCGGAATTGCAGCTGGATTATCAGCCGCTTTCAGTGCCCCATTAGCGGGAGCCCTTTTCTTGGTTGAAGAAATTACCTTGGGGTTTGCTTCAGCAACGGTTTGGCTGGCGGCGTTGGCGGCTGCAGTTGCTTCAGATCTAGTAACCCTCTTATTCTTTGGGTTAACGCCAAGCTTACACTTTATTTATGATTACAGTGTTCCGGTTAAGGATTACTGGCAATTGATTATTTTAGGAATTATTTTGGGGTTATTTGGAAACCTGTACCAACGGGTGATCTTAAGCTTACCGAAATGGTACGGTAAATTGACCATTATTCCCAAAGCATGGCACAGTATTGTTCCGTTGCTGTTAGTAATTCCGATTGGATTGTATTACGTTAAGATCTTAGGTGGAAGTCATGACTTCATCTTGGATTTAACCAGTCCGCATTTTATTAACTATCTCAGTAACCACTTACCAGCAATTGGCTTTGTCGCTCTGTTACTGCTTATTCGGTTTGTCTTTTCAATGGTTTCATACGGAGCATCGACGCCGGGTGGAATTTTCATGCCGATTTTAGTTTTGGGAGCAACGAGCGGCGCCCTTTATGCAAGTATCATGATCCATGCCGGATTATTGGCAAAGGGTTACTTCTTGAACATCGTAATTTATGCAATGGCTGCATACTTTGGAGCAATCGAAAAAGCACCGTTTACGGCGGTTGTCTTGATTTCGGAAATGGTCGGCAGCATCAAGCACATGATGCCGTTGCTGGTCGTAACGCTGATCGCATATGTTATTAATGATTGGCTTGGCGGCCGTCCAATTTATGCTGCATTGAAGGATGAAATGATGAGTTCATTGGATAATCCGCGGAAGAGTGCGGAATTAACAGGGTTAAGGAGTTAATTTAAAGGAAGGTGTGACAAAACGTTAAAAACGAGCGTGGTGGAAGCAGAAAAGCGAACGAATCGCGCAGCATAGATTCGGAGCTTTTCGAACTTCACTAGCTTCGCGCCGTAGCTCGTTTGTTTTGGAACCCGATTATAAGGATCTTTTAAGGAGAGACTGTGACATAAGTATTCAAT
>NZ_LWUD01000049.1 GCF_001654615.1 Ligilactobacillus aviarius
TGAAGTGCAAGACAAAAGTTAGACAAGATTAAATTATTAAGCTACCAAGGCGTGATTTCGGTATTCAACCGGAGTCATGCCTTTTGTTTTTAAAGTCGTTCTAACATTATTAAAATATTGAATATAATTTTGAGAAAGTTTCCTTAATTCTGTAATATCTTTACACGGTGGAAAGCCGGCCAGTAATTCCGTTTTGTACAGGTGAAAGAAACTTTCTACCGGAGCGTTATCCAAGCAGTTTCCCTTGCGGGACATACTTTGAACAAAGTGATAATCCGCTAGTTTTTGGGTATAGTAAGCTAACTGATAATGCCAGCCCTGGTCGGAATGAATGATAGGCTGGGCACCATCAGGTAAGTTATCAGTTAATTCTTCAAGGGTGCGCATAATTAATTCTTTATTGGGGCTAGTACTAAGCTGGAAAGCCAGGATCTCTTGGCTGGCTTCATCAATCATCACTGAAATATAAGCCCATTGATGGTTAGCCAACCGGACTTGCGTAACATCCGTATGAATAACTTGGTAAGGTTGGTGCGCATTAAATTTTTGGTTCAATTTATTAGCCGCAATCTTGCCTACCGTGCCATGATAGGACGAATATTTGCCGTTACGGTGACGGTTATATAGACTGACTTGAACGTTCAATTCACTCATTAGTTTGCGAATTGTATCGCCAGACAAATGTAATTCCATTTTATCTAATTCAGCTTGAATTCGGCGATAGCCCGCAGTCCAACGCCCTCGGACCTTAAAACGTTGTGCGATTTGAAGAATCATTTTCTTCGCTTTTGCATATTTATCATGAGGATTGGCAATCCGTTTACGCTCATCGTGATAAGTTGCCTTGGGAAGCATAATAGTCTTGAGCAGATCGCCAATCTTATAGCGTTGTTTCTTAGGCAGTGATGCTTGATCGTCCCTGATCTGATCCACTATTTGCGTTTTCTTCCGGGCCTTAAGGGTCCGAACAGGGACAGCGATTTTTTTAAGATGTCGCGTTCCATTTTGGTTTCATAAAGTTCCTGATTTTTCTTCGCTAATTCTTCTTTTAAGCGGTCAAGCTCACTTTGATGTGCGAGCTGCCGCCGTTGTTTTTTAGGGTGATTCACTTTAGGTGGCCTACCTTTCGGCTGAGGATTCAAGGCCGTAATTCCTTCCCGTTCAAATATTGAACGCCAAATAGAGACCTGCGACGGTAAAATGTCAAAGCGGGCCGCTACTTCAGCCATTGAATCCTCGTGAGTTTGGTAATAGTTTATCACA
>NZ_LWUD01000050.1 GCF_001654615.1 Ligilactobacillus aviarius
TACCTAAAAGTCAAAAAAATAGTATTGATGATATTTTCACCAATACTAAATGTTATAGACCCCAATCTTTTTTACTTATTCACTTTTACCAAATCTGAACCCGTTTATCCGGTTCAAGCCACATCCCATCACCTTGATAAATATCAAATGTCTGGTAGAAATCATCAAAGTTTTGCGGTTGCACATTTCCGCGCAGCATTTCAGGAGCGTGCACGTCAGTTGCAAGGAGCATCTTTTCGTATGCCGGGCTGGCTTTCATCCGCCAAATGGTTGCCCAGTTAGTGAAGAATTCTTGTAAGTCGGCGTCAGCACTTTGTTTAAGGGCTTCAAGCGCACAACTCATTCCGCCGTTATCCGCGATGTTTTCTGAAACGACAAGCTTACCGTTCACGGTTCCGCCGGCGAATGGAATTCCGTCAAATTCATTGATCATTTCCCGGGTTAACTTTTCAAAGTGGGCGAAATCTTCCTTAGTCCACCAGTTGGTCATATTGCCGTATTCGTCAAAATGAGCACCGTTATTATCAAACGCGTGTGAAATTTCATGGCCCATTACACACCCGATTCCGCCAAAGTTTTTGCTATGTGATTGATGCAAGTCATAAAATGGCTTCTCTAAGATTGCTGCGGGGAATGTGATGTCATTGCGCGACGGATCATAGCATGCATTAACAAGTTGCGATGGCATATCCCATTCAGTTCGATCAACTGGGCGATGGTAACTTTCAAAATTATCAGCAATTTTAACCCGTTCAACATTGAGATAGTTCCCAAGTAATGTTCCGCCGTCTTCGGCTGGAATAATTTTCATTTTGGCATACACCGGTTTAATTTTTTCAGGGAATCCAACCTTAATGGCGATGTGGTCAAGTTTCGTGATCGCCTTTGCCCGGGTTTGGTCACCAAGCCAGTCATTTTTTTCAAGCCGGTGCTTATAAATTTGAATCATTTGTTGGATCATCTTAGTTGCATCAGCCTTGGCGTCTTCGCCAAAATACTTCTTGCCGTAGAAGTCGCCAATCACATATTTAAATGTTTCATCAACGATTTGATATGCAAATTTCCGTTGAGAAACTGGCTTTTGCGTTCCGGAAAGTTTTTGATGGAATTGGTCGGCGGTTTGCCGCAAATCATCTGTCAGTAACTTAGCAAGCGAGTTCACGGTCTTCGTTAAGATCCAGCTCTTGAGGTTCTTGAAGGTCGTGTCGTTTACAATTTGATCAAAGTGTTCAAAGAACTGCGGTTGGGTAACGATCACCTTTTCCGGATGATCATCAATCAGTTCTGAAATTGTGGATGCGAAATCAAAGCTTTGACTGTATTGTTGGATTTCTTTCAGTGTCCGCGGATTATACTGTTTTGGATAATCGGCGAGTTCATCAGCTGGAAGAACATGCGGTACAAGCAGTTTATCAAAGACAAGCGCTTGGTTAACGATATCCGCAGCTTGCTTTTGGTCATAACCAAGAGCTTGCAATAATTGGCTTGTCATCGTTGCCCAGGTATGCAGTAATTCATCACTTTCCGGTTTGGTGTAATAGGTTTTATCCGGCAAAATCAAATCCGGGGCATACATAAAGACGGCATTTTGAGCAGTATTCTTCCAATCAGGCTCAACGTCGATCGTCAATGGAAGCGGGAAACCGTTTCTGATCCAGTCGCTTAATTGATGGCTTAAATCAGCAAGAAGCGAAAGTTTTTGAATTGGCTTGATGACTTCCAATAACGGCGTAACACCTTCATGTTCCCGTTGACTAAAGTCAAGGGCAAGGCGATGGAATTTCATTGCTTCGGCAAACATTGGGTTAGGAGCTGAAAGTTTTCCTTGATGATAACGGTCAAAGTCGTTCATTAATTTTTGGTGAACGGCTTCGTCCATGTCTTGAAAACTGCCGGCTGCTGGTTTGTCAGCTGGAATTTGAGCTTTTTGAAGCCAATCATAATTAACGTGCATATAGAGGTTATCCTTGATCGATGCTTGTTTCCCCTTTGTGACCGGAGCACCGCCAAGAACAAATTGAACATTTTCCATATTAAAAACTCCTTTCAAGTCGCGGACCTAAAGTTCCTTTTAATTATATTCTAATCAAAATTTAATAATATCGCAAATCAGTGATCAGAATGGGAGTCCTTACGCATTGCTTGAGCATATTTTTCAAGCGGCGCATCAGCCTTCGCCCAATCTTGCGGAACATCAACATGGGCGTTGGGGTCAAAGTGATACTTGATCGGTACTCCCATTGGCCGTTGATCCTTTGCCATGATGTCGGTTGGAACATTGGATTGAACTTTTTGTGGCTTCTTTAGGCCTTCGATTTCCCATGTATAAGGAGCAAATTTATTATCCGCATTGACCCAGTCATTGTTGTGGGTTGCATTATGGTGCTTTGATAATTGATAAAGGCCGAATGCAACTAATAAGACGACGCCGACAAGGCAAGCGATCGTTGCATCATAAACCGTTCCAGAACCAACTTCTTTTTTCACCTGAGTTGGCGGATAGAAAGCAAGAACAATTCCGAAGACGGACGATGCGATTCCAACGATCGTAATCAGCCAGGCACCGAATTTACCGCCTGGAACCTTGAATGAACGTGGACGGTTAGCTTGGGTATAACGCAAACGGATAAAGGCGACAAACATAATAATGTAATACAGCAAATATAAAATGGTGATCGTTTGGGTGATCATTACGAAGAACCCTTCAACATTTGGTAGTAATTTTACTAAAAAGGCAATCACGGTCACGCAAATTGCTTGGAAATACATCATCTTAGATGGCATTCCGTGTTTGTTATAGTTTTGAAGCCATTTAGGTAATAACCCGCTTTGACCAGCCTGGCCAAGCATAAATGATGGTCCAGCAAGGTTGGTGATCCACATGGCAAACAATACGAGAAAGTTCGCATAAATAAAGAGCATGTACAGCCATGGAGCGTGAATTGTTGCTCCCAGGTCATGGAACGTTACAAATAATGCATCAAGAATGTTGATTTTGCTTGCTGGAATAACGGTTGCGATGATCAAAGTCCCAATTACAAAGATCAACAGGGCGAGGATTCCAGCGAAGAAGATTGAAACCGGATATTGCTTTGACGGATGTTTCAACTCTTTAATGTGCGCAGCATTCATATCAATTCCAGCCCACGAGAAAAGGACGCCGGCAACCAGCGCTAACGTTCCCATTCCGTTCCATTGCGGGATAAGATCTTTAGCATGGACCGGCATTGCTGGCTTATGACCTTGGCAAAGCCAAACGATTACTAAAATGATCATGATTGCAAGTGGAATAAACGTTCCAATAATTACCCCGTATTTGGCAATGTTTGAAAATGTCTTGGTTCCGCGAGCAGCCAACCAGGTAACGAACCAGAACAGGACGATGAAGGCACACATGATTAAAATTTCATGTTGCGGATGCTGTAAAAATTGAATTGCCCGATGATAATGCGGCGTGAAAAACATAATTGTGGCTGCGAAGTTTGGCATTCCGGCTCCAAGATTAAAGGTTGATTGGAACCACAAGATAATTAAACAGGTAAATGCCCAACCTTTGCCGATTCCTTCACCAACCCATCGAAAAATACCGCCCCGCTGCGGCCAGCCGCTAGCAAGTTCAGCGGAAACAAGGGCTGTTGGGATGAAGAACAGAATAAATCCAATTGCAAAGTAAGTTACTGATGATAAACCATAAAAAGCCTGTTGCGGGTCATTTGCTAATCCCGCAATCATGACGACGTTCAGCATTGTAAGGGCTAAAGTCGACATGTAATATTTTTGCGGCTTTTTAGTCTGATTTTTTCCCATAAAAATTCCTCCCCGTAAACTAAAACCTATAAGAAATAAATATCTTCTTATTTTTGTAATAGTTCATCTGCCAACGAGGAACAAGCAAGACTAGTTAAATGCAAGAATTCTTTGATAAGGTTGGAATTGTGCCGGTTGATAAAGCTAGTAAAAATTATAGTAAAATAAATCAGAAAAATTTAGTAAAATTATATTGATTTTTACTAGAAAACAGTTACAATTAACATTGTAAGTTAATAAGAAAGGGGTTACATTATGAAAGATAATGTCCAACAAGAAAAGGGGAACAAGTGGGTCACACGGATTTCATATGCTATCGGTGCATTTGGAAATGACTGGTTCTACGCAGTTCTTTCGACATACTTTATCATGTTTGTAACGTCGCATCTGTTTGGTAAAGGCGACAATGCAATGATCTTATATATCACTAACATAATTGCGTTATTGCGGATCGTTGAACTCTTTATTGACCCAATTATTGGGAATGCCATTGACCGGACAAAGACGCGCTGGGGAAAATTTAAGCCTTGGATCTTTGGAGGCGGGATGGTAAGTTCGATCGCATTAGCCGTTCTCTTTACGAATATGGGCGGATTAAATCGGACTCATCCACTCATTTACTTAGCAATTTTTGCTGTTTTATATATTTCAATGGATATTTTTTATTCATTCAAAGATACAAGTTTTTGGTCAGAAATGTCTTCATTGACATTTGATTCTGGCGAACGTGAAAAGATTTCGACCTTTGCCCGGATCGGTTCAAATATCGGGGCCAACTTAGTCGGAATGGTTATCATGCCATTGGTATTGTTCTTCTCATTGACAAAGAACGGTGGTTCAGGGGACCTTCGCGGATGGTCAATGTTTGGGATGATTACCGCTGCGATTGTAATTATTACGGTTTTAGTTGTTTGCTTCGGAACACACGAACTCGATTCAGATTTACGTAAGAACAAAGAAGAAACGAAATTAAAAGATGTTTTCAAAGTTCTTCTTGGAAATGATCAATTAATGTGGACAGCTGTTTCATATGGTTTATACTGCATTGGGATTAATATTTTTAATTCTGCTGAACTTTACTACTTTACATATGTTTTAGGTGAATCTTCAAAATTTGCAATCATTGGAACGATCAACATGATTTTGGGATTCTTCTCAATTTCAGCCTTTCCAGCTTTAGCAAAGAAGTTTAACCGCAAGAATGTATTTTATGCATGTATTTTAATTATGTTCTGCGGTGCAGGATTATTAGCAATTGCAGGAAAGAACCTTGCATTAGTTGTTCTTGCAATGGAAATGTTTGCAGCTCCTCAAGCTGTTATTTTCCTTGTTATTTTAATGACGATCACCGATTCAATTGAATATGGTCAATTAAAACTTGGACACCGGGATGAATCATTAACGTTGTCAGTTCGGCCATTGTTAGATAAGTTAGGCGGAGCAATTGCTGGTTGGTGCATTGGACCGATCGCCATCTTATCACACATGACTTCAGGTTATACTTACAAGACAATTACACCTGGAAATGTAATGACATTTAAATTATTTGTAATTGCTTTGCCAGTTATCTTGATCTTATTGGGAACATTCTTCTTCTGGAAGAAGGTTACATTAACTGAAAAACGGCACGCTGAAATTGTTGAACAACTTGAAAAGAGTTGGGGTGAAGAAAACGATACAAGCGTTGGAACAGGTGAACATGCAGTTGCTGGTGAATATGATATTGTTGCGCCAATTAAAGGAACATATCTTCCGCTTAAAGATGTTAGTGATCAAACATTTGCATCAGGTCAAATGGGGCAAGGATTTGCCTTGAAACCAAGTGATGGAGCTGTTTATGCACCATTTGACGGAGTTGTGCGGCAAGTCTTTCCAACCCGGCATGCAATTGGAATCGAATCTGAACATGGCGTAATTATGCTGATTCATATCGGAATCGGAACGGTCAACATGCACGGAACAGGATTTGTTTCATATGTTGAACAAGGCCAGCAAATTCATAAGGGTGAAGAAATAATGGAATTCTGGGATCCAGCAATTAAGAAAGCTGGATATGATGATACCGTCATGGTAACAATTACAAATACAAAGGAATTTGATCAAGTAGATGTCTTACCAAAGGATAACCAGACGATTGATTCTTCAACTAACGTAATGAAGTTAATTAAGAATTAATAGAAATTAAATGGAAGACTGATCGATAGTCTTCCATTTTTATAAATTTCGAAGGAGGAGAAAAAAATGACAACTTTAGTTTTAGGCGGAGCAGGTTATATCGGCTCACACATGGTAAAGCGATTGCTCGAAAAAGGGGAAACGCCAGTTGTTGTTGATAATTTGGTAACTGGTCACCGGGCAGCGGTTGATCCCCAAGCTAAATTCTATGAAGGTGATTTAGCTGATCAAGACTTTATGCGGAATGTTTTTAAGGAAAATCCAGACATTGATGTTGTAATTCACTTCGGGGCATATTCGCTGGTTCCAGAATCAATGAAAAAACCATTGAAGTATTTTGATAACAACGTTGCCGGATTAATTAAACTTCTTGAAGTGATGAAGGAAGTCGGTGTTAATAAATTAGTATTCTCATCTTCAGCTGCAACCTATGGGATTCCAGATAAGATGCCGATTAAGGAAACTGATCCGCAAAATCCGATCAATCCATATGGCGAAAGCAAGTTAATGATGGAAAAGATTATGCACTGGGCTGATGAAGCCTATGGAATGAAGTTCGTTGCATTACGGTACTTTAATGTTGCTGGTGCATGGCCAGATGGTTCGATTGGAGAAGATCACAACCCGGAAACTCACTTAATGCCAATTATTTTGCAAGTCGCTCAAGGAAAACGCGAGAAGCTGCAAATTTATGGCGATGATTATAATACACCGGATGGAACGAATATTCGGGATTACGTCCACCCAATCGATCTCGCTGATGCGCACATTTTAGCAGCTGATTATTTACGAAATGGTAATCCTTCAGATGCATTCAACCTTGGATCATCGACGGGGTTCTCGAACCTTGAAATGTTAAAGGCTGCTCGTGAAGTGACTGGAAAAGAAATTCCAGCAGAGATTGCTGGCCGGCGCGGCGGTGATCCGGATACATTAATTGCTGCTTCTGACAAAGCGCGGCGGGTATTAGGATGGAATCCGCAATATGACGATGTCCACAAATTGATTGAAACAGCTTGGAAATGGCATTCAAGCCATCCGGAAGGATATGAAGATAAGTAGTTATTAGGAGATTAAGGATTGATTTCATCATGATTTTGATCCTTAATCTTTTCTTTTAGGAGGGAAAACATGAAAAGTAATGAATTTAATTATGCATGGTTAAGTAATCCAGAAATATTTGAGGTTAACCGTCAACCGGCGCATGCAGATTTTGATTTTTATGCAAATGACGATGAATATCAAAAACAGAAAACTCGTTTAAAACAAAGTCTGAATGGAATGTGGAGAATTTTATATGCTAAAGACTTAAATCAAAACGTAAAAGGTTTTGATTTTCATAATTTGGATATCCATTCATGGGATTATGTAAAAGTTCCAGGACAATTGGAACTTCAGGGATTTGGAACACCGCAATATGTTAATACTCAATATCCATGGGATGGAAAAGAGGAATTAAGACCGCCTCAAGTTCCGGCTTCCAACCCGGTTGCAAACTATGCAAAAGACTTTGAAATTACTGATGTCATTCGTAAACAAAAGCATATTTATATTTCATTTCAAGGTGTTCAAACTGCAATGTATGTTTGGCTCAATGGAAAGTTTATTGGTTATAGTGAAGATTCATTTACTCCAAGTGAATTTGAAATTACTGATGCAATTCAGGAAGGGACAAACCGTTTAGTAGTTCAAGTGTTTAAATTTGCAAGTTCAAGTTGGATTGAGGATCAAGACATGTGGCGGTTGTCAGGAATATTTCGTGATGTCTACATATACGGCAAACCTGATTTTTCAGTTAAAGATTTGTTTGCAAAGGCGACACTGAATTATAAAGCGAATAAAGGACATCTTGAACTTAGGATTAAATTGTCTAAGGCATTAAAAGATGGTGAAATTGAATGTCAGTTACAAGACCCAAAGCATGTGATTATATGGAGACATATTGTCAGCGATATTCAACAACCGCATTTAAATTTAACAGTTGATTTAAATGATATTGAACCATGGAGTGCAGAAATTCCTAATTTATATAAATTGGTTCTTAAGCTTAAGAAGAAAAGTGAAGTTACAGAGGTAGTAACTACAGGGGTTGGCTTTAGAACATTTGAAATGAAAAACGGTGTAATGCTGTTAAATGGAAAACGAATTGTTTTCAAAGGAATTAATCGTCATGAATTCGACTATCAAACAGGACATGCATTGACGTTAAGTGAAATGATTCAAGGCATTGAATTTATGAAACAACACAACATTAATGCAGTTCGAACATCGCACTATCCGAATGATAGCCGATGGTATCGTCTTTGTGATGAATACGGGATTTATCTAATTGATGAAACTAATTTGGAAAGTCATGGATCATGGCAGAAATTAGGTAAATTGGATCCGGAATGGAATGTCCCGGGAAATAATCCTAAATGGAGGGATGCAGTATGCGACCGAGCTAATTCAATGTTTCAGCGTGATAAAAACCATGTTTCCATTTTAATATGGTCCTGTGGAAATGAGTCATATGCGGGTGAAGATATCTTGGCAATGTCAAATCTTTTTCACAAATTGGATGATACCCGTTTAGTTCACTATGAAGGATGTTTTTGGAACCGCAAGTATGAAATGATTTCGGATATGGAAAGTCGGATGTATGCCAAGCCAAATGAAATCGAGGAATATCTACAATCACATCCAGCAAAACCATATATTTCATGTGAATATATGCATTCAATGGGAAATTCAACTGGCGGAATGAAATTATATACTGACTTGGAAAAACGTTATGAACAGTACCAAGGAGGATTTATTTGGGACTTTGTTGATCAAGCAATTGAACAACAAATGGAGAATGGTCAAAAACGGTTGACATATGGCGGTGATTGGGATGACCGCCCTGCTGATTATGAATTCTCGGGTGATGGAATTTTGTTTGCTGATCGAAAACCATCACCAAAGGCAGTTGAAGTAAAACAATTGTATAGTAATTTGAAACTCCAAATTGATAATGGACAAAGAATTGAAATTGAAAATCAAAATCTTTTTAAATCCACTTCAGATATTGAATTTCATATTCGTCTTTTAAAAGATGGTCATGAAATTTGGAGAAAAAGCGTTTTTGAGGATATTGCACCATTAACGACAAAGAAAATTGATGCTGACTGGCCACAAATCAAGCCAGAAGGTGAATATGTTTTTGAAGTTGATGCTGTTCAAAAGGATGCAATCAAAGGAATTCCAGCAGGAGTAGAGTTATGCTTTGCACAGCAAATTAAGCGATTTAAGGAGTCTTCTAAATCAAAGAAAGTTCCATTTAAAGTAGTTAATGGCGATGTAAACCTTGGAATTCAGGGCAAAAATCTTAAAATTTTAATTTCAAAGGCAACTGGTGGAATTGTATCATATGTTTTTGACGGTCAAGAGATTTTAAAAACAACTCCGAGGACGATCTTTGCACGGGCATTAACTGATAATGATCGTGGAAACCAATTCGGGTTTGAGACCGGGTATTGGTTCCAGGCTGAAAAATATCAAAAAGTTGTCGACATTCAACAAAAAATTGAAAATAATAATGTCGAAATCATGTTCAAATATCAACTTCCACAGGTGAAAGACCAATATAATTACGTGAAATATTCAATGGATGAAACCGGAAAATTAAAAGTAAATGTATGTTTCCAAGGAACTTCGCAATTACCTTTGTTGCCGTTATATGGAATTGAATTAGGGCTGAATAAACAGTTTGATAAATATCGGTTTTATGGCTTAGGACCCGAAGAAAATTATCTTGATCGGCATTCAGGAGTTAAATTAGGAATTTATCAGGGAAATGCTGAAAGCAATTTAGCACCGTATTTAGTACCGCAAGAAACGGGAAATCATATGGGAACCCGCTTTTTAGAAGTGACAAATTCTCAAGGGGTAGGAGTAAGGTTTGAAATGCTGGATAAGCCATTTGAAAGTTCAGTTCTTCCTTACAATGAATTTGAGTTAGAAAATGCATCGCATCAAGAAGAACTCCCGCTTTCGCAAACTACTTGGGTTCGAATTTTAGCAGCTCAAATGGGTGTCGGCGGTGATGATTCTTGGGGAGCTCCTGTTCACCAAGAATATTGTTTATCTGCTGAAAAGAAGTATGATATTACATTCACAATTGAAGGAATTGATTAAAATAAAAGGATTCACGACCAATTGATCGTGAATCCTTTTTATATGCTGCTATCTCTTAAAATTAACTTTGTTTTCAAAGTAATCATCTGACAGTATTCGTCACCATTTTCAATGATTGATTTCAACCGATTAACGGCTTCAATTCCCATTTGCTTAGTGTAAACCCGGACAGAACTTAATGAAGGATAAACGTATTTTGCAATTGAAGTATCGTTAAAAGAAATGATGCCAACTTCTTCGGGAATTTTAATATTTGCTTCTTGCAAGGCGCGCATTGCTCCAATTCCAATCGAGTCATTTGCGGCGAAGAAAGCATGCGGTAGATCATTGCCCAGCTCAGTGATTGCCTGTTTCATCATCTCATATCCTGATTTGGCAGTGAATTCGCCGACATAAACGTATTTTGATTTATAAAGCGATAAATCAGTGAGATAGTTTTTAAATGATGTAAAACGCGGATCAATGATGTCTTTTTGACCGTCGTTAGTTGATTCTTCTCCTGCAAGTAAACCAATTTTATTTTGACCATGGTCGATAAAGTAATCAATCACTTCGGTGACCGCGTCATTAATGTCAGGAACCACACAGCTATGATTAGATGCAAGCGTATTTGAATCAACAAAAACAAGGTTAGTGTTGATTTTTTCAAAACGTTTGATTTCATCATCACTATACTTTCCAATTGCGATGATTCCGTCAACATCTTGAGCACGATCAAGAGAATCATTATGAAATACCCGGCGAACGTTATACTTTAATTCGTGAAGCCGCTGTTCGATTCCAGTCCGAATTGAATAGTAATACAGGTCATCTAGTTCTTCTTGTTCGGTGTACCATTGAATAATTGCAATGGTCCCACCCACGTTTTTCTTTTTTTGTTTTCGTTTGGTTAGGTAATCTAATTTTTCTGCTGCCATAAAGATTCTTTTCTTTGTTTCTTCGCTAACGGAAAGGGTTTTATCATAGTTTAAAACCCGCGAAACAGTGGCAGATGAAACGTTTGCTATTGCTGCAATGTCTTTGATTGTTGCCAAAATTAATCTCCTTGCTTTAATGTCTATGTACTATTGTATCATAAGTTAAAAATTTACTTTGATAATTTAGTTAATTTTAATTAGTAAATATTAACTAAAACTATTGATGATTTTTACTAAAATCATTATAATGAATAGTGTAATAAATCGCTTACATAAATAAGGACATGGGGATGAAAATTATGGATAAAAAAGAACTTGAAATGAATTTTGAAGAAGTGTTTGGGGTTAAGCCGGAAAATTGTTTCTTCTCACCTGGAAGAATCAATTTGATTGGGGAACATACAGATTATAATGGGGGACATGTTTTTCCGTGTGCGATTACCCTTGGAACGTGGGGAGCTGCCAAGAAACGTGATGATCAAAAATTACGTTTCTATTCAGGAAACTTTGAAAAATTAGGAATAATTGAGACTGATTTAAATAACCTGAAATACAAAAAAGAAGATAATTGGACGAACTATGCTAAGGGAATGATTTATTATTTACGCGAAGCAGGTTATCAGGTTGAACAAGGAATGGACATTTACATTTGGGGAAATCTTCCTCAAGGAGGATCAGGGTTATCATCATCAGCATCAATTGAAATGCTGTTTGGAGTAATGGTTCAATCCTTGTTTGACCTCGACGTTGACCGGCTCGACCTTGTTAAAATGGGAGTTAAAACTGAAAATGAATTTTTAGGTTTGAGCTCAGGAATTCTTGATCAATTTGCAGTTGGAATGAGTAAAGAGGGTCATGCAATCTTACTTGATACGAATACTTTGGATTACAAGTACGTTCCGTTAGACTTAAAGGACAATGTAATTGTAATTATGAATACGAATAAACCACGGGCTTTAGTTGAATCAAAATACAACGAGCGGGTTGCAGAATGTCAGGAAGCTGTTAAAGAACTCCAACAAAAGTTGGATATTAAGGCTTTGGGTGAACTAGATAATGAAACCTTTGATGAATACTCATATTTATTGAAAGATGAAACTCATTTGAAGCGCGCACGGCATGCTGTTTCAGAAAATCAACGCTGTCTTCGTGGAGAAGCAGCCCTTGAAAAAGGTGACTTGGAAGAATTTGGACGACTTCAAAATGCTTCGCATGTTTCCCTTGAATATGATTATGAAGTAACAGGAAAAGAACTTGATACACTTGCACATGAAGCTTGGAAGCAACCAGGTGTTTTAGGAGCAAGAATGTGTGGTGCAGGCTTTGGCGGCAGCGGAATTGCATTGGTTGCCAAAGATAAGGTTGATGAATTCGAAAAAAACGTTGGAAAAGTTTATGAAGAAAAAATTGGTTATGCTCCGCGGTTCTTTGTTGCGGAAGTTGCCGATGGAACCCATGAATTATAAAAGAGAAAGATGAGTGACAATGATGAGTGTGAAGAGTTTAGTTGATAAGTTTGTTTGTGGCGTAATTAACGAAAGCGACTATGAAAGCCTTGACCGCAATTATTTGAAGAACCGGGTTTTAAACCTTGTTGGAGAAGAAAATATTACAGCCGCTCCAGAAACGGATGATTTGATCGAATTGAAAAATCAACTGGTTCAAGTTGCCATTCAAAACCAAAAGATTGGTGACACTGCCAATGAACAGGATAATCTTGGAGCAGAATTAATGGACTTTATTACGCCGGCTCCAAGCATCGTAAACCGGCGTTTCTGGGATGAATATCAAATTTCACCGCAAAAAGCGATTGCTGCATTTTATGATTTAAGTAAACGAAATGATTATATTAAAACGAAGGCAATTGCGAAAAATATTTACTTCAAACATCCAAGTGAATATGGCGACATTGAAATTACCATTAACCTTTCCAAGCCCGAAAAGGATCCAAAGCAAATTGCGCTTGCAAAGAAAATGAAGGCTTCCGGTTACCCGAAATGTAACCTTTGCATGGAAAATGAAGGCTATCAAGGACGAATCAATTACCCGGCACGAACTAACCACCGCATCATCCGGCTTGATATTGATGGTCATCAATGGGGATTCCAGTATTCACCATATGCCTACTTCAATGAACACTGCATTTTTTTAGATTCTGTTCATGAAGAAATGGTAATTGATAAAAAAACATTTAAGCAATTATTGACGATCGTTCAAAAGTTTCCGGGTTATTTTGCAGGCAGTAATGCTGACCTTCCGATTGTTGGCGGTTCGATTTTATCGCATGAACATTATCAAGGCGGACGGCATACGTTTGCAATGGAAACGGCCCCGATTGAAACGCCAATCAAATTTGCAGGTTTTGAAAATGTTGAAGCTGGAATCGTTAAGTGGCCAATGTCAGTGATTCGATTAACAAGTTCAAACATGAATCAGATTTGTGACTTAGCAGATAAAATTTTGCAAAAATGGAATCATTACACTGATAAATCTGTATCCGTCGTTGCTCAATCAAACGGCGAATGGCATCATACGATTACCCCAATTGCGCGGATGCGGAACGGAAAGTATGAACTTGATCTCGTTTTACGTGATAACCAAACATCCGCTCAATATCCAGATGGAATTTTCCATCCACATAAAGATGTTCAGCATATCAAGAAGGAAAATATCGGTCTGATCGAAGTTATGGGATTAGCAATCTTACCGCCACGCTTGAAGACGGAAATGCAAGAAGTTGAAAAGTATTTGATTGGTAAAGACAATCAAATTGCTGATTATCACCGTGAATGGGCAGATAAAATTAAAAAGGAATCACCGACTTTGAATGAACAAAACGTTCATGCGATTGTTCAAGATGAAATCGGGAAAGTCTTTGTTCGAGTTCTTGAAGATGCGGGGGTCTTCAAGCGGGATGACCAAGGACATCAAGCATTTATGAAGTTTATTGACGCAGTTAATCACTAAATATTCGGGGAGGCTTTTGAATGGCAAATCTAATTAGTTTTGATGAACAAAATAAAGTATTTCATCTTCATAATGACAAAATTTCATACATTTTTTCAGTTGTCGAAGGTGGATTACTAAATCATTTATATTACGGAAAAAGAATTAATGAATATCATGGCGAAATGAATTACCCTCGAATTGACCGGGGCTTTTCTGGAAACCTTCCCGGATCATTAGACCGGACATTTTCACCAGACACCTTAATGCAAGAATACAGTACAAGCGGAATTTGTGATTATCGCACGCCGGCGGTAATTGTTCGCCAAGAAAACGGATCACGGGCCTCACGGTTTGAATATCAGGGTTACCGGATCGAAGCCGGGAAGCCGAAATTAAAGGGCCTGCCAGCAACATATGTTGAATCTGACGATGAAGCTGAAACTCTTTATGTTACTCTTAAAGATCAAGTTTCAGATGTTGAAGTGACATTATTATATACAATTTACCGTGATCGCGCAGTGATTGCCCGGTCGGCTCAGATAAAGAACAATGGGGATGCAACTATTTACCTTGATAAGGTAGCATCAATGCAAATTGACTTGCCAAATCAGCCGTTAGATGTTGTTAGCTTCCCAGGAGCTCACGCCAATGAACGCGACATGGAACGGGCTCACTTAAATCGGGGCGTTCGGAAATATGAAAGCCGGCGGGGAACAACAAGTCACCAAATGAATAACTTTGTTGCACTTTGTTCACCGAATACGGATGAAATGAATGGCGAAGTTTATGGATTTGACTTAGTCTATTCTGGCAACTTCGCAATTGAAGTTGAACGCGACCAAATTCAACAAACCCGGGTAACATGCGGAATCAACGATTACAACTTTGCATGGAAATTAGCTTCAAACGAAAAGTTCCAAACACCTGAAAGTTTGATTGTATACTCTGACGAAGGATTTAACGGAATGAGCCAAACCTTCCATCACTTGATTCAAGAACGGGTTGTTCGCGGGAAGTATCGTGATCAAGAACGGCCAATCGTAGTTAATAACTGGGAAGCAACCTTTATGGACTTTACCGAAGAAAAATTAACGCCGATTGTTGACGAAGCCCAAAGACTTGGCATTGAAATGTTTGTTCTTGATGATGGCTGGTTTGGTCATCGTGATGATGATAACTCATCATTGGGTGACTGGTACGTTGATCAGAAGAAGTTTCCAAAGGGCTTGAAGCACTTTGCAGATTACGTTCATAATAAAGGTCTTAAATTTGGCTTGTGGTTTGAACCTGAAATGATTTCAATTGATTCAGATTTGTACCGTGAACATCCAGATTATATGATGGCTGTTCCTGGACGGAAACCATCACCATCCCGGAATCAATACTTACTTGATTTGACCCGGAAAGATGTCCGCGATAATATCATCGGTCAGGTTGAAAAGATTTTACGAGAAAATGATGTTGATTATGTCAAGTGGGATATGAACCGGCATTTATCAGATGTTTATTCGCTTAAACTTCCTGCAGATCAAGAAGGTGAAGTATATCACCGGTATATTTTAGGTGCATATGAAATGGTTGATCAAATCACAAGTGACTTCCCTGAAATTCTCTTTGAAGGTTGTTCAGGTGGCGGCGGCCGCTTTGATACCGGCTGGGCATATTACATGCCACAGTCGTGGGCAAGTGACAATACGGATGCAGTTGCCCGTCAACGGATCCAATATGCAACGTCATACGTCTATCCAACATCAACGATGACGGCTCACGTTTCAGTTTCACCAAACCAACAAACCGGGCGGCAAACATCATTTGAAACCCGTGGGAACTGTGCAATGAGCGGTGTCTTTGGATATGAATTAGACTTGACTCAAATGAGTGATGATGAAAAAGCAATGGTAACAAAACAAGTTGCTGAATATAAAGAAATTCGTCATCTTGTTCAATTTGGCGATTTCTACCGTTTGAAGAGTCCATATACATCAAATGAATGTGCATGGATGTTTGTTTCACCAGACAAGAAAGATGTTTTAGTAAAACAATTCCAAACAATGGCAGATGCTCAAGCATTGTCAACGATTACTAAGTTAGTTGGACTTGATCCGCAAAAGCATTATCAAAACGTTGAAACGAAAGAAATCTTTGGTGGCGATGAATTGATGAACGTTGGATTTTTCAATCCATTTTACCATCACGATTATGCAAGCAGCAGTTACCGGTTTAAGGTAATTGACTAAAAAGCGGGGAATGAAGATGACGGTTCAGAATAAAGCAATGTTGATTACCTATCCGGATAGTTTAGGAAAAAACATTAAGGAATTAACAGAAGTCTTGGAACAAGACTTTGGGGATGCAGTTGGCGGGGTTCACTTATTGCCATTCTTCCCTTCAACGGGTGATCGGGGCTTTGCACCGGTTGATTACAAAGATGTTGATCCACAATTCGGAACATGGGAAGACGTTGAAAAGTTAGGCGAAAAGTATTATTTAATGTTTGACTTTATGATCAATCATATTTCGCGTCAATCAGAATATTATAAAGATTTCAAGAAGAATAAAGATGCCAGCAAATGGGCAGATTTGTTCTTAAGTTGGGATAAGTTCTGGCCAGAAGGACACCCAACTCAAGAAGATATTGATTTGATTTATAAACGAAAAGATCGGGCACCATATCAAGAAATTCATTTTGATGATGGAACAACGGAAAAACTCTGGAATACCTTCGGCGAAGAGCAAATTGATATGGATGTTCGGACACAAGTAACAAAGGATTTCATTAAATCAACTCTTGAAAGCTTAATTGATCACGGTGCTGACATTATTCGGCTCGATGCGTTTGCATACGCGGTTAAGAAATTTGGAACGAATGACTTCTTTGTTGAACCCGAAATTTGGGACTTGTTAAACGAAGTTGATGAAGTTGTTAAAGCTAAGAAGGCTGAAATCTTACCTGAAATTCATGAACATTACAGTATGCCATTTAAGATTTCAGATCATGGATACTTTGTTTATGACTTTGCCTTACCAATGGTTACCCTCTATTCAATTTATAGCGGGAAGACCGATCAGCTTGCTAAATGGTTAACAATGAGTCCAATGAAGCAATTTACAACCCTTGATACCCATGATGGGATTGGGGTAGTCGATGCACGGGATATTTTAACGCAAGACCAAATTGACTTTACCACTAATGAGCTTTATCGAATTGGAGCAAATGTAAAGAAGAAGTATTCAAGTGCAGAATATCATAACCTTGATATTTATCAGATCAACACGACCTTCTATTCAGCTCTTGGTGATGACGATCAACGGTACTTCATGTCACGGCTGATTCAGGCCTTCGCACCGGGAATTCCGCAAGTATACTATGTTGGGTTACTTGCTGGAAAGAACGATATCAAGTTGCTTGAAGAAACAAAAGAGGGACGGAATATTAATCGGCATTACTATACAAAAGAAGAGGTTGCTGAAGAAGTTAAACGCCCGGTTGTTGCTTCATTATTAAAACTGTTATCATTCCGGAATAACGAAGCCGCATTTGATTTAGACGGTTCAATCGACGTTGAAACGCCAGATGAACATTCAATTATCATTACACGTTTAAGTGCAGATGGTAGTCGAAAAGTTGTTATGGAAGCTAACTTGAAAGACTTAACGTATTCTGTAAAAGTTAACGGCCAAGAGATTAAGTTTTAAGATAAAAAAAACCATTTCAACGTTAATTCGCTGAAATGGCTTTTTGTTATTCAATCAAGTTTTATTAGAATTTGATGACTTTCCGGCCCTTGATTTCGCCGTTCTTCATTTTATTGATCATTTCATTAACTTCGTCTAATTTGCATTCTGATTTTCTTAATTAAACTTGCTTGAATCAGATAATTTTTCAAGAATCTTAACGGCGAAGTTGTTTCTCAAAGTATATTCTTCGTCTAGCATTTTGGATAGAACGCTGATTATGTGCCAAGACGATCGGGGATACCAGTTGTGATCTCAGGGTAACCTGGCAACTGGTCACATTTCCGGCGCAATTACTCAAATTGTCTGCTTGGCAGTTGATGTTTTGATCTGCGTTGGCTTCTTTAAGAAGGCTGATAAAAAGAAGATTCAAGAAGGATTGGCAATGGAAAACAAGTAGTAGCTAATTTATAAAAATCAAGGTTTGCATTCCTTAGTTTTTATGTTAAATTAAAAATGTAAGCGTTGTCATAATAATGCAATCATTCAGTAATAATTTTAATATTATTTGAGTCAACGTTTGCGTGAGTATATTTTAAGGGGATGAAGCAAATGTCTTCAAAGGGAAATATGAAAGATAAAGTAATGAAAGTGATTGGTAAAATCTCCAATTCACGTCACATGGTCGCACTACGGGATGGGATCGCCCAAGCCGTTCCATTGATTGTGATTGGGTCAGTGTTCATGATTATTGGACAGTTTCCAATTCAAGGATATTTGAAGTTTATGGCCCATACATTTGGTCCGCATTGGAACGTTGTTATCCAACAAATCACATATGCTTCATTTGATTTGATGGGATTAATTGCGGTAATCGGGATTTCATACAACCTGACTAAGAGTTATGGCGATGTGGCTCCATTGCCGGCAGCACTGGTTGCAATGTGTGGCTTCTTCTTAACAATCCCATTCACAATGCATAAGGATGGGACATTCTGGATTCCGTTAGATCAATTAGGATCAACCGGATTATTTATCGCCATTATTATCGGGCTGTTCTTAACTGACCTTTACGTTTGGATGGTTCATAAGAAGATCACGATCAAGATGCCAGCCAGCGTACCACCAGCTGTAAGTGATTCATTTACAGCCTTGTTCCCAGGTTTCTTCTGCTTATTGCTTGTTTGGGTGATTCGGATGGGAGTTTCATTCACACCGATTGAGACCATTCCAAACCTGATGCAATTCATTTTCAAGCCATTATCAGTTGTTGGAACAAGTTTACCAGGCGCATTGATTTGTGAATTCTTAGTTTCATTCTTATGGATCTTCGGGATTCACGGGGCCAACGTTGTTTCAGGTGTGATGACGGCAATCTGGTTAGCAGCCATGCAACAAAATGCAGTTGCCTTTGCCGCTCACAAAGCATTACCAAACATTGTTACCCAACAATTCTTTGATAACTTTGTTCACATTGGTGGTTCAGGGGCCACATTAGGACTTGCAATTATGATGATCATGTTTGCCAAGAGTGACGAATACAAGACATTGGCTAAGTTGGAAATTGCTCCGGCATTCTTCAACATCAATGAACCATTAGTCTTTGGGTTCCCGGTAGTTATGAACCCGTTCATCGCGGTTCCATTTATCGTGGCTCCATTATTGAATGTTTTGATCACCTACTTTGCAATGGCTAGCGGAATCGTTGCTAAAACGATTGGAATCATGGTTCCATGGACAACTCCAGCAATTATTTCAGGTTACTTGGCAACCGGCCATATTTCAGGGGCTGTATTGCAGGTTGTCTTGATTGCAGTTGATTCATTGGTATACGTATACTTCTTCAAGAAGGCTGATAAGCGCAAAGTTCAGGCTCAAATGGCAAATGCCAAGAAGGCGGAAACGCAAGCTTAAGTTACATTTAAATATTTTGATAATGCTTTTCAAGTTATGGTGAAGGTGCTATAATTTAAGTGTGAAGAAAGCGCTATCAAAATTAGAATATTAAGATTTATGAGATGAATAAAATGGCTAAATACACAATTATGTTAAACTGCTCAGCAGGAATGAGTACAAGTTTGTTAGTAACAAAGATGCAGGCTGCAGCTAAGGAAAAGGGCATTGATGCCGATATTTTTGCAACGGCTGCAAGTGATGCGCGTGCTCAATTGGATTCAAAGACAATTGACTGCGTTTTGCTTGGACCGCAAGTTAGTTACATGCAAGATGACTTTAAAGGAATGCTTGAAGGCCGTAAGAACAGCTTAGGCAATGATATTCCATTGGCCGTTATCGACATGCAAGCATACGGCATGATGGACGGTGAAAAGGTCTTAAACCAAGCAATCAGCTTGATCGAAGGCTAATCTGATACTAGGAGAGATAATTAATGGCTGAAGAACAACCAAACTTAGAAGCAACAATGGGCTTGATCATGAACGGCGGGAACGCTAAAGGATTTGCCTTTGAAGCAATTCGGGCTGCTAAAAAAGGTGATTTTGAAGAAGCTCATAAAAAATTAGATGCAGCGGATCAAGCTTTGAATGAAGCTCACAATTCGCAAACGGAAATGTTAACCAAAGAAGCTCAAGGCGATCACCAACCGGTAACATTGTTAACGGTTCATGCCCAAGATCATTTGATGAACGCCATTACGTTCCGGGATCTTGCCGGTGAAATGGTTGATATGTATGAACGAATTGCCAAATTAGAAAAATAAATTATAAAAAGGTGCAGGGAAAAGCTTAACTGCACCTTTTTCATTAAGAGAGGATGAGTTTTCACATGAAACGCGAACTGGGAATTTCAGTTTATCCCGATCATAGTGATCCGGAAAAGGATAAAGCATATATCAAAAAAGCAGCCGATTTAGGATTCACGCGGTTATTTATGAGTATGCTTGAAGTTCAAGACGGCAAAGAAGCAACGGCGGCTAAATTTAAAAACATTATTAGCTTTGCACGTGATCACGGTTTTGAAGTCATTTTAGACATTAATCCGGGAATTTTTAAGCAACTTGGAATTTCATACGATGATTTAAGGTTCTTTGCTGATCTTGGGGCCAGCGTAATCCGGCTTGATGAAGGCTTCGACGGATTGAAGGAATCATTGATTTCATATAATCCGTATGGGTTAAACATTGAATTGAACATGAGCAATAACGTTGCTTACTTGGACAATATTTTATCGTACGAAGCAAACGTTCCGTACATTTACGGGTGCCATAACTTTTATCCGCAAGAAGGCAGTGGATTGCCGTATGACTTCTTCGTCAAGTGTAGTCAACGGTTCAAAAAACACGGAATCAAGACATCGGCCTTTATCACAAGCCAGGATGCTTTGACACAAGGCGGTCCGTGGAACATAAATGATGGCTTGCCGACCCTTGAAATGCACCGGCATTTGCCGATCGCCGTTCAGGCTAAGCATTTATTTGCAACGGGACTGATCGATACGGTCATTATTGGGAACTGCTATGCTTCGGATGAAGAACTAAAAAGTTTAGCAGCGCTTGATCGTTACTGCATCACTTTAGATGTTGATTATGTTCCAGAAGTTAATCCAATCGAAAAGACGATTTTGGAAGATAATCTTCATTTCCGTCGGGGCGACATTACCGCCATGACGATTCGGTCAACGCAGGTTCGGGTCAAATACGCTGATCAACCGAACCCGCCGCATGATAACGAACACGAATTTAAACGCGGGGATATTGTTGTCGGCAATGATGAGTTTGGCCGGTATAAAAATGAATTACAGATCGTTCTGGAACCTCATCAGGATTCACGGAAAAATCTGGTTGGCCGAATTCCTGAAAATGAAATTTTTATGCTTGATTACATCAAACCGTGGAGCAAATTTAAATTCGAAAATCATAATTAAAAATCAACAATAATTTATTTGAAAAAAGAGATCAAATATCAGTAAGGATGCGGATTAGAACCGCATTCTTATTTTTTATTATGTCTTTAGAC
>NZ_LWUD01000051.1 GCF_001654615.1 Ligilactobacillus aviarius
CCGTCACTGTTACGGGTTTCGTAACTTAAATAACTTTTTTAATCGCATTGATTGTATTTTTCTCTTAAATCAAAAAGAAGCATCAACTGCGTAACAACAGTTAATGCTTCTCCTAAAAGTTCTTCACCAATACGATTTGACAAAGAGCCCAATCAATTTTCAATTCACTTTAATCTAATTCTTCTTCAACAACCGGTTCAACGTTGCGACTTGCATGCCGATAGAAGATCCATCCAACAAGGGCAAAGAAGACCGGTCCAAATGCTGTCCAGAAAGCAGTATATGCATCATGTTGTAATACTGGTTGAATAATCGTAAAGACGATTCCGAAGAAAATCGTGATCCAGCTAACAACACAAATCGTATTCGTTAACTTCCGGTTCTTATAAACTTCGAATGACCGGTTTAAATTCTTGATCCGCTTGAAGAATGGGAATGCAAGAATTAAGAACAAGTACGGAACTGATGAAGTAATGTTATTCATATCTGTTAAAACCGTATAGAATTGTTGGGCACTCTTCCCGCCAAATGAAACGCCGAAGATAATAATTCCCATTACGATGGCTTGCATCCACATTGCAAATGCCGGCATCTTGCGGCTGTTCAACTTCGTAAGCTTTTCTGGCCATAAGCGCTTTGGTGAACCAAGTAAAATCGTCTTCAATGGGGAGTAAATCAAAACGGTCATTGAACCAAAGACTGACATCATTTCTTCAAATCCGATCAGCCGATCTGTCCATTGTCCCATGATCAATGCTTGGTGAACTGGCAAGTGAAACACTTCACGTCCAATCGTGTAACCTAAATTCTGCATCAAAACCAAAGTGAT
This sequence comes from Ligilactobacillus aviarius, assembly GCF_001654615.1. GTDB lineage: Bacteria > Bacillota > Bacilli > Lactobacillales > Lactobacillaceae > Ligilactobacillus > Ligilactobacillus aviarius_B. The sequence goes on from NZ_LWUD01000051.1 coordinate 830, forward strand.
ATTTCCAAGGTTAGTTGAATCGGTTCCCAATACCTTGTGCCAGTTGGCAGTTACTCCCCAAAGAAAAATCCCTAAAGCGTAAATCAAAATCATTCCAATTCCAGCAAGGATAATGCCCTTTGGGAAATTGCGTTCGGGCTTATCGACCCGGTCGATCGTTCCACCCATCGTTTCCATCCCAGCATATGCAAAAACGGCATAAACGAAGAATGAAAGAATCGCAATTGGTGACTTAAACTGCGGATTCGGTGATGAAACGATGGCGTGAGCTGACATTGGCTGAGCTAAGTGGCCATGATTTAAAACCAGCATCAAAATACTTGCGACAATAAATAATCCTGAGATTGCAATGATAACCGCCCCGCTGGCTGAAGCAACCTTTTCGATCTTATCGAATCCCCGAGTTGCCAGCCACGTAATCAAAACTAATAACACGATTCCAATTAATCCAAGGGTTTCCGTTGAATTCATTCCAAAAAGGTGCCAGCTTTGCGTCGTATCCTTTCCAAAGATCAATCCAGAAATTGGAATACAAATCGTTGAGAATTGGGTTACCAATGTAATTACCCATGCAGCATACCAAACAAATGCGCCGATAAAGGCCGGCTTTTCACCGATTGAAACTTCAAGCCATGAGTAGATTCCCCCTTGACTTTCCTTCAATGCTGATCCATATTCAGCAAACATCAATGATGACGGAATGAAGAATAACAATGCACCGGCAATGTACCAGATAATTGCACCGTATCCCATTTGGTAATATGCGGTTGTTACGTTTCCGAGGCCGAAGATCGATGCAAAGATCATCAATACTAAGGCCGTGACTGACATCTTCTTTTGGTTTTCCATAATAAAAAGACTCCTTATATTAAATTAATAATAAAGGCGTCACACTATCAACAAAATTGAGATAAATAAAAAGCCTTACTGCCGGCTGAGCTCACTTCCAACAATAAGACTTGATTTTATTTAATCCCGTGTTGAATAATAGCGCTCCGCAAACAATTGCGACAGTCCGTAATTTCTTAAACTACGTCCCAATGCATTCCTAGCTGTTATCCAACAATGCATTTCGGCAAAATCCCCTTTCAGCCATCTTCAACGTTTAACAGCCACTCAAATAGCTTACTGATGTCATTTGCAACCTCTATTATTTGATTTACTTTGAATTTTAAAACTACTTCCTAAAATTGTCAACCCTAAAAATCAGATTTTTCGTGAATTGCATGTTGAGCTTCATACTCTTTGGTTTCACGAAGATAGCCATATTTATCATTCAACCGCGCCAACAACGGGTAATCATGCGTGTGAACTTCACCCGTTTCCATTTGCTGCTGATAAAGTTCAATATACGGAATGTTCGCGTTTGCCGCCCGCAATAATTCATCCGGATGACTGTATGCGACTTTTCGAAAATCAATCCCGCTTACCCCGTCATCATCAATCGTCACGATCAAATATTGCGCCCGTAAATCCTGTTGAAATTTAACATGGCGGTTAAATGGTTGTCCGACAGATCCCGGATTAAGGACGATCTGTTCTTCACTGCTGTACCGCATGATTGGATGGTGAACATGCGCATAAATTGCAAGGTCAAGGTCATCTTCCACAAACAATTTATTAAAGTTTTCTGTTGGCAATGTCGGATACAATTGTTGTCCAAAATTGATTTCTGGAAGATCATGCGTGATCGCGATCCGCACGTTATTGATCTGCTTTACAACTCGCATCGGCCAGCGTTTCATGGTTGCCAAAACTTGAGGATCAACTTTCGAAGCAAGGTCCATTGCAAGCCGTTGCATATAAACCTTGCTTGGCTTTTCAAGCGCAATTTTCCCAGCGGCGCCCCGAATCATCAGGTCATCCCAATTTCCGCGGATATATACATCAGGATTAATTTTTTGCATTAAATCCCATAAATCTTGTGCACCGGACCCCGGAGCGAATAAATCACCTAAAAACCATGATTCAGTTACTCCTTGCTCTTGCATATCCTCATATACTGCCTTTAAAGCCGTATAATTCCCATGTACATCTGAAAAAATTGCTATTTTATGACGCATGATGATCCTCTTTCCTAAATTGTTATCTTAATTAATCATATCACAAACTCAATATTTTCCTTCACCCTTGATTGCGTTAAAATAAATTCAGAATCAATTACGAAGAAGGAATTTTAAATGACATTACCGAAAAATCAACGTTATGTTCAACCGCAAAATGTGCGCGAGGCAATGGAAGTCATTCAAGACCTGTTTAATCAATACCGGCATGAACCATTGACCCAACAACTTTTAAATTATCATCTGGGACTAACTCAACGTTTGCAAACTGACATTTATGTAACTGCGGTCAAAGAAAACGATCCCCAACAGTTAAAACAATTAGATGGAATGATCGAAGCCATGAAAACATGGACCCAAATTCGAACAGCTAACCGCCCGTTTAACGCTAAAATGAAAAATTTTAAATTGGTTTCAAGCAACCGTCCGAAATTTAAAAAACACTCGCATAAAATTAAAGGACAGCATAATTTTCATGCTGCCCGGCATTAAAAGATTGTGGCATGCCACAATCTTCTTTATTTATCTTCTGTTTTAACACTTTTAGCTTGTTCATCCGTGACGATTTCTTCAAGATGATCCAAATACCGTCCAAGGTTATCATATGTTTCCCGGATAACTTTCAGTAACGTTGCATCTTGATTTCCAAGTGCACGTTCAGTCTTTAAAAATTGAATAAGTGCAATAATATCGGCAAGTTTAATCACGGTCCCCACAATATCGCCATCTGCTTCGTGCTCGCGTAAACTTGTAAATTCATCTTTAATTTCGGGAAAATATTTGTTGATTGCAAAATCTTCAGCCTTGTCAAGCATCTGCTTTAATCCCGGAACCTGATATTTAACGTTGCTTGGAACATCTGATGAAGATGATTCTGCAATGTCGTGGATCAATGCTTGAATCGTAATTTCCCCTTTTAATTCATCATTCAGTTTTAACTTTTTCGCAATCTTAAGTGCGTAATACGCAACGAAAAAACTGTGTTGCGCAATGTTTTCCGCCTTGATCGTGGTGATCGTTGATTGACGGTGAACACTATTCATGGTTGCGAGCTTATCATTAACAATTGCTGCGACAAATTTTTGCATTTCTCCAATTTCCATTCTTTTCAGCCCTTTCTGTCTTTAACGATAAATACTACACATTGTTAAATGTAAAATCAAGTGTAAACAAAAAAATCGTGCGGTTGCACGGTTTTTCTATAAGTCATAATCATCTTGTTTATAACCAAATGCTGCAAGATCCGCTTTGCGATCCTTCCAGTTCGGCTGTACTTTAACCCATAATTCAAGGTAAACCTTATCACCAAGCATTAATTCAATATCTTTCCGTGCTCGGATTCCAATTTCTTTCAGCATTTTTCCGCCTTTACCAATAATAATTCCCTTTTGACTTGGGCGTTCAACAATAATGGTTGCTTGGACAAGAACCTTTTCATCGGTTTCACGTTTGATCCGATCAACTACGACAGCGACTGAATGCGGAACTTCCTCCCGCGTAAGTTGTAAAACCTTTTCCCGAATTAATTCGCCGGCAATAAACCGTTCGGGGTGATCTGTAATTTGATCATCTGGATAATATTGCGGTCCTTCAGGAAGATCAGCCACTAAATTATCGATTAATTCTGGTACATTATTCCCTTGAAGAGCTGAAATTGGATAAACTTCCTTATAGTCAAGGGTGTCTTTATATTCAGCAATAATATCCAGGAGTTTATCCGGATGAATCTTATCGATTTTATTAATCACTAAATAAATCGGCTTGTGAACCTTTTTAAGCCGTTCAATAATGAAATCATCACCCTTACCCCGCTTTTGCGTTGCATTGACCATAAAAAGCACCGCATCAACTTCATTTAACGTTGAAAGGGCTGATTGAACCATAAAATCACCTAATTGACTATGTGGCTTATGGATCCCGGGAGTATCAATAAAGACAATCTGCGCGTCTTTCCGGGTATAAATCCCTTGAATCTTGTTTCGTGTTGTTTGAGCCTTATCGCTCATAATTGCAATTTTTTCGCCGATCACCCGGTTTAAAAACGTTGACTTTCCAACATTTGGTCTTCCAATAATTGCAACAAATCCTGAATGAAATTCTTGATTTCCCATTTTATCCCTCATCTTTAATTAGAATAAAGCAATAATGCGGGGAATAAAAATCAATCCCGCAACGATCACCGCAAAGGCCGCTGCAAGTAAAACCATTCCGGCAGCGATATCCTTTGCTTTTTTTGCAAAGTCGTTTGAATGAAGATGACTTGCTAAATCTGTCAAATTTTCAATGGCAGTGTTGGCCGCCTCGGCAATTAAAACAATTGCTGAAGCCGCAATCAACCACAACCATTCACTAATTGGCAAGTGAAAGATCAATCCTGCAATAACGACCAATGATAAGCAGATCAATTCAAACCGAAAATTCCGCTCTTCTTTAAAAAGCGTTATTAAACCATCACATGCATGTCTTAATGAGTGCGAAAATTTTCGATTTTTCCAACTTGTCGCGAATTTATCTTTGAAGTCCATAGCCATCCAAAATCTCGTCTTGTAAACTGAACATTTCTTTTTCGTCTTCAGCCTTCATGTGGTCGTATCCATTCAGGTGAAGGAAACCATGAACCGTTAAAAATCCAAGTTCACGATCTTGTGAATGTCCAAGATATTCGGCTTGTTCAGCGACCTTTTCCATTGAGATCATCAAGTCGCCTAAATTTTTCGGCATTTCAAATTCCATGTCAGATGGCAAAATAATATCATCTTCATCGCCATCTTCTTCCATTGCAAAACTGATAACATCTGTCGGCTTATCAATTCCGCGATATTTTTTATTGATTTCGTGAATATGCTTGTTATCCATTAATGTCACTGACATTTCAGTATTTTCAGGTAAACTCAAATAGTTTGCAGCATATTCAAGCACTCCACGGACAAGATCTAATTGATGATCTGTCACGTGCTTAGTTTCATCAATAAGCTGTAGATCCATTAGTCTTCATCCTTATCATTTTCGTTTTCATCTAAAATTTTATCCGCGGCTAAATCGCCACCATCTTCATAAGCTTTGATAATTTCAGATACAACTGGATGCCGAACAACATCCGCTGCATCAAAGTGAACAAATCCAATATGCGGTAGGTTTTGTAATAACCGTTCGGCATCAACCAATCCGCTTTGTTGGTGTCCCCGTGGTAAATCGATTTGTGATTTATCACCATTAACGATCATTTTTGAACCAAAGCCTAAACGGGTCAAGAACATTTTCATTTGAGCACGGGTTGCATTTTGGGCTTCATCCAAAATAACGAAGGCCTTTTCAAGGGTCCGTCCCCGCATGTATGCTAACGGCGCAATTTCAATTACTCCGCGTTCGATTAACCGTTCAGTATGTTCTGCACCTAAAATTGCATATAATGCATCATAGATTGGCCGTAAATATGGGTCGACCTTTTCTTTTAAATCACCCGGCAAGAACCCTAATGATTCACCTGCTTCAACGGCTGGCCGTGTTAAAATCAAGCGTTCAACTTCCTTCTTCTTCAATGCGGCAACGGCCATTACAACTGCTAAGAAAGTTTTCCCGGTCCCAGCAGGCCCAATTCCAAAAGTCAAATCGTTGTTTTTAATCGTTTGAATATACTGCCGTTGACTAAAGTTCTTTGCCCGAATCGGCCGGCCAGTCCGATCCCGCAAAAGCGTTGTTGTATATAAATCAGAAAGATAGCTTAATGTCCCGCGTTCTTGCATCTTAACTGCTGAAACAATATCGGCTTCACTAATACTGATTCCGCTTTTCAAAAGTTCAATTAATTTTTCAATAATTTGAATTGTCGCTTTTACATCATCAGCTTGGCCATCAATCTTAATATTGTCTCCAAACGGACGAATTTCGACGTTTTTACTTTCTTCAATCAAATGAAGGTAACCATCATTAATTCCAAATAATGCTGGTTCTAAATTAGGCTCAGAAATATGATATTCTTCTTCAACCTTTTGCTCTGCTGTCAATCAATTGACCTCCTAGTAATATAATCGTTAAATTAAAATTTAACCGTCTTTACAGAGATATTATACAACTTTCTGACTTTCAACAATATTGTTTACTCTTTTACATCGGATAAAAGGTTGTTTGAACGATTTTCTTCGTTTCATTCAGCTCATGGTCAATGATTTCATGATCGTCAGTTGAAATCTGACCGCTTGCCTCCCAAAAATCAGCCAATTCGCTAAGCGTTTCAAACGCAACCGGCTCATCTAAAGGATTTTGCCGCTGAGCAGGCATAAACTCAGCAAAATATGCCGGTAAAATTGATAGATCATGGATAAACGTTTGATGTAAAATCGTCAATAAAAATTGATCAAGATAATCACGCGCATAACTCATCATCAATGCGATTTTCCGCTGACTATATGATGCTCCCTGGAGATACCGTTTAAAGCGGGCAAGCATGATTGAGTTATTCTTTTCAACGGCAATCCGGAAATTATTCATTTCATCTGGATCACTACTGATCTTCCCATCCATTTCTTCCCATTGAGAATATGGATCCCACGTTGGCTTAATTTTGACGTCATCAAAATTGGCGGTAACGTCCGCTGGAAATAAATATTTTGCTGTAATTTCAAATTTAAAGGCTGCCAACGGATTCCGGTAATCATTCAACTTACTTGGAAAATCACGCCCGATTCGAACCGCCGCCATCACATTTTGCGGGTCATTTGGTCGATCCAGTAAGTTTGCATTTTGAATCAGCTTTTCTTTATAAACTTCCAGTAACCCGGCTGCTTTACTATGGTTACTCATTTGCATGATCGTTTTATGGTCGATCTTAATGTCATTCAGATAAGCTTCGATTTTAATGAAACTAATATCCATTGATTCGCAAACGGACATTAAAGTTAGACTAAAAGCCTCAAAAAAATCATCAAATGACTTGAATGGTCTTGTTTGCGGAATGATCACCGCAAAGTTTGTATAGTCATTCAAGGTAAGCATTCCTTGATGGTCGTCGATTTCATACGGTAAAATCGACCAATTTAAAATTTCAGTGTGATCATCGGTTTCAGTCAAATCCACTTCATGAGTCGGATTCTTAAACTGTGAAAGTGCCTTTTTTGTTGTATGAATAAGCATTCAATCAACCCCTAGTTTTTATTGTTGACAACATCCGTTAAAACTTGACCGTCTTTGGCCGCATAAATTACTTGATTGCTATTCGGCTTCGTCAATTGTAATGTATAGCCCTTTCCAAGCGGTTTGGTCAGTTGCTTTGAAGTGCTTAAAATTCCGCTCGTCAAATTATTATAGCCGCTTTGTTGCGCCTTTTGTGGATTGGCTAGAACGTAGTTAATTGCTTTTACATCCTGGTCCGTTGTTGGCGTGACCGTAAACGTCTTGCTTTGCTGATCAAACGTTACGGTTCCAACTTTCGCAAAGCTTTGCTGCAAATCTTTCAAAACCTGTTGTTGATCCTTATCTTCTTGGATTCCGTTATTGATCACTTGCAAGCCATTTTCAACCATTCCACCTTGGAATGATGCTTCCGCTGATAACGTTGTCCGCATTGGATTTGAGCTTGTCTTTGCCTTTTGGTCTTCTTGGTGAAGATGATAAGCATTTAAACCGCATCCAACACATACGATCAGACTTACGATCAATAAAATGGTTGGTGCAAGCCACTTTCCATAACGGTGTACTGAATTAATCAAATAGAAAATTCCGAGAATAAAAATTATCCCGGCTAATAATGCGATTGCAAACCAAATTGCCACTCTTTTTCGTCCTTTCTCATGGGTTTAATACGTTAATTATGCCTTATCATCCGCAGAAGTTCAAACGATTTAGTGAAGAATTTGATCAATCGGCATATCTGTTGACTCAATTTGCCAATCAGTACTTAAAGCCACTTGCTCAGGCAGTGCTAACGTTACCGTGTGCCCGTTAAATTTTTTCAAAAAACGATCATAAAAACCGCCACCGAATCCCACTCGCTGATGAGTATCCAAAGCATATTTAATCCCGGGGACGATTAAAATATCGGGTTGGTTGTTGATCTTTTCCTTTTTCCATTCCGGCTCCCAAATTCCAAAATTACTCTTTTGAAAGTTTGTGTCTGAACTGATTTCAATAAAGTCCATTTGGTGATATGGGCGGGTGATTGGACAACAAACTTTCTTTTGATCTTTCAAAATTCGCTCGATCAGTTGATGCGTATCCAGTTCAGGAAAATTACTAATTGTAATTCCAATCGCCGTTGCTTTTTGATATTCGTCAAGTTTCAAAAACTGCGCAACTAATTTTTGCGTTTCACTTTCCCGTTCACTTTCCGGCTTGACCGTTAATTGATGTAACACATTTTTACGAATTTCTGCTTTACTTTCCAAGACCCTGCTCCTTTATTTTGGCTTTTTTAGTAATCAATTTATCAATGAAGTACAATGCAACCCCGCAAATCAATGCAATTATTCCAAAAAGAATTACCTTCAATTTGAGGTTCACTAAAATATAAACACATACCAGCAATGAAAGCACTGGAACTAAAATTCCCCCGCGTAAATTAAAGGCTCCTTGTGGTAATTGTTCATGATGCCGTTGCCGCCGCCACTGTTTAACAAACATTACCAGTGAAGTTGAGAAGTACTGAACAAGCGAGATGATAATTGTACATGGAACTAAGAAAAGGTAACCCCCACTTAAAATCAATAACGCACATAATCCAGCAGTAATGATGATCGCAACGTATGGCGCCCCACTTTTCGATTTTTTACCAAAAAATTGTGGAAGCAGTTGGTGTTCATTTGCAAGGGACGATGCAACGTATGGGGTACTGTATGATAGTGAGATTGCGACGCCCAAAACTGACCCAACCGTTCCAACTGTAATAATGACTTTTCCAAGATTCCCAAAGTGTTTTGCAAATGCAACTGCAAGCGGCAAGCTGCTGTGGGCAATTGAAGGTCCAACCGTCCCAATTGCAACAACGACCGTTGCAATATACAGTAACGTTACCGAAATAATTACGGCAAGTAACTCCCGCGGTAAATTCTTTCGCGGATTCCGCATTTGAGCAGCCGCAACCGGCAAAAAGGCAAACCCGGTAAACATGTAAAATGCATTACTAAAAGCATTATTTACAGAATGAAAACTGTAATGGGCATTTGAAACAAAGTTAATTCGGTGAATAAACCAAATTCCAGCTAAAACGAAAATCAGCAAAACGCCAATCTTCAAAAACGTGGCGATATTATCAGCAATACTTGAAACCCGATCACCCATCAAACCGATAATTGCGATCACAAGAACGATTGCAATTCCTGAAATGTCATAAACCAATTTATCTGAAAGCTGCGGAATAAATAATTTTAACGAGGTTAAAAAGGCGGCAATTTCAGTTGTGATCGTAATTACCCCTTGAAACCATGTAAAAAAGCCGACTTCAAATCCGGCAAACCGGCCGAATTCCTTATAGGCATATAGCCATGCAGCCCCATTTTGTTTCGTTTCACTTGATAACGCCGCATAGCACAACGCCAGCAATAATGCTGACACGCCTGAAACAAGTAAAATTCCAATTAAGCTGTTTCCCGCCTTGGAATATAAACTGCCGGGTAAAAGAAAAATTGCTGACCCGACCATTCCATCAACGCCAAGTAAAAATGCTGAAAATGGACTGATTTTTTTATCCTTTGCCATTTAAATTCCTCCCCTGGAAATTGTTTTAAATCTAAATTCAGTTTACCATTTTAGTCGCTGAATTCAGTTTAAAAGTCGCCAACTCCCATATCCATTGCGTCTAATTTGTATACCGCCACTTCGAGTCCGTCAGTAAACGCGCAACCATTAGCCCTAACGGTAAGAACATCGCAATCAAGCACGCCTTAACTAACCAGTTAGCGCCGTCTTGCAACGTTAAGTTTCCAATTTCATATACAGCCCGGTAGAAGTAAAGTCCTGGAACCATGATAACGATCGATGGAACCGTGATTGCAATTCGCGGATAACCACTTCGTTTTTGAACCAACGAAGCCAAAATTCCGGCAGTAAATGCACCGAAGAAAGCCGCTGCCCCAGCTGGAATGGCAGTTAAATCAACTAATTCAAGCCGCAAAGTATTAGCAATGGCACCAACAAAGCCGGCAATTACCGCCATTCGTGGTGTACTGTTGAACATCATTGAGAAACCATACACCCCAACGAAACTGGCCGGCAACCGCAAAAGCATCAATTCAAGCGGTGTAAGATGCAATGCAATAAAGTTTTCCGGTTTTAAGTGAACAAGCAGCGCAACTAGCCAGCCAACAAGCGTTGCAACGACAATAATCGTTAATGCGTACGCCAGTCGTTCAAGCCCTGAACGCATGTCAGTTTTCGCAATATCCAATCCGCTTGTAATAAACGGGAATCCTGGAATCACAAAAAGCATCGCCCCAATGTACCCTGCCTCGTGACCAGAAGCAACCTGAAAAATCATTTTTAAAACGTCAAAAATCATTGCGTATGACAAACACGAAACCGCTACACTAGCTGCAACGCCAGCTAACGCCGTAATGTGTTTCGTTCCCATGATCTTCCGCACGTAGCTTCCAAGCGATGCCGCAATAAAGCAGCAAAACATTTCAATCAATCCGCCGCCAAGTAAAAATACGAAGGCACTGCAGGCAAATCCCGCAGCAAGCGCAATCGTGATATTTGAATAGTTATTTGATTTTTGTTTAATTTTATCCAATGCTTGATTAACTTGCTTGGTTGTTAAAAATTGGCCATCTGCCTGAAAAGCGGCCACAAAATTTTCCAATTCACTTAACTGGATCGTGTTGATTCCAGCTGCTGGTAAAGATAGCGCTTGGGTCGTACTATGACCATTTTCATAACAGGTAAATTCAATTGAAACTAATCCAATATCGGCTGAACACCGCACCCCCATCACCCGGGCCATTGAGTTCATTGATTCGCGTACCCGCCAAGCTCCGGTTCCGCAGGCAAGCATCATAATGCCGACCCGGCCGATAATTGTGGTTTTAGTTTGTAAGTCAGCATGCAGAATATTCTGATCCTCGTCTTCAAAGTCATGCCATGGAATATTCATATGATGCTGTTCGATCTGTCCGTCCAATGTAATAAACTCCCTTAAAATATTTAATTAATTTAATTATATCACGGGTTCCAAGATCATAATTGGTAAATTTGAGTATAAAAAAACGCCTCATTTCTGAGTCGATTTATGGCATTCCCAATATTTGAAAATCCATTACTTTTAAATATTTATTTTTGAGAACGATTTATATATAATGATGATACATTTTCTCCCTAATGAAATTAGATATTACACTATCAAATTTTTATGACATTAAAAGCTAGCAAATTAGAAAGGACATAAAAGGTATGCGTAATGGCAAATTACAATCGAAAGTTTAACTTTGATGAAAAGTATCAAGATATTGAAAACTTAATTAATTTTTATTTCAATGCTGACGATTCAAATTATAAGGCATCCAGATTACCAAATTGGATAGACTTCTACGGTAAAACATTACTTAATGAAAAAAGATATAAGTTTTACAATAAATTTTCTCAGGGAACTGTCGTAACTATTGATTACGGTGTTCCGGTTGGTGGAGAAATGAGTGGTATTCATTTTGCAATTATACTTAGCAAAAACGATACTCAATATAAGAAAACGGTTCTAACCATTCCACTTTCATCACACATTAATAAAGACCGAATTTCTCTGGGAAAAGATATTTTGTATCAAGCACAATTAAGTATGGATGATCAATTGCTTTGTTTAAAAACGAAAGTCCAATCATTAGAAAGAAAAATTACCGACTTAACCAATGATATTAAAAATTCTGAAAATGAATTGATTAGATTTAGAGCTCTCAAAAGTCCTTCAAAAAAAGATATTAATAAAATTAAATCCAATATTAAAAAATATAAGAATGATCTTACTTTATTTATAAAAGATAAGAATTCCCTACTTGTTGAAGTTGATAAATTTAAAAAAGAATTGAAGCATTTAAATAAATATAACAAGAATTCATACGCTTGTTTAGATTCGATTGGTTCTGTAAGTAAATTGAAAATCAAAAAATTTTCTCAATACGGAATTAATAGTAATATTTCAATTAGTGACGAAAATTTAAAATTATTAAAGAGAAGAATTAAAGATTTTATTGATATTGACTAAACCGAAAATCGTATATATAATACACTTAATGAAGCAAAGTCTTCGATACTTTTAGTATCTTTACGTATGATTTTCAGTGCCATAGATTTGGCGAGTGCTTAATCATTTACTGATTAAGCACTCTTTTTTACCCATTTTTTACCATATAGATATTTAAATTTTAATTTGTCCAAACCTTGATGACAATAAAAGCTAGTAAAAAGGAGGTGAGAATATTTTTTGGAGGTTTCTTAAGTGAAAAAAATTGTTTTTAGTTGTAGTGTCGTTCTGTTAGGAGTAGCTCTAACAGGCTGTGGCAGTCAAAGTCATAGAACAAATATACATACCAAAATCAAATCAGAAAAAGTAAGCAGTTCAAAAAAGAATTCAAGCTCAGCAAAATCTAGTTCCAGTTCAATGAAGAGCTCTTCAAGTTTAACTTCATCAGTTGCTCAATCTGCTCCAGCAACTAATGCAAATACTCAAAATCAACAACAGAAACAAAATAACGATGTTCAACCACAAGCCGTTCAGCAAACCCAACAAGCGGTTACACCCCAACAGCCCGTTCAGCAAAATCAGCAATACACTGAACAAGGCCACTATCCAACATGGAAAGAAGGCAATGTATACTGTGCCCAACTACCTGATGGTACAGTGATGAAACAAACCTTTGCCGATGGAGATGATCCGGGTACTTATCAAGGTAACCCCGAAGTCCAACGCGAAACTGCCCAGATGCAAAACCAATGGAATAAGGAACATGGGATAAATTAAATATTACAAATAATAAATTTAAAATTCGGAGAGTTCTCTCAAAACGTATAAAGCAATAGTTTTATAAAAAAAAGACGTCTCATTTCTGAGACGTCTTTACTTTCTTAAGGAGGATGGGAGATTCGAACTCCCGCGCCGAGTTGCCCCGACCTGACGGTTTTCAAGACCGTTCCCTTCAGCCAGACTTGGGTAATCCTCCATGTCTTTCAAACAACAGTATTAAGTTTATTAAATCTGATTCGGTTTGTCAACAACTTTTTTCAAAATTTTTTGTGGTAAAATAAAAAGACTACCCTTCAGCAGTCTTTTAAGTTCTATTTATTTGGATTCCTTAATCCATGACGGCAAATGTAAACAACCGTCAAGATAATCAAGAGCACTGCTCCCACAGATACTGAGATCCGCGTGTCCGGATTAATGAACATAAAGATTACAATAATCAACATTGAGATCAATGCAAGGTAATTTGAAAGTGGATATAATGGTAACTTAAACGGATGGTCCTTCATAATATCTGGACTATTCTTTCGAAACCGCAATTCAGCAAGTAAAATTACTAACCACGGAACCATTCCGGGAAGAACACTTGAACTAAAGATAATTACAAAAAGATTTGCGGTTGACTTGTTCAAAGCTGCCATGATTGTGTTTAACACGAATCCGAGTAAAATTCCGCCTGAAATTGCTAAAATTGCAAGATTCGGCACTTTCCGCTTTGATAATTTACCTAGTACCTTTGGCGCATCACCTTCATGGGCTAACTTAAATAACATCCGACTTGAACTATAAATTCCAGAGTTCGCCCCTGACATTGCGGCTGTTAATACAACAAAGTTAATAATTCCGGCAGCACTCGTAATTCCAATCTTCGCAAAGGTTTCAACGAACGGTGATCCGATTGAACCTAACTTATTCCATGGATAAATCGTAACAATTACAAAAATTGCGCCAACGTAGAAAATCAAAATCCGCCAAATAACCGATTTAACTGACTTAACAATTGCCTTTTGCGGTTCCTTGGCTTCACCAGCTGAAATTCCCAGCAATTCGATTCCCTGGTACGAACCAACAACGATTGCCAGGGCAAACATAAATCCTTTAAATCCACCCGTAAAGAAACCGCCATTACTCCATAAGTTATGGAACCCAATCGGAATTCCGTGATGACCAATTCCAAAGACGATGATCAAAAGGCCAAGAATAATCATTAAAATAATGGTTACAACCTTAATCATTGAAAAATAAAATTCCAGTGTCCCGTATGTTTTAGCTGAAACCAAATTGGCTAAAGTAAGGAAAGCAATTACAACCAACCCGGCAATCCAGTCTGGCAAATGCGGCCACCAATAATTCAAATATTCCGTTGCCGCAACCACTTCACTCATTCCAACGATGATATATTCAATTACGTTTGACCATTCTGCCAAATAACCAGCAAGCGGATGAACATATTCCGTTGCAAAACTTGCAAATGATCCGGTCCCCGGGTTTACGTATAACATTTCCCCTAAGGCACGCATAATAACATATAATAATACCCCCACTAGGGCATAGGCTAAAATAACTGACGGTCCTGTCCACTTGATCGTTGACGTTGAACCCATAAATAATCCAACCCCAATGGCCCCACCTAATGAAATCATTTCAAGCTGGCCAGCAGACATGGAACGTTTTAACTTAATGTTTTTATCCTTTGACTCCATTTTGCTACTCCTTACTTTATCAAAACTAATAATTATAGTATACCGTATAACTAAATTTAAGACACCATTTATTTTTCAGTTAGTTTTCATTATTAGATTTTCATTTACGTTCCATTTATAAAAATTTAATTCGACTATTATCTAAAGGATTAGAATTGGACGTTTTTTTAAACCGAAATTTCGCGTGATTCTTAATTAAAACAAAAATGGTCGAGAAAAATCTCGACCATTTTTTTACGCTTGATCCCACATATGACGTAACCGCAAGCCATCGTCACTTACCTTTCCCGATGGATCGGTTGCATTTGCAATTTCGTATGTGAACCGATTCCATAATTCTTGATATTCATCTTCCGAACCGCTGCGCCATACTTGATGACTTCCATCATAATCTGCCAATTTTGATCCAAGCATCCCATAAATTCCTGGATACTGCTTTTTAAGAAAATCAAGATCATCATTCTTGAATACTAAACATTTTAATTCAGCCATTTTTACCCCTCCGATATATTAAACCAACCGACAAAAAACTCCGCTTCATTATTGAAGCGAAGAATCATCAATTTCAATCTTGACAGGCTTATAGAAAAGTCTTTATTCATCATCTATTCTTATGATAAATTCATTTTAACCGGAATTCAAATAATATGACTTAAAAAGAAGCTGTGACTAATGCCACAGCTTCTTCAAATCCCCATTTTAGAGGTTCTTATCCATGTTGAAGGTCAGCTTCGAGAGCTCGATGCCTTTCATGATCAACTTGTTCATGTGATCCTTGGTCATTGCCTTCATCTTTGCAACCATTTCGTAGTTCTTTTGAGTTAAGAATTCAGTTAATTCTTCACCGTGTAACTTAGCTGCTTCTTGGTCAAATTGCCATAACATCCGCCGTTGAACCCGCCGGCATTCTTTCAAATAGTCGCGGTTGTCTTGAACAAACTTGCTGTAATGACTTTCAACCAACATTGACATGTGACGGTACATCCAGTAAGCAGAATCTGAATCAACATCCATTTCCATTGGTGTTTCTGAAAAACTTGGATCTGTATCATTTGCATTTGTGTAGAATGGAATGTATGGTGCAAATTCTGGGAATCCAATACATAACCACATTACGGCTTGTTGTTCTTCAGGAACGTCATTCCGTAATTGAAGAACGTGTGAGTTTTGGGTCCGGTTCAAACCGATTGGACGGTAACGGTACATGTCAGCTTCCGTTGAGTCCTTGCTGTATGGATCGTATGGAGTTTCATTGTAGTGTGAACCAAGATATTGTTCAATGTCATCTGGCGTAAACTTGTGATTTGTCCGCATGATAAACGGTAATTCACCTGATTCAGGATCTTCTTCGATTTCAGGGTTGAACAAGTGGTGACCGTACCATACACGTGGAGTGTTGTAGTGCCGATCTTTTTCGTCAAATGAACCAAAGATGTGCCGGAAGTTCCAGCCTTCCTTATCAGGGTTCAGGTGGTGTTCTTCAACGAATTCTTGAATTCCATCAGCCCATTGGAAGTTTTCAGTGTCATCAAAGTCAACTTGTTGAATTGCAACTTCATTGGCAACAACTGCATATGCATCATCTGGAATCCGTTGAGCTAACCATAAGTGCCCCGTAACGATTTCCATATACCATGCTTCGTTCTTATCAGCAAATAAAACTGAGTTTCCAGCTGGTGAACCGTATTTACTGATCAACTTTCCTAAGAATTGAACCGCTTGGCGGGCTGATTCAATAAATGGAAGCGTAACGTTCACGATGCAGTCTTCATCTAATCCATCCTTAACAAGGGGATCAAATGCAAGAGCGCGTTCGTTACCGTAAGTTGATTCAGTTGCTGACATAGCAACGTTCTTTTCGTTAATTCCGCTTTCTTCATAGTAACCGTGGTTTTTGTAGTCCACGTTTGGAACGGCATTGTAACGGTAACCATTTTCTGGCAATTCCATTTCAAAACCGTTTAACCATGATTTGATTTTCTTACCTTTTTCACCATGCCATGCTGGATGCATGTAAAAACGTTGAGGTGTCAATGGCAAGAATGTATCGTCATTCCGAGCGATCATTACTGAACCATCAGCACTTGCATCTTTACCTACAAGCATTGATGTACAAGCACGTTCGATTTGTTCCATAATAATGCCTCATTTCTATCTAAACTACCGTTATTTTAGCATATTCATCAAATTGCATTCAATGTTTACTATCAAATCGCAAAGATCATCAGCGAAACAAAAAAAGGCTATGACGTAAGTCGCAACCTCTTTGCTATATCCGCATAATCGGGTTCCAAAACAAACGAGCTGTGTGGAAGTTCGAAAAGTTCCGAATCTATGCTCCGCGATTCGCTCACTTTTCTGCTTCCACCACGCTCGTTTGTGACGTTTTGTCACACCTTCAAATAAAAAAACTGTGGCGTTAAACCACAGTTCTTCCCTCTTAACTGAGCAATGACTTTACTGTTTCGTTGACTAACTTACCGTCAGCTTTGCCTTTTAACTTCGGCATTACAGCGCCCATTACTTTACCAAAATCAGCTTTGGATGTTGCGCCAACTTCATTGATTGTTTCTTGAACAATGTCCTTCACTTCATCTTCGCTTAATTGTTTTGGCAAGTAACTTTGAACAACTTCGATTTCCTTTTCAAGTTGCTTAACTGAGTCTTCCCGGCCAGCATTCTTGAATTCTTCAAGGGAATCTTTCCGTTGTTTCAATTCACGGGACAAAACAGCAATTTCTTCTTCTGGAGATAAGTCATGACCAGCATTGATTTTTTCGTTAGCTACCGCTGCCTTCAGCATCCGGACAGTACTTAACTTGTCCTTATCCTTGGCTTTCATTGCAGCAATCATGTCTTTTTGTAATGAATCAGCTAAACTCATCACAATTGCCTCCTTAAGCTAACCAAGCCTAAAATTAGAAACGACGCTTGTTTTTACGCTTGCGTGCAGCTTCTGACTTCTTTTTACGCTTTACACTTGGCTTTTCATAGAATTCACGTTTGCGATATTCTTGCAAAGTACCTGTTTTTGAAACGGAACGTTTGAAGCGACGAAGAGCGTCATCAAGAGATTCGTTTTTACGAACGACTGTTTTTGACATGGTGTTTCCCTCCCTCCGAGCTTTAAAGTAACCGTCTTAATCCGTACCTAAGTACTTCATCTTAACAGTTCGCGTTTATTATACAATATTTTATTAAAGACTATCAAGATGATAATGCAATTTTTTATTGAAATATATGATTGTTTTTTCATCAAATTACAGATCGATCTGTTTCCGTTTATTGACGGAATACAAAACGCAGTGATGAACCGCTTTGCCGGTGATTTGCTGCAGGGCGATCGCATACAAATTAATCTGTCCGCGGTATTCCTTTTCAATCTGTTTCAGGGACGCGTGGTCAGTCTTATAATCAAATAAATAGACCGCTCCCGTTTCTTGATCTTCAAAATACCCATCAATGATTCCGTGAATCAAAACTGACTTATCCGTTTTTTCACTGATCGATGGCAGCATTTTCGCAGGCAAAAGCATTGCAAATGGCACCTCACGTTTAACTTGAGAAGCATTCGCGCAGACCTTCTTTCCCACTTCAGTTTGGTAAAATGCTAAAATTCCAGCAATATCAATTTTGGCGGCAACCTCTTTTGTAATCGAACCTTCAAGAACCAATTGATCAATCAACTGTTGAATCGTTGCCGTTGAAATCGGCTGAGTCAGATCTAACTTTTGAAAAATCAAGTGCGTTGCCGTCCCAATTTTAGCAGGCGAAGCAATAACTTCCGTTGTCATAAAGTTGGGCTGCCGAAATGCATGAACCTTAGTGGTGACCGTGGGCGTTTCATCAACAACGTTCAACTCAACTTGAGCTGAATTATCAGTGTCCTCCGCTTGTAATTGGTCCATCAAATTATTATCCGGATCATCGAAAAGGCGCTTAATATCCGTTACTGCTTGGTATGCCGATTCACGAGTCAATTCAAGGTGCGGATATTGAAAGTCTAAAATTGACTGGATTGTCGGGTCCATTGGCTGACTGATCGCGTCGCGCAAAATTGACTGGTCATCCTTAGCTGCCCCACCTTCAAAAGTTTGATTGCGTAAAGCGGCAACTGCCCCCTTGCTCCACAGTTCAACTTCAAAGTTCAATGCATTTTCACGAATCGCTTGTGGTATCCGCTCGGCATTAAAGTACCTTTTCCAGTCTGCAAATTGATCTGCTGCACGTTGCGACGTAACTTGTTGCTGATCATTAAGCGTGATCCAGGTTGTATGGTCAGCGAGGTTTGGCATCCGCCCAAGCGCCATCCCGATCCAATCCATAAAGTTTCCTTTACTAAACCGTTGATTTTCTGGTAAAAGAACGGCCTCACTTTCGGGTTGACTCCAAGCGGTTGCCCATTTCTCAATGTCAGCATACGCTCCGACCAAATAAATTCGTTGTTCAGCCCGGGTCAATGCAACGTAAAGTTTCCGCATTTCTTCGGCTAAAGCCTTGCGTTTGATCCGTTCCTTAATTGCAATGCTGATTGGGGTTGTTTCTTGAATCTCGATCGCGTCATCTTCGTTGAGTTCAACATCGTGATCCCGCTTTAAAGTCTGCCTTGAGGATTCAACGATATCTAACCCAATTCCAAATTGATCATCCAAAACGTATTTGTGATTCAGATCCTGCATGTTGAATCGTTTACTTAGATTCGTCACAAAGACAACCGGGTATTCTAAGCCTTTGCTTTTATGGATCGTCATGAATTTAACGGTGTCTTCATTGACTTGCATTTTCATTTCTGGAAGATCGCGTTGTTGCTGATCCATCCGTTCAACAAACCGAATAAATTGGAATAATCCCTTAAAACTCGTCTTTTCATATGCCGTTGCTCGTTGGTACAAAGCGTGCAGGTTCGCTTGCCGTTGTGCCCCGCCAGGTAAACCGCCAACATAGTCTAAAAAGCCAGTTGTTGTGTAAATGTTCCAGATCAACGCCGCAATTTCACTCCGCTTGGCTTGCACCCGGAACGTTGACAAATCCTGGTTAAATTGCTGAACTTTCGCATTTAAAGTTTGCCGGCGGGTTTCATCCCATGCCTTTAATTTTTCCGGATGATCGGTCATTTGGGTTGAATAATCAGTAATCGTGCTGTAAAAATCGCCGTGCGGATGATTGATCCGCAAATATGCCAATTCATCTTCATCAAACTGATACATTGGCGAACGTAAAACCGCAACCAGGGGAATATCTTGATGCGGATTATCGATGGTCTTCAAATACGAAATCATAATTTGAATTTCGGTCGTCTTAAAGTAATTATTAGTTTCATCAACATCCGTTGGAATCCCCAGCCGCTTAAATTCTTCGTTGACCAATAAGCTATCCTGATGGGATGACGACAAAATCGCAATATCAGAATACTGCAACGGCCGCATTTGCCCCTGATCACGATCAAAAATCTGGGTCTGGTTATCCATTAATTTCTTGATCTCATTTGCAATCATCACGAACTGGGCTTGCGTTTGACTATCCAATTCAAAAGCAGGTGCATTTTCCGAATCATTTTCGGCCTTTGAATCTTGCAAATAAATCAACGCTTTTGCTGGAATATTATTAACTAATTGTTCCTTTTGATATGCCGGATTTTCCGCCTTCAAAAATGCTTGTTGATCATAATCGATTTCGCCCAGGTTTTGATCCATGATCTGCATAAAAATCAGGTTCGTCAGATCGGCGATGTTTTTGATCGACCGGAAATTTTCCTGGAGAACGATCAATTCACCGTTTGAAAAGTCGTTTGACGTCTCTTCGGTTTTGAAAGTTTGGTACTTATGCATAAATAAACTTGGATCAGCTTGCCGGAACCGGTAAATTGACTGCTTAACGTCCCCCACCATAAACAAGTTATGGTTAGCAATTGCTTGAACGATTGCTTCCTGAACACCATTTGTATCTTGGTATTCATCAAGCATGATTTCCGTATAGTGCTGTTGCAATTCTTCGCGAATCTTTTGCTGAACATCATCATTGCCACGTAAAATCTTAAGCGTTAAATATTCTAAATCACTGAATTCTAAGGCGTGCCGTTGCAACTTGACTTGCAAATACCGTTGCCGAAACTTTTGAACAAGGTCAACCACGAGTTCAACGACTCCTTGGGCCCGTTTCAAGATTTCTTTCAACTGCGAATCCGAATAAAACAGCTCTGCATTTAATAATCCCTTCACCACTTGGTTAGCATCATCTTTGAACTGCTTAATGCCCCCAAGTTGATCCAATAAATCATCGTCATCTGCCGCAAAATCACGGTTTTTCGCATACATTTTGGCCTTAAACTCGAATTGCTTGACCTGCTTGCGTAAATCATCCCACGAAAGCGTTTCGTGATTAATTTGTTCAAGCATGCTCTGAATCTGGTCTAAAATTTGATCGATCGAAGCCAAATCTTCATCTGTTTTGGCCGTCAATTTTTTCAACGGCTTTTCTTTCAT
The DNA here is from genome assembly GCF_001654615.1 of Ligilactobacillus aviarius. Classification (GTDB taxonomy): domain Bacteria; phylum Bacillota; class Bacilli; order Lactobacillales; family Lactobacillaceae; genus Ligilactobacillus; species Ligilactobacillus aviarius_B. The sequence goes on from NZ_LWUD01000051.1 coordinate 22,017, forward strand.
ATTGTAAAATTCCTGCATTGCCGGAACCTGAATCGTTTGAAAGGCTTTCCGGTAACGTTGCAGGTTATCCGCAACCGTTTGAAGCTTATTGACCACATCATCTTTTAAAATCTGTTTCCAAACCGGTGTCTGGGTAAACGTTTCTTCCGTGAATTCATAATTTTGCGGTGCGGCAGCCAACCACTGATCTGGATTTTCATTCGCGCTCGCAAAATCATTTAATCGGTATACGACATCCGTTAAATCGTCATCCCGGCGATCTTGAACAAAGACCTGCAAAAAGTCATTATACTTTTCGAGAAGCTCTTGTTGACCAGGATCTAATGACGATTTCTGATTCAAATCTTCATATGCTTGATAAAAATCTTCGCGAACTTCTTGCCAAACATCTTCGCGCAATACATTTCGTTCAGATTCATCCGCCAGCACCCGGAAATTCGGATCAAGATCAATTGCATAATAATATTTTTTCAAAAACCGTAAGCAAAATGAGTCAATTGTACTAATGTCAGCAACATTAACCGCGGTTAATTGCTTTTGTAAGTGACTGATTAATTGCGGCGTCCCATGATTTTGAATCTGTTTTTGCAATTCTGCATTTAAGATTTTCGTCAAGCGGTCTTTCATTTCCTTGGCTGCCGCATTCGTAAATGTCATGATCAGCATCCGCGAAATATTCGCATTTTCATTTAAGATCTCATCCTTGATCCGTTCAACTAAAACCTTTGTTTTCCCTGAACCAGCCGAGGCAGATACTAAAATGTCATGTCCACGGTGTTCAACCGCCTTAACTTGATTCGGGGTTGCATAATCTTTAAATTCCGCCATTTTAATCCTCCTCAACCTGTTTCTTGATTGACTGCCACAATTCACTTTCCGCTTCAATCTGTTGCCATAATTCATCCGCAGAAACGTGGGTTAAATCATTAAGATCACGGTACTGGTTTCCAATCATCGGATCAAACGTCATAATTGGCAAGTAATCGGAGAAATCCAGTCCCGTTGCGTTTGCAAGCTTATATGGCGCAAGGTCAATGACCCCACTGAAAATATCGTTGGTTGCCTGACTGATCTTATATAAATCCAAGTCAAGCAATGCATTAAAGTGATCCAAATCATACATTTTCTTTTGGCTTGCCTTGCTCAATTTACCGCTTTTAAGAAGCCCGAGTTTATAGTTATCAAGGTTCAATTCGACGTCTTGATTATCATAAATCGTTCCTAAAGCCTTCACGTAATCTTCAGGCGCTTCTTTTCCACTCCGGAAAATTCCATCATAAACAAACTTTGAGTCGGCATGACTGATAGCTTGTTTCGCTGACATAACCTTTTGATAATTTGTTTGCTTTTCCTGCGGAGTCCCTAAGTGGAAGTAAACCGCACTTCCAAGTGAAATCTCGTGCTGATCGGCATCTGCGATTTGAGATCGAAGCGCTTCATTTTGGCGCAGCATCTGCAATAATTGCGGTTGATTATCCCGTAAAACTGCAAGGTACGTTAAGAGTTGCAATGAAATTCCACTGAAGGATTTAACAAGGAATTTATCCAACTTGGCATTAATGCTGCCTGATTTATAGTCCGCAACGTTATAGTAAAGATGGTGCTTTAAGTCTTCGACCACATCAATGCGGTCAAGCCGCCCCTGCAAGTTCATTTGCGGAGTCGGGGTTCGTTGAACGTCAACCGCCTTAAACCGTTTGCCGGCCAAGACTGCGTCATTTCCAAAACCAAATGTCGCTTCCGTCTTCAATGAAAAGACTTTCCGTTTCCGGTGTTGCCGGTAAATTGCTTGCGAAACTTTCCGGGTCGATTGAACTAACCGTCGTTGTAAATAGCGGTTCCGGGCAGTTTGCTTAAAGACATCGAATTCATCAAGCGCACTGATCTCACCTAATACTTGACCAAGCAATTGATCAAAATCGTCGGATTTCAACGTTGATAAGGTTGCTCCATCCTGCTGTAAATGATCGATCAAGGCTGCCATGACATCGTGGAAGAAATCGCCGACATTGGCACTCGTTGGTTCAAAAATCGTCCGCGGCTTCAACGCTAACCCGTACTTCAAGAAATATTCGTATGGATTCTTAAAGTAGGTTTCAAGCCGGGAAATCGAACCAAAGATCTCATTGCCGTAAAGTTCCTTAACCAAGGATTCATCAAGCTTTTTATGCCCGTTTTCATCAACTGGCGTTCCTGGTAAAACATCATTTGAATAATTCAAACTGTTAAAGATTCGCAATACACGTTGCGGATCCTGCTGCTTGACGTAATTATAAATTGTCGACCATTCCGGTGATAACTGTTCCTTTTGCCGTTGCAAATCCCGACTCAGTCGTAACAATTCATTAATCGTCGTCATCGGGGTCCCGATATACTGAATAATTTCCGGGCCGTAATTGGGCGCGATCAATCCCAACTTGTTAATCGGAATATTGAGATCGTCCTTAATCTTTTCAACGTAACCTGATAATTTCAGTTCTGCCCCGTCAGAATCGTTGATCGGATATGAAAAATGCAACTGCTCGCTTGGGCTCATGAATGCAATGTAATTCGTAAATGGTTCTTCTGCCATCCGCATTTCGCATGTTTCTGGCAAAAACTTATCATCATTTGATGTAGGATTCCAAATGTCATTTAAAACGTTCCGATCATCTTCTGAGAGCAGCTTTTGGTCATCAATTTTTGCTGGCATCACGTCATCGGTCGCGCCGATTACAAACGCAATTTTACGATTCTGCATTTGAGCATTGCCGCTTTGTGAAAAAATCACCTGATCAAGCGTTGATGGAACCCGCTTATATGATGCGGTTTCAAACCCGCTTTGGAAGATATTAATAAACAGTTCACGATCAAATGGTTCATCACCAAGCGCCAAAACGTATTCATCCATTAACTGGCAAAAAACGTTCCAAACCTGTTCCGGTCGGGTAGGATCAACCGCATTGCCATGCAGCGTTGCATCCGTTGCCTGGTGGTTTTCGCTCAGAATCTGCTGAGCACCTTGTTGCCATTGCCGCAGTGTTTCGGCGACTTCCGCCTTTTCAAGGATTTGGTACAACACAACTGCAAAATCGCGGCCGGTTTTAACGCTCTTTAATGCCTGCTGATAACTTTCAAATAATTCTAAGACCTGTTTCCGCAACAAATTAGCATTCCGGTTGATCGTCAGTTGCCGTTCACGTTCAAGCAACTCTTCCGTTGTTTCCTTTTCCTTTCGCGGCAACTCCTGCACGATCCACTCTTTTTGCCAGGCCGCCTTCGTTTGGATCCCATGCGCCAACAGATAATTTTCAACTACATCCAGCGTATTCCGGTATGTTGCCGCTCTTCGAAGTTCAACTTCATCAGCGTCCGTTGGAATCAATGATGAACTGTTCGGATGATCCCGCAGCCAGCTTTGCTCCCGTTTCCGCATTAATTCTAAGGTCCGTCCCTTAATAATTTGCTTAGGGATAAACAGTTCCGTCTTCAAGAAGCGCATGATCGACTGGTAATTAAACCCATGTTGTTGAACATCGAACAGTGCAAGGATGAATTCAACTAATGGATGCGAGGCCATCGTCTGGGTTAGATCCGTAAACAGTGGAATTTGAAATTGTTCAAAGACCGGTTCGATCAAGTTTTGATATTTCGCCGTATCGGGGGTCAAAACCAAAAAGTCGCGGTACTCATATGGGTGATCCGTTTGCTGGCTTTCAGCAACCATTCGTCGAATTTTGCCAGCGACCCACTTAACTTCACTAATTCGGTCAACTGTCTGGGTAATTGAAATTTGCTGTTTTTCATCTTTGGAAAGTTCAACATTTGGGTGGGCGCCGATTCGATGACTGGCGATCCAATCGTCTTCAAGCTTTTGCAAACTTGAGTTTACTCGAGGAGTTAATGCCCACCGAATTTTGATGTTTTGGGCTGGAACTAAGTGACGTAATTGCTGGTAAAGTTTAGCCGGACGGTAAAAAAGTTCATTCGGTCGCGGTAATTTTTTAGATGCTAAATCGTCAAGCGGCAAGCTGATCATCACATCATGCGCATTCTGCATTAAATGCTTTAAAATTTTAATTTCACGGGCATTGAACTGGTCAAACCCACTGATCAAAAAATATTGATGACTTAAATCAAGCCGTTGCAATTCTTCAAATAAAAGGTCCATCAACTTGGCTGGATCAAGAAATTGGTCAAGCAGCAACTGACCATTGACCTTCGCGTTTAAAAATTCTTGATAGATAACCGCCAAATCACCTAGCTTGTCCGCCAAATTTGATTGGTGCTGGTTAATAGCGGCCTTTTGCATTTCAAGTAAATCTTCCGGTTCAAACCCGCTTAATCGAAATTCAATCAGTTGGTCAGCTAATTTGGCAGCAAACCCAGCCTGACTTTGCTCACTGCTGAAAATCGTTAAATCTTGCTTTTGAATTTTATTCAGCAAGTGCGTAACCAGCATTGCCAGCCCCGTTTGACTCAAATTTTGCCGGTTTAACACCGATGAATTACGCAAAAAGAACCATGCAAACCGGGTAAATGACAAAACCTGCACGTTTGCACTGGCGAAAAATTGCGTTTGTTTTTCCTTTCGTAAATAATCAAGGACGTTAACTTCTGATTCGAATTTGATGTGTTCTGGAACTAAATAAAAGAACTGGGCATCCGGATCTTCCTGCATCCAAGTTGAAAGTTGATGGTGCATTACAGCTTCGTGATCCATTGATGCCTTACCCAAGACAAATTGAACTCCCATAAAATAAATCCTTTCTATGTAAATCTTATTTAGATTATATCATTTCACCGAGCATAACACTTTTTAAAAACTTGCATATTAATTACTTTAAATCTAGACAAATAATACGAATAAACATTATAATATAAGTAAATAAAGCGCTTTTATACAAGGAGGATTTTCATGGAGTCAAATGTTAAAATTTACGTCGTATCAGATTCAATTGGGGCAACGGCACTCAGCCTTGCGCAGGCGGTCACTGTTCAATTCCCCAAAACCAAGTTTGAAATCAAGCGTTTTCCGTTTATTACAACCCTCTCGATCTTGCAGGGAATTTTAAATTCTGCTAAACGCGATCATGCATTCATCATTCATACGTTCATTACGAAAGATTTAACCGAACATACAAATGAATTTTGCACGGCAAATAACTTAAATCACTATGATGCGGTTGGCGATTTACTAACTGAACTTGAAAAGCAAACGAATGAAAAACCGCTTCGCAAGCCGGGAATCAACCACGAAACGGATAAAGATTACTTCAAGAAAATCGAAGCAATCGAATTTGCCGTAAATTACGATGACGGGAAAGACCCATCTGGCTTTACAAAGGCTGACATCGTGCTTTTAGGCGTTTCGCGAACTTCCAAGACGCCGCTTTCGCTTTACCTTGCCAACTTAGGTTATAAGGTTGCCAACTTGCCGTTAGTTCCTCACACTAAAATTCCAGATGAACTTTTTAAGGTCGACAAAAATAAAATCTTTGGTTTAACAAATGATCCTGAAATTTTAAATGATATTCGCAAACAGCGGATGATTGCCTATGGGCTTGATCCGAATACCCAATATTCAAATCTTGGAAACATCGAAAGTGAACTAAGTGCTGCTAACGAACTTTATCGTAAATTAGGATGTCTTGTAATCAATGTTGCTCATAAATCAATTGAAGAAACTGCAACGTTGATCATTGAAAGTTTGCCAGAACAAAAATAGGAAAAAAACAGGTTGAAACGATCGTTTCAACCTGTTTTTGTTAAATCACATTTTTAAATAAATATTCCACTGAAAATCCAAAAAGAAATTCAAGGATAATCACGACCGTTGTTACCCGTTGCAACTTGATCCAGTATTCCGGATTCATTTTAATTTTAACTAACCCGTAAATTGCATAAATCACAAGCAGCGCTGTGACAATTCCAAATAATTTAACATTTAGAATGCATAAAATAATTTGGATTACAACCGCAACGATCATTCCCATTTGGGCGTTTCGAATTTGATTATTTTGCATCGCTTTCATCATCCGTCTTTAAAACTGCCATAAAGGCTTGTTGCGGCACTTCAACCTTTCCTAAAGCCTTCATCCGCTTCTTCCCGCGTTTCTGCTTATCAAGCAATTTTGCCCGCCGGTCGGGATCCCCAGTATGGATCCGAGCAGTGACATCTTTCCGGTAAGCCTTAATATTGGTCCGCGCAATAATCTTGGCCCCAATTGCGGCTTGAATCGGGATCTCGAAGTTTTGCCGCGGAATAATCTTCTTCAACTTTTCAACGATCGAACGCGCCCGTTTTTCAGCAAATTCCTTGTGGGAGATAAAACTCAAAGCATCAACTTTATCCCCATTCAGTAAGATATCGATTTTTGCTAATTCACTTGGTTGGGTTCCATCCAATTCATAATCAAGCGAAGCATAGCCACGGGTACTTGATTTCAATTTATCAAAGAAATCAAAGATGATTTCCGCAAGCGGCATTTGATAAATGACGTTTACCCGGTTGTCATCAAGATATTCCATGGTAACGAATTGCCCCCGTTTACGTTGACAAAGTTCCATTACCGCCCCAACATAATCATTCGGAACCATAATTTCAGCCCGGACATACGGTTCGTTGATCTGCTTGATCAGCGTTGTTTCAGGCATTTCAGCCGGGTTCGTAACTGCAACGTGACTGCCATCAGTCAGTTCAACATCATAAGTTACGGATGGCGCCGTTGTGATCAACTCCAAGTTAAATTCGCGTTCAAGTCGTTCTTGAATAACGTCCATGTGAAGCAATCCTAAAAAACCGCATCGGAAACCAAAGCCAAGGGCCTGCGAGGTTTCAGGTTCAAATTCAAGGGCCGCATCGTTTAGTTTCAACTTTTCAAGTGCTTCGCGCAAATCATTGTACTTAGCATTGTCAGTTGGATAAAGTCCAGAATAAACCATTGGACTCATTTCACGATAACCGGCAAGCGGTTCGTCTGTTGGGTCATCTGCATTGGTGACTGTATCCCCGACCCGGGTATCTTGAATATCTTTGATTGAGGCAGTAATGTAACCAACATCCCCGGCAATCAGCATGTCACGCTTCAACGGTTTCGGCGAGTTTACCCCCACTTCAGTAACTTCATACTTCGCACCGCTGTTCATCAGTAAGATCTTATCTCCCGGCTTAACGGTTCCTTCCTTGACACGGACACTTAAAACAACGCCGCGATAATCATCGTAAACTGAGTCAAAAATCAACGCCTTCAATGGCTTTTCAAGGTCGCCATCTGGTGCCGGAAATTTATTAACGATATCTTCAAGAACCTGATCAACGCCAAGCCCTGTTTTGGCAGAAATCAAATCGGCGTCCGAAGCATCCAATCCAATGTCATTTTCAATTTCTTCCTTAACCTTATCCGGCTGAGCTGACGGCAAATCGATTTTATTAATGACCGGTAAAATTTCCAGATCATCATCAAGTGCCAGGTAAACGTTTGCTAACGTTTGGGCTTCAACCCCCTGCGTCGCATCAACAACTAACACGGCTCCTTCACATGCGGCAAGTGACCGTGAAACTTCATAAGAAAAGTCAACGTGCCCCGGGGTATCGATCAGGTGAAAAATATACGTTTCCCCGTCTTTGGCCTTATAATGCAATTCAACTGCATTCAACTTAATCGTAATTCCCCGTTCGCGTTCAAGGTCCATTGTATCAAGCAACTGGTCCTGCATTTCACGTTTTGAAACCGTATCGGTCATTTCAAGGATTCGATCGGCAAGCGTTGACTTTCCATGGTCAATATGCGCAACAATTGAAAAATTGCGAATATGCCGCTGACGCTCTTTCATTTCTTCCAAATCCATTCGTGCGTCCCCACTTTCGTCCAATAATGTCTAACTTTTATTATATCAAGATATAGGACGATACAAAAGTGAATTTGTGACAAAAAAGGAGGTTGTGACACAAGTCGCAACCTCTTTGCTATATCCGCATAATCGGGCTCCAAAACAAACGAGCTGAGTGGTGACGCGAAGCTAATTCGAAAATCTCCGAATCTACGCTGGCGCGATTCGTTCGTTTTTCTGCTTCCATCACGCTCGTTTTTTACTGTTTTGTCGCACCTTCTTTTTACTACCAAATCTATTTTTGGTTAACATCTTCCCAACGCCATTCGGTAACTTCCGGCATATCTTTACCGTTATCCCGAATGTATTGGTTATGTTTGTTGATCATGTCATCCATCTTCTGAACGAATGATGCGGCCTTTTCCTTGTATCCTGGAACATGCATAATTGCGTCTTTTGCTAAATGGAATCGATCAAGATGGTTCAAGACCCGCATATCGAACGGGGTGGTAATGTCGCCTTCTTCACGGTATCCATGCGCGTGTAAATTATGGTTATGCCGGTTAAAGAACATGCTTTGTAATAAATCTTCAAAGCCATGGAATGCAAAGATTACGGGCTTATCTTTTGTAAAGTAGCCATCAAATTCTTCATCCGATAATCCCCGCGGATCGATTTCCGGTGAACGTAATCGCAAAATATCGACTACATTGATCATCCGAATCTTTAATTCAGGAAACGCTTCATGCAAAATACTTACAGCTGCCATGGCTTCCGTTGTCGGTTCGGTCCCGGCACTGGCAATTACCACATCCGGTTCGGCATCTTGATCAGTTGATGCCCAGTCAACATACTTCAACCCGTTTGTGACTAATTCACGGGCTTCATCGGCCGTGAACCATTGGAACCGTGGATGCTTTGAAGTTACCATTAAATTAATGACATTCCGTTCGGTAAATGCTTTGTCACCAACGGCAAGTAACGTGTTCGTATCACATGGGGTGTATTCACGAACGTACTTGCCTTTCTTTTCGGCCATATGCGTCAACATTCCGGGATCTTGGTGGGTATATCCATTGTGATCTTGCTGGAATGAATTTGACGCATTCACGATGTTCAATGACGGATAATCATGGTGCCAATCAAGTTCATCAGCTTTCCGGATCCACTTAAAGTGTTGGGTCAACATCGAATCAATGACCCGGGTAAAAGCTTCGTACGATGCAAACATTCCGTGCCGGCCGGTTAAAACATATCCTTCAAGCCAACCTTCGCATTGGTGTTCTGAAAGTTGAGAATCGATATTGCGGCCTGCATGCGCCATATTTTCATCATTTGGTTCGTGAATTTCTTCCATCCACTGCCGTTTACCATCATCAAGCATTTGGAACAATTTGTTTGATTTTGTTTCATCTGGTCCAAATGCCCGGAAGTTAGTTGGATTCAACTTTTCAACTTCGGCTAAATACTTGCCCCAGGTAACCATGTCTTCAGCCTTAAATTGGCCGCGCCCTTGTTTTTCAACGTCTAGGGCAAAATCACGGTAATCTGGCAGATCCAAGGTCTTCGGGTGAATGCCGCCATTTGTGATTGGGTTCGTTGACATCCGGTGTTGTTCGTCAGGGATGTTTTGCCGCACGATTTCGGTTGGATAACCATTTTCATCAAACAATTCTTCGGGGTTATATGATTCCATCCAATTGATCAATAAATCTTTATGTTCCATTTGATCTTGGCTGACCGGAATCGGAACTTGGTGAGCCCGGAATGAATTTTCAATCGGATTACCGTCAAGATCCTTCTTCGGACCTGTCCAACCCTTGGGTGCCCGCAAAATGATCATTGGCCATACTGGCAATGAATCATCATGATTTTCACGCGCATTCTTTTGGATGGCCTTGATTTTTTCAATACAGTCATCCATGGCATCGGCCATGATCTTATGGGCCTCCATCGGTGCCTTGCCATGCACATTGACAATATGCGGTTCCCAGCCCATACCTTCAAAGTATTTCGTCAAATCTTCATCGCTCATCCGCGATAAGACCGTTGGGTTTGAAATCTTGAACCCGTTGATTTGAAGAATCGGTAATACCGCACCATCATAGATCGGATTAATAAATTTATCCGAGAACCATGAAGCTGCCAACGGACCAGTTTCAGCTTCACCATCGCCAATTTCAACGGCCGCAATGACATCTGGGTTATCCAAAATTGCCCCGGTTCCGTGTGAAAGGGAATACCCTAATTCGCCCCCTTCATGAATTGACCCGGGAGTTTCTGGAGCAGCATGGGAAGCCACCCCGCCTGGAAATGAAAATTGCTTGAACAGCCGCTGCATTCCTTGTTCATCCTGAGTGATCCGTGGATAAATTTCCGAGTAACTGCCATCCAAATATGAATTTGAAACCATTACTTGGCCACCGTGACCGGAGCCCTCAATATAAAACATGTTCAAATCATATTTTTGAATTACGCGGTTCAAGTGCGCATAAATAAAGTTTTGTGGCGCAATCGTTCCCCAGTGGCCAATTGGTTTCGGCTTAACATCCGTTGCCTTTAATTCCCGGCGTAATAATGGATTATCCATTAAGAATAATTGGCCGACTGAAAGATAAGTAGCGGCTCTCCAATAAGCATCAACACTTTTTAAGTATTCGGTTGTATCATATTTTGTATTTGTCATGTTGCTGTTCCCCTTCAATTAAGATTTCTAAACTGCTTTTAATTTCTGAATTTGAATTGCAGGTGTTTCATGATTATAAACAAACGATCCTGCAACGGCAATCGTCGCTCCGGCCTGTTTACATTGCGCGATTGTCTGATCATTGATCCCGCCATCGACTTCAATTTCAAAGGCGAATCCTCGTTGAGCTTTAATTTCTGCAAGTTGTTTGATTTTATGCGTCATTGACGGTAAAAAATGCTGGCCGCCAAATCCTGGGTCAACGGTCATCACTAAAACCTGATCAACTTCTGAAAGAAGGTCAGTGATCATCGCAACCGATGTTCCCGGGCAAATCACCAATTCGGCCTTTTTCCCCGCTTCATGAATCATCTTCAACGCCCGATGAATGTGCGGCGTAGCTTCGTAATGAACGCCGATAATATCCGCTCCGGCAGCGGCAAATTCACTGATCCATTTCTCAGGATGTTCAACCATTAAGTGAACATCAAAAGTCAAATCTGACTGTCCGCGTAACTGCCGGACAACATTTGCCCCAAATGAAAGGTTCGGAACAAAATTGCCATCCATCACATCGATATGCAGATAGTCCGCTCCCGCCTGCTCAACGCGCTTCACATCTCTTCCTAAGTTGGAAATATCTGCACTTAAAATTGAAGGTGCAATTTTCATTTTATTTCACCCCTGTCAAATCATCTTAAACAATTACCGTAATTGCTGCGGCTCCGATAATAATTACCAAACCTAAGATCGTGACCAGCATTTCCTTATGCGTTTTCTTCTGACCTAAGAACCAGATTCCCGTCAACGTTGCTAGAACAACTGAAGTTTGTGACAAGATAAACCCGGTTGCCAAGCCATTCATATTTGGTTGAGCAGAAATCAAATAGGTTAAAGCTGCAAATGCAAAGAAGAAGCCGGAAATGATTTGTTTGTAAGTTACCGTTTCTGTAAACGGTGATTGTTCTTTGTTTTTAACCGTCGCAATTATACCGTAAACAATTCCAACAATTACCATTCCGATTGCTTGCGGTAAGAAGGCATGCATTCCATTAATATGGGCTGCTTGCGGAGCTGCCGAATATGCCCAGTATCCAATTTCGCCAAAAAGCAAAACGATGACTGCTTTTTTCAACGCTCCTTGACCTTCTGTTGTTTTCTTTTCTGACCAAACCGTCATCCACGCGCCGAGAATGATCAACGCCAAGGCAATAAACCCAACCACCTTATCCATTCCAGTTGGCCAATCACCCAACGCAACGACGCCCCATAATGAGGCTCCTAACAATTGGAAAGCGGTTGTGACCGGCATTGCCCGTGACGACCCAATTAGTGTAAATGAATAAAACGTCACAATCTGTGCACATGCCCAACCGACTCCTGAAAGAATCGCCAGTAATAGATCCATTCCATGCGGAAATCCTAAATGTTCGATCTGGTTGTAAACAATCGCAAAAATCAACGTCCCCAGGGTTGATCCTAAAATTTGGTTAACGGGTTTTCCGCCAAATTTTGATGCAATTGTTGGATAAATTCCCCAACCGATCAACGGTCCGAGACCAATTAAAATCGCAACCATATTCATATAAACTACCCCTTCTTTTTAAAAGACAACGCCGCTTTCAAGCATAATATTTGAGTACGGTGTCATTTCACCAGTCCGAATAAACGCTTTACAATTACTTAAATCCTTCTTCATTTCATCGTGCGGAATGAAAACGATCGGTGTATCCGGCAGCCGTTTCTTAATGTTCTCCAGCATTGTCGGATTTTGCGTCTTGATTTCTTCTGCAAGAAAGATCCGCTGAACTTCAAGTTCTTCCAAAACGTTATTTAAAACATCCATAAAGCTTGGAATTCCTTTTGTAACTGCCAAATCGATTTTTTCAGTGCCCGCTGGAACCGGCATTCCAGCATCGCCGATTGCTAATTTATCAAAGTGTCCCATTTGGGCAATTACCCGTGACATATCTGAATTAATGACCTTTGTTTTTTTCATGATTGATTCCTCCCCAAAATGATTTAAGCTTCCATTTCCTTTAAGTACGGAATTGAAGGCTGTGCGCCAAAGCGTTGAACCGTAATTGATGATGCTTTATTACTAAACTTGATCGCATCTTCTAAATTACTGAAATCTTTATTCAAAACGCTGCTTAATGCCCCAATAAAGGTATCGCCGGCAGCCGTCGTATCAACTGCATTGACTTTTAACGCTGGAATAATCGCGGTCTTTCCGGCATAGCTATAAAAAGTTCCTTGACTTCCAAGCGTAATCAAAACGGCTTTAATTCCTAAAGCATGGAATTTTTCAGCTGCGTTGATCATTGAAGCTTGATCCGCAATTTTAATTCCGGTAATCACTTCGGTTTCCGTTTCATTTGGAACGATCATATCAGTTACTTTAAGTAGTTCTTCTGGAATTTTATCAATTGCCGGTGCTGGATTTAAAATCGTTACAACGCCGTTTTGACGCGCGATTTTAAATGCTTCCGTTGTACAATCGATTGGAGTTTCGAATTGAGCAACTACAAAGTCGCTTTGAGTGATCAAGTCGCGATTTTGATCAACGTGTTCCGGTTTAAATGCCATATTGGCGCCGCCATGAACGTAGATTAAGTTTTCACTATCATCGTCAACGATCACGAATGCTTGACCTGTTTTATGATTGGATAACGTTGCGATCCCCTGGCAGTTGATCCCATCTTCATGTAAAAGCTCCAGCATTGTTTGACTTACTTCCCGGTCTTCTCCCACAGCACCAATGAAGGAAGTGTCAGCCCCCAAGCGTTGCGCAGCAATCGCCTGGTTGGCACCTTTTCCGCCACCGGCTGTAAAAATTTCTTTCGTATGCAAGGTTTCCCCTGGCTTTGCCATCCTTGCAACCCGAATTGTCCGGTCAAGATTGATGCTTCCAATAACGGTTACTTTATTCATAAAATATCACTCCAATTTAATTGACTCAGAGTGAAGCGCTTTACCCTGTAGTTATAATATACCTGATTCTGTAACCGATTTCAATAACCAATTTAATTTTTGGTAGGTACCAATTGAAATGCAAATAAACATTGCCCTTATCAGCTTTTTAGTAAAAATTCTTTGATTTAAATGGTTCGTAATTGGTAAATTAACTTGAAAATGCTATCATGAAAGTTGAGGAGAGATTCTTAAAAAAATTTGGTATATGGAGAGGAGTATTTGTTATGGAATTTGACGAACTCACACCCCAAGAACAAGAAATTTTTATGGAGGTTGCCAAAAGCAAAATTGAAGATGAAGTCTTCATGGCTGATGGAAAGAATTATTTCTCATTAGTAACGAAAGGATTAGTTAAAGAAATTCCGAATGCAAACTTTCTTGCTGCATCCGTTATTTTAACTAAGGAAGGCAAAAAACTCCGCGATAAAGTTTTAAAAAAGGAAAATAATTAACCGTTAAAGGCATTTAAAAGCTGCGACTCTGATCGCAGCTTTTTTTATTAAAAAATCCTTATCCTCTTCACAAAACTTCACGTTTCTTGTTGCTTAAAGGATAAGGACCTAATTAACCACTACCTGTATCATAGTAAGATTTTAAAAGGCATTCAAAAATTTTGCTTAGTAACTCCACGTAACCTTGGTTTGATCTTCAACGGTTGCGTGAACCGGACATGCCGTTACACATTCTTGGAAAAATCGTTCTTCTTCTGTTCGCGGTAAATCAGATTCCATTTCAAACTTAATTTGAATGTCTGAAATTCGATCTTTAATTCGGGGATCAACAATCCCGTGGGTCTCAACATTTCCAGTAATCGTTACTACCAACTTATTAATCTTGATTCCTTTTCGTTTGGCCAATGAACGCGCTGTAATATTTAAGCATGAACCAAGAGCACCAAAAAAGTAATCCGTTGGGCGCGGATATTTACCGCTTCCGCCGACCCGTGCTGGCTCATCACACTTAAAAACAAGTTCGCCCGTATCATTCGTAACTTCATAACCATCATCGCTTTTTGTCGAAACAACTTTCATTGAACGCATCGCAATTCCTCCTTCATTTTTATTTTAGCGCTTTAGATATTAATTATCTTTCATTAAGCTCTATGATAAACTGAAACTAAGAATCATTTAGAAAGGATCAGTTCAATGTCAGAGACTTCTAACGCATCCCTTAACCATCAGTTATCGCAATATGTTTTTCGCAGTATTTTAAGTACCGTTGGCGCTTCCATCTACGTGCTTGCCGATAGCTTTTTTGTTGCTCAGAAAATGGGCGTTTTAGGCGTTGCCGTAATGAATCTTTCAATGCCGCTGTTTAATGTGATGGATGGGCTTGGTTTTCTTCTCGGAATGGGTGGCGGAACGTTGTTTACGATCTATCAAATTCAGGACCGCAAACGTTCAGCGAAAACATACACGCAAACGGTTATCGTGGGACTGATCATTGGACTTATCTTTACTTTGCTTGGAATTTTATGGGCTGCGCAAATTTCACATCTACTTGGAGCTGACTCGACCACTTTTAAAATGACCTTCCAGTACGTTCAAACCGTTCTTCTGTTTGGTCCTGGATTTATCTTTAATAATCTTTTACTCGGATTTATTCGAAATGATCATGGAACAAAAACCGCGATGTTTGCGATGACGATTTCAAGTCTTGCCAATATCTTTCTTGACTGGCTTTTTATTTTACGCCTTAATATGGGGATGATCGGTGCAGGGCTGGCAACCAGCTTTTCTCCGATCATCAGTATCCTAATCATCCTGACCCATTTTAGAAAAAAGGAAAATCACTTGAAACTCGTAAGTCATCCATTCATTTTAAGTGATCTTCGCCAAACATTTTCAATTGGGTTGCCATCATTTTTAACAGAAATGAGTACTGGAGTTGGAATCTTTATTTATAACTGGGTATTTCTCAAAGTCAGTGGCAATAATGCCGTTGCGGCTTATGGTATCGCAGCCAACGTCCTTTTGGTTGCACTAGCTTTATTTACGGGAGTTGCTCAGGGAATCCAACCAATCGTCAGCCAAGAATATGCACACCGGAATTTCAAGACGATAAAACACGGACTGCACTTTGGACTGGTAATTGCTGAACTGCTTGGGATTGTTTGCTTAACATTTGTATGTTTCAACAGCCACCTGATTATTGATTTCTTCAATGCCGCATCCAATTTCAAGGTCATCAGCCTTGCCAACTCAGGAATGAAATTACTACTAATCAGTTTGCTATTTTCAAGTTTAAACGTTGTCTTTAACATTTTCTTTTCAGCCATCAATAATTCACACATCTCGATCGCAATGGTCATTCTTCGGGGATACATTTTCCCGTTAATTATCGTTGTCTTGTCAGCAAAACTTGCTGGAATTCAAGGTGTATGGTTAAGCTTGACGGTCATTGAATTGATTACGTTGATCATTGAACTGATCGCATGGGCAATCGTTAAAAGCAAAATGAAACGCAATGATTTTTCAATTGAATAGAAAAAATAGGCCACAAAATTTGTGGTCTATTTTTTACTCTAATCAAACGTTATTGTTCCCGTAATTAATGAATAAATTCCAATAATTGCCATGATCATAATCACAATCCATGCAATTGATTCAATTTTCCCCCATTTTTCAGAGCGTTCTTTTTTGCCTTTATAATAAAATGGAAATCCAGTTATCCAAACAATCGCTGCTAACAAAAGATACTTTAATCCTGCTCCGTATACCATAAAAGCAGTGAAACAAACTGCAATTACAGCCCAAATTCCAGATGTAATTCTTACCTTTTTAGGTTGATTTTCAAACCCAATTCCAGTTACAACGCTCTTTAGTGCATAAAGTGAAACCATTAAATATGGAACAATTGAAAGAGATGTTGAGAATTTCAATAATACCTCATACCCTGCAGAATATGCTCCTGCTACAATCATCAAAACCTGAGTAATTCCTGCTGTCACAAATAATGAATTGATTGGTGCCTCGTTTTTGTTTAATCCATTTAACCACTTTGAGCTTGAACCGCCACGTCCGGCTAAACGAACCTCTTCTGCACTTAAATTTACCCATGCAATTAATGCACCAAGTACTGAAATAATTAAACAAATATTGATCAACCATGATCCCCATGGCCCAACCATATGCTCCATTAATCCAGCCATTGAGGGTGCATGTAATCCTGAAATTGTTTTTGGAGATAGTAAACCTAATGATAAAATACTGGTTCCAACTAGCAATGTAATGACAATTAATGCTCCGATTGTTGTGGCTTTTGCAACATCGGATAACTTCTTTGCCCGCGTTGCAAAAATAGTTCCAGATTCAATCCCAATTAAAGTCCACATTGCAGCTAACAAAACATTTTTACTTTGATCGAAAATAGATACATGACTCCACTGATGAGTCGTTATATTAAAAACATTTTGGCTTGCAAAATGTGCCATAAAAATATGCGGATTGAAATTAAAAATTGCTAAAATCAAAAAAGCTGTAATTGGGATAACCTTCGCAATTGTCGTTAAATTATTTAACCACGTCTCAGTATGAACACCCTTAAGTACTAAAAATACAATTACCCATAGTAAAATCGAAGCAATAATTACGGCTGGCCATGTAGTTCCATTTCCAAAATATTTAAAAATTGCAAAACTTCCAAATGCCGAAAATAGAACCGTCAAATAGCTTGCATTTCCAATTGCATCTCCAGCTCCATGGCCGTAAGCGGCAATAAATCCTCCTACATTGCCAAACATCTTTTTACTCCAACCATAAATTCCATCATCAATTTCAGGTTGTTGAAGAGTCAAATTTCGATAAACTGAAGCAAGTGCAAGCATTCCGAGTGCTACAATTGCCCATCCTAAAAGAATTCCTGCTGGATTGGCACCTTCCGTCATTGTTGCCGGTAACGCAAAAATTCCTGATCCAATCGTTCCACCAACAACCAATGCTGTTAATCCGCCAAGTCCAACTTTATTTTTTATTTCTCCTTTTTCCATAAGATCATCTCCTTAAAAAACCAAGAAGTAATCCTACACATAAATTATTTTACATTATCCATTAATCGAAATCTTTCCCGTAAACAAGAAAATAATTGCAAGTACTGCCAAAGCACAAACAACTGCCATTACGATCTTTTCACGCATTGTAATTTGATGCTTGTCTTCCTTTGAAGCCATGTAATACAATACAAAGCCCGGTAAGAATGAAATTGTCAGAAGTAACAAGTCTTGCCATCCAGATAATACAGCCGCCATAATTTCGAATCCTGCGCAGATCAACCCCACAAAGAATTGCCACCATTCTTTGTGTTGGAATGAGTATTTAATTTGATAAACTCCAACCAACATATACGAAACTAAGATTGCTGCTGCTGCAAGCGTTGAAGCAAAGTTGTATGCTGATGTCGTAAATAGCATTGAGAATAAGAACAAGGTTTGTAAAACAGCCGTAATTATCAGTGAGAATTGCGGGGCTTTCTTCTTGTTCAATTTACCCCATGAAGCAGGTAAAGTTTTGTCTTTTGCCATTAACCGGGTTGTTTCTGCTGGAAGCATTGTCCATGATAACCATGAACCAATGGTTGAAATAATAACTCCTAAGTTAATAATAATTGCTGCCCATTTTCCAACAGCGACTTCCAAGATGCTTCCCATTGCGGGTTGAGCTGCTTTCGCAATTGCTGCCTGACTCATGACCCCGTATGGAAGAATCGTTGAGAAGACGTAAATTACAACTAATGAAATAAATCCAATAATCGTTGCTTGGCTTGCAGCCTTTTGTGATTTTGCCCGGCTTGAAAGAACTGATGCGCCTTCAATTCCGATGAAGACCCACATGATCGACATCATACTGTTTTTGATTTGACCATATACAGAACCATTAACCCCGGTTGCTTTCACATTTGAAGCAAAATTAGTCCAAAAGTGAGCGGTAAAGACTCCAAGTTTAAAGCTCATTGCAACTAATACGATAAATACAAATAATGGAATAACTTTGCAGATCGTTACAATCGTATTTACAAAGTTGGCACTTTCAACCCCATTATTAACAAAGAAGGTCAAAACCCATAAAAAGACGATTGCGGCAATGATCGAAGCAATATTTTGACCGCCCTTAAAGATTCCAATAAAGTTTCCGATGGCTGACATTAAGAAAGTTGCAAATGCCAAATTCCCGATCCAAGCAGAGATCCAGTATGTCCAGCCACTCATGAATTCTCCTAATGGACCACATGCCGCCTTTGCATATCCGAATAACCCCGAATCAATATCCGGTCGTTTTTTAGCAAGGTTATTTAATGATAATACCAGTGCTAAAACACCAATTCCACAAACTAACCAGGCTAATAATGCTGGTCCAGGAGCTGCAACCTGTGCCAATTGAGATGGCAATCCAAAGATTCCTGTCCCAATTGCTGAACTAACAATCAAAGCTGCAAGTCCAAATGCATTAATCCCGTTCTTTTTTTCATTATCCATAATATCCTCATCTCCTAAAAATAAATCGCCAGCTGATAAGCTGACGATTTTATTTATTATTTGGTAATAACCGTTCCTGTTCCGCCAGCAATCAATTTATCTACATTTTTCAGCGAAGTAATTACTGCCTTTTTACCTGTATTTTCTACAAAATCAATCACTGCGCGAACTTTTGGAAGCATACTTCCTGCTGCAAATTGTCCTTCATCAATGTATTGCTTTAATTCGTCAACGGTAACATTGGTTAGTGCTTTTTGATCTGGTTGATTGTAATTTACAAATACATTATCAACGGCTGTCAAAATTATTAATTCATCTGCATTTACATTTTCAGCTAATTTAGCAGCACTGAAGTCTTTATCAATTACTGCTTCGACCCCATGAAGGTCACCATTTTCATTTCGGACAACCGGAACACCGCCGCCGCCAGCAGCAACTGGAACAATTCCATTTGCCAATAGGTTTTCAATTACTGGCGCTTCAACGATCTTTAACGGTTTCGGTGATGGAACAACCCGGCGGTATCCGCGTCCAGCGTCTTCTTTGAAAACATAATCTGGATGGAGTGCCATTTGTTCATCGGCCTCTTCTTTTGAATAAAATGGTCCAATTGGTTTACTTGGATTTTCAAAAGCTTGATCATCCCCATTGACTTCAACCTGTGTAACTACCGTTGCGATTGATTTGTTCAACTTTTGATCTTGAACAACTTCGTCTAAACTTTTTTGCATCCAATAACCAATACTTCCCTGGGTCATTGCAACTAACGTATCAAGTGGCATTGCGGGATTCTTTTCCGTACTTCCATTGATTTCTTGCAGCAGCAAATTTCCAACTTGAGGACCGTTACCATGAGTAATTACCAATTCATCACCCGCTGCAATAAATTGAGCAAGTGTCTTCATCGTCCCCTTGATTGACTGAATTTGTGAATCGGCTGTTCCTGTCTTGGTAACGATGGCATTTCCCCCAAGAGCAACTACAATTCTTTTGCCCATTGTAATCGACCCCTTACTAAATAAAATATCCTCACATTAAATTTTTTGATTAGTCATCAATCTTAACTGATGGGATGTACAAGTTTCCCAATGTAGCAGCCATAATTGCTTTAATTGAGTGCATCCGGTTTTCAGCTTCAGTGAATTGCCATGCATATTTTGAACGGAAGACATCGTCTGTAACTTCCATGCATGTCAAACCGTACTTTTCATTGATTTCTTTACCATATTCTGTGTTTGTGTCGTGGAATGCTGGTAAGCAGTGCAAGAAGATGATTTGATCATCTGGGGTGCCGCTCTTCTTGAACATTTCCATGTTAACTTGGTAAGGTTTCAAGAGTTTAACCCGTTCTTCCCAGTTGCTTTCACCCATTGATACCCAAACATCTGTGTAAATTACGTTTGTGTTCTTTACACCTTCATCGATATCATCAGTAACAACTGGTTTTGCACCTGATTCCTTGGCAAATTTTTCAGCCATTTCAACAATTTCCTTTGCAGGATGCAATTCTTTTGGTGCTAAGATGCGCACGTTCACGCCAAGCATTGAACCTGTAACCAATAAGCTGTTAGCCATGTTGTTGCGGCCATCACCAACAAATGTTAATGTTAAGCCTTTCAAATGACCGAATTTTTCCTTAATTGTCATGAAGTCAGCGATCATTTGAGTTGGGTGCCATTCATCAGTTAATCCATTCCATACAGGAACACCTGAATATTTAGCTAATTCTTCAACGTCTTTTTGAGCAAATCCACGGTATTCAATTCCGTCAAACATGCTTCCAAGAACTTTTCCTGTATCTTCGATTGATTCTTTCTTTCCGAGTTGTAAATCATCCTTGCCCATGAATTCTGCATTTGCGCCTAAATCATGCGAAGCAACAACGAATGATGAACGTGTCCGGGTTGATGTCTTTTCAAATAATAATGCGATGTTCTTACCTTCAAGGTAACGGTGAGGAATATGATTCTTCTTTAATTCTTTCAAATGTAAAGCAAAATCAATTAAGTAATTGATTTGATCTGGTGTGAAATCTTTACATGCTAAGAAACTCCGACCTTGAAAAACGTTTTTAAAATTACTCATAATTCAAATTCCCCTTTATCTTATATTTTTATTTTTTTAAATCTTGACGAACGATTGGCATTGACATGCACCGTGGGCCGCCACGACCGCGAGCTAATTCACTTGAACGAACTTCGTGAACCAAAATACCGTGTTTCCGTAACAAGTCATTTGATACGTAGTTCCGGTCATAAGTAACAACTTCACCAGGTGCAATTGCTAATGTGTTTGATCCGTCATTCCATTGTTCCCGTGCAGCAATGATTGGATCGCCGTTTCCAGTTGGAATTAAGTCTAAGTCATCTAATCCCAAAGCTTCCTTTAAGACTTCCTTCAAATCATCGTTGTACTTGATTTCAAGTTCGCCATCTTCTTTACCTGGATGCAAAGTATAAGTATCAACTTTGCCACCCTTTGTAAGGATTGCTGGATGAACCGTGAACTTATCGTAGTCAATCATCGTTAATACTGTATCTAAGTGCATCATTGCGTGGTTGTGCGGAATCTTAATGGCAATTACCGTATCGAAGTTTGATTTATGATCTTCGAATAAGTGCTTTGCAATATCTTCAATGGCATTTGCCGTTGTCCGTTGTGAAACCCCAATTGCAAATACGTGATCGCTTAAGACCAGTTCATCGCCACCTTCGATATGGCTTGTGTGATTTCTGCTCCGCCATACATGAAGGCCTTTATTAGCGAACCGTGGGTGATACTTGATGATGTATTCCATAAACATTGATTCACGTTGACGTGCCTTGAATGTCATCCGGTTAATTGATAACCCGTCCCCAATTGATGCAGCAGGGTCACGCGTGAAGTACAAATTCGGCATTGGATCCATGTAGAATGGATAATCAGCATCTTCAGCCAATTCCTGAAGACTTTGATATGTTAAATCAACTTCATTCTTCCGAACCCCAGCCATGATCTTATTAACCATATCTTGAGTATTGAATGATAATAAGTATTCCTTTAATGCATCATGAATTGGACCATTTAAGTATCCTGATTCACTGATCATTTGTTCCAAGAATTTATCCTTAACTTCTGGATCTTCGATTGCTTCAGCAGCCAACTTTTCAAGATACAAAACTTCAATGCCATTTTGGCGTAAGGTATCAGCAAAGAAGTCATGTTCTTCTTGAGCGATTGGTAAATATGGAATATCGTCAAAAAGCAATCTTTCCATTGTGTCAGGTGTAATGTTTTCTACTTCGTGTCCAGGCCGTTTTAAGATAACGGACTCAAGCTTCCCAATTTCCGAAGTAATGTGCATTGGACTTCCCATAAAATCATCTCCATTTTTAAGTATTTCCCTTACAGTTATATTCATAACATCTAATAAAAGCGATTACAACATTATATTCAAAAAAATTCGTGTTTATGAGAAAAGTTTTTTGGTATTTTTGTAAATCACTTATATGAAAGCGATATCGCGGATTTAAATAATTAATTAAAAATGAGAACGCTTTTAATTTTTAAAGTTGGCCAAAAAAATAGAAGCTTGTATAAGAACAAACTTCTAGATCAGTCAAATTTAAGATGATTTAGTCATCTAAATGAGTTTCTAAGTTTTGTTGGTTAATTTCTTCTGGAACCATTGAGCCACCAGTTGCCCATGTAAGATGAATAATATTATCTTGAACCTTATCTAAGCCATTATCTTTCATGAATTGCTTAGCGTACTTGTTTTCGAAGATCTTAACTGCTCCTTCAAATGAAGCACATGATGATGGTTCAATTGTAAAGCCTTCTGATGAGTGTAATTCACGTAAATAATCGAATAACGCACCATCGCGAACTGTAAATTCACCATCAAGCATTGGTTTCATGTAATCGCCAGAGAATGTTGATGGACTTGGACATGCTAAACCGTCAGCTTCCGTTTTTCCATCAAGACCAATATCCATAACTGAAACGTCATTGTTCAAGCCAGTAACCATTCCTAATGGGATACTTGGACAATGTGTTGGTTGAACAAGAAAGACCCGTGCTGCTTCACCGAAAACAGCCTTCATTCCAAATAAAGTACCGCCTGATGAACCGCCAACACCTGCTGGACTATAAACAAATACCGGATGATCCTTGTCAACTTTGATTCCTTGCTTTTCAAATTGCTTCTTTACACGTAAAGCTGAAGTTGCATAACCAAGGAATAAGATGCGTGACTTTACATCATCTACAAAGTAACTCTTAGGATCTGCATCAGATTCTGCACGGCCTTTCTTCAAAGCGATGTTAAAGTCAGTATCATATTCAACGACCTTTGCACCTTTTTCACGCAATAAGTCCTTCTTCCATTGCTTTGCATCATAACTCATGTGAACAATGGCATTAAATCCAAGAGCTGCAGCTGTTACCCCAATTGAAATTCCTAAGTTTCCTGTTGAACCAACTTGAACCTTGTATTGACTAAAGATTTCTTTAGCTTCAGGGGTAACAAGTTTTGTATAATCGTCTTCTTTAGAAGCAATGATTCCTTCTTGAAGTGCGATATCTTCTGCATGCTTCAAAACTTCATAAATTCCACCGCGGGCCTTGATTGAACCAACAACGGGTAAATCTGAGTCCATCTTCATATATAATTGACCGTGAAATTCATGATTCTTTTCAATTTCAGCTTGCATCTTATCAAGCTTTTCAAGTTTTGATTCGATAATTCCGTTTGATGATGCCGTTTCTGGGAAAAGTTTAGCAATTAATGGAGCATAACGTTCCAAGTCAGCTTCTGCAGCTTCAATATCTGCCAAACCAAATTCTTCATTATCCCAAATTTGTTCTTCTGAAACTTTATATGGGTTAACCCAGAACGTTGGCTTTTGTTGTTTAATATCTTCTAATGCTGGTTGTTCAGCAATATATTTATCAATGTCGATTTTCATTTATGAACCTCCAAATCATCAAGCGTAAAACTAGCTTTCATACTACGGTTATCATACCATACTCCCTCTGTTTAACCTAGTAAATTCTGTGATTTTGATTAAATTGTGGTACGATAAAATAGTTAAGTTATTTTACGGAAGGAATTTATTATGCATCACATTCTCGCAACTATTTTGGCATTTTTGATTCTTGTCGAAATTTTATATTTTTTGTATTTCTGGATGGGAAAATTCTTTAATTTCGGAAAGACATATTTTTATATTACGTTTTACAAGAAATTCTATCCCAAGAAAATCTTGATTTGGTCAGTTATTGTTGACGTCTTACTTATAATCGGAATATTGTTCATTTAAAAAATCGGCCTCCGTTCAGGAAGCCGATTTTTCTATTTTAATTTTCCTTTATTCTCTAACACTTTATCTTGCATTTCCGGATCAAATTCATTCTTTTTGATCATCGCAATTTCATAGCCATATGGGGCGTACTTATGATTTTTATCTGGACCAACAAATGGCGTTTCAAGGATTTTGGGAATATCTTTTAATTCTTCAAAGTGTGCAATTTTACTTAAGGCTTCAAATCCAATTTCGCCAAATCCAATATTTTCATGACGGTCTTTATGACTGCCTTGCGGATTCTTTGAATCATTCAAATGAATTACCTTTAACCGGTCAAGACCAATCACATGATCAAATTCATTCAACACTCCTTCAAAATCGTCTTTGATAGCATATCCAGCATCACTGGCATGGCAAGTATCCAAGGTTACCGAAACCTTTTCGTTTAATTGAATTTGATCGATCATTGAAGCAATTTCTTCAAATGTACGACCAACTTCAGTTCCTTTTCCAGCCATTGTTTCAATCGCAATTTCAACATGTTGATCAGGAGTCAAAACTTCATTCAACCCTTTGGCAATGTTGGCGATGGCTGCCTCGGCTCCAGCACCAACGTGAGCCCCCGGATGAAGGGTCATTTGATCAGCACCTAAAGCATCCGCCCGTTCAATTTCCTTGCGTAAAAATTCAACTGCAAACTCAAATTTATCTGGTTTCTTTGTATTCCCCAAATTGATGATATATGGCGCATGGACCACAATATGTGACATTCCATGATCTTCAATAAAAGCTTTCCCAGCAGGAATATTCATTTCATCAATCGGTTTGCGCCGGGTATTTTGCGGTGCCCCCGTATAGATCATGAAGGTATTTTCTCCATAACCTAACGCTTCTTCAGCTGAACCAAGCAACATTTTCTTACCGCTCATACTAACATGTGATCCAATCAGCATTTTATTTTCCTCTTTTCTCATTTAAATCAGTTTTGATCTGTGTAGTACTAATTTCTGGAGTTCGCGGAAGATAAACAACGTCGACTCCTTCGTCTTTCAGATAATCAAACTTTCCTTTCCAATCGTCACCCATTACAAAAGTATCGATCTTATACTTCTTCATGTCGGTTTTCTTTTGATCCCAGCTTTCTTCCGGAATTACTAAATCAACATAGCGGATCGCCTCTAAAAGCTGTTTGCGTTTTGCATAATCAAAATAAGCTTTTTTATGTTTTGATTTCCAGTTAAATTCATCCGTTGATAACCCAACGATTAGGTAATCGCCATATTCTTTGGCTCTCCGTAATAAATTTACATGACCATAATGAAGTAAGTCAAAAGTTCCGTATGTAATTACTCGTTTCATTTGGTCTTCACTCCGTTTCGATCAATAATTTCTTCTGCCTGACGAATTGCGTTTTTGATCATCATTCCATTCCGCAATTTTTCGGCAAGTTTTTGAGCATTTGATTGAAGTTTTTGGTACTCTTCATCAGAAATTTGATGTAAAATCTCATCTAAATTATCAAGGCGATCAACCGCAATTCCTACTTGTTCATCAAGAATGAATTTACTGATTGCCGCCTGTTTCCATACGATTACTGGCATCCCTGAACTCAAATATAATGAAGTTTTATGCGGTGCATTATAGTGCTGATAATCGGCATAAATTCCGCCGTTTCCATCAAGCGATGTGCCATCCCATACTAAGCCAAAATCCCCCTTTAAATATTTAGGTAATTCTTCTGCCTGATATAAGCCTTCATATGAAACATTCGCAGGATATTCAGGTGCCGGATCCATTCCAAATAAGTACGCATGACTATTTTTTAATTTTAATTTTGTAAGGAAAGAAGATTTTTCAAGGTTGCCGGCAAAGCAAATTGAATGTTGATATTGATGCTTTTCCATTAACTTTTGCGGATTATAGTAGTCAAAAGCACCCAAGATGACCATCGGCGTAGTCACTCCATTTTGACGCATCTTATCTTTCATTGCCTGACTATGAACAATCAAACAATCGGCAGCGTTGAAAATTGCAACCTCATCTTTAAAGAATTTTTTGTCACCCTTATACTTCCGAATTGCTTCGTAATCATGAATTACGAAAATCAGCTTTGCATTCGTTTGGCGCCGGACTTCTTTAATAATCGTCTTGGTTAAAAATACCGTATACATCGGATATTGGAAGATAATCTTATCTGCATCTGTATTTTTAAACAAATGCGGTAACTTAAAAATTCGATAACCTAACTTTTGGATTCTTTTAATTGGCAAATCCAAATCAAGAATTTGATAACCAACATCGCCCAAGAACTGGTTAATATCGGCTTTTGCCTTCGGACCGGCATGTTTATATCCCTTATAAATGTCCGAAGTTAATACGTAATTCGTCATAAAAATCTTCTTTCCTACTTAATTTTTTGCTTTAATCGCTGGAAGAATCGCAAACCAAATAATTGTTTAAATAATGGCATTTTTAAAATCCGGTAATAGATTCGTTTGATTATTCCTGGATTCAACGAGCCAAGTTTATTTTCAACTTTTATTTGAACATCAATGTAATCTTGATCAGTTAATGGTTCAGTTTCAAATTCCAGGTTCTTAAATTTTGCAGTTCGCCGTTCTAATTTTGAATAATAATCAGCTGACATCATCTTTAATACTTCTTGAGAAGCGATAAATTCAGAATCACTCACTGCGTGTTGACTGGCCTCGATCAATTTTTCTGCATCATCCACTAGGCTGTGTTTTTCAAGCCAATGAACCATTGGAACGTCCTTAAAGTTCTCATAGATCACATCGTCATCACCTAAATATGCTAGAACCTGGTGGCCATTTGCGACCGCTTCTGCAATCGAATATCCAAGAGTTTCGCATTTTGACGTCGAAAGATATGTATAATGTTGCGGCAATGAATGATTAATTGAAACCATTGATCGTAAATGATTTCCATCAATGTAACTGCGATAATCAAATTCATCTGCACCAGTTCCTTGAATGTACAAGTGAAAATCAGTTTTTCCATGCTGTTTAAGGTCGTTGAATAACCGCAAACTGTACATAATGTCTTTTTGTTTTTCAAAGAAGCGACTCTTGACAACAAAATTTTTACTCATCGATGTATCAATTTCGCCCCACTTTAAATGAGCAAGACTGACAGTTTGAACGTAGATTCGATCAAAATTATACTTTTCAGCAAATTTTTCTCGAATCGAATCCGTTGCAACCCGGACACATGATAAATCCGACAAGCCTGGAAGCGAATTGTCTAATAGTGCTAACGGTGTATGAATTTCTCCAATGATCAATGCCTGCGGATTAAACGCACGCAAAATTTTACTTAATGGAAATAGATTTTCCCGCGTAATAAAGACAATATCGTATGGTTGAACAATCGAACTTTCGCGATCAAATAAGTCTTTGATTCGTGCAAATTCAGTTTTTGTAATCCCTGGAATTTTTCTTTGTAATTGTTGAATATCTTTTTGACTAAATGGCAGGTAATTAAAGTAAACGGTTGAATCCATATGCTGATTAAGAATCGACAAGAGATTCAAATTACTTTGAGTTGTTCCACCAACTGCAAAAATATTATATCCAATAACAGCTGCTCGCATATTTAATAATCATCCTCCAATTGAGGTTTGCCGTAGAGTTGTCGGAGAGCCTTTGTAGAGGTTGAGATCGTGTATCCCTTCTCAATTAATTCATTCATTGTGTTGTAACTTTGTTCAAAGCGGTTGACCGTTTCAAGACTCAATGAATGGAATTTATCCGCCCAACTTTGAGGGTTATCAAGTGATAGTGCTGTAACTGCACTTAAAGTCTGAATCTCTGCTGGCTGTTGTTGTGAAACAACCGCAGTCGCTCCATTCGCAAGGCTATGCAATAATGCTAAAGATAAGCCGCCTGATTCAGCCGGGTAAGCAAACACGTCAAAAATATTTTGAACTTCTTCTGAATTTTCAAGATAGCCAGTAAAAATTACTTTTCCTTCAAGATGAAGCTGGTAGACTTTCTGCCGAATTTCTTCTAACTTTGGCCCATCTCCGATCAAAACAAGCTTGGCGTTCGGATTGATTTTCTGGAATAAATTAAAACTGTCAACCAAAAATTCTTGATTTTTAACGTCAATGAACCGCCCAATATTTCCAATAACAAAGTCATCTTCCTCAATGTTATACCGTTTGCGGTAGTAAATGTTTTGTTCTTCGTGATACCGTTGCTTCCGAACCGCAATTCCATCTGGTAAAAGCTTAAACCGTGAGCTGCGTTGAATCCGTGGTGAAAAGAAGAAGTCAGCCGCTCCTTGAGTAACAGCCAAGAAGTCAGTCCCATAAACTTCGGTCATTCGTTTTCCAACCTTTTGCAATTGCCGGCTTGTTAAATTCATTGTTCCTTCAAGATTTGAATAAGCGTGGACAATTACCCGGTCAAATCCGGAACGCCGGGCATAGACGACCGGGATCGGATCACAAAGCATATTTAAATATAGATGAATAACATCACTATTTAACAGACATTCGCGATAAACCTGATGTAATTGATGGTTAAATGTCCGTCGTTTTCTCAAAAAGTGTTTATCCTTAATATCAGTGAAGTAAAACGGAACTTCATAATAATTTCCAAAATGTTTTAATTCACGTGCCGGGCGGTAATTAGCGATATTAATAATATTAAATTCATAACCATCTGCAAGTAATGCACGATAATTTGTTTTAAAAAAACATGTCAATCCAATATCTTCACTAAAAAAACCCAGAACTGTAATCCGTTTCCGCATTTTGGACGTCTCCTTCTTTTATTAGTCTTTTAAATATTGTACCGCATTTTGAAGAACACGGTTAGTTGCTTGACCATCATTAGCCGTATTCCATAATCGATTAAATGCAGTAAAATCAGTCTTTTTAAGTGGTTCTTCCAATATACTTACCAATTCTTTTGTCGTTGTTACCAATTTACCAGGAACCCATTTTTTAAAGTCCGCTTGAATTCCAACTCGCTTGGCATATTCATCATAGTCATAACAATAAAAAATGGTCTGCTTTGCATTCGGTAAAAGTGTGTAATCAAAAATCACTGATGAATAATCCGTAATCAACCGATCAGCCACAAGCAACAAATCATTTGTACTAAAATCATCGATCCAAACTAAATTTGGATACTGCCATTGATTTCTAAGTTGGTTTTCAAATGCTTTTAAGTGCGGATGTAATTTAATAATCAATCGTTGATTTCCGTTCAATGATTGGATCATCTGTTCAAAATCTTCAGGAAGATTCATCATTGGGTTTCCATGATCATCTTCTCTGTAAGTTGGTGTATACAAGATTATCTCTTTCCCTGATAAATCAGGATATTTATTCATAATTTTTTGAGAAACTTGCATTTGCCAATTTTTATCAAACAGGATATCAGTCCGTGGATATCCGATAACATTCATTCGGGTTTCAGAAACATGATAACTATTCGTGAATATCTCTGCCATCTTTTGTGAACCGACTAAATATTCATCAAATTGATCATAGACTTTTTGAAATCTGCGTTTATCGCTTTTTGAACGTTGGGCAGTTGTTAGCTCTTCCCAACCAAAAGTTTTAATTGCTCCGTTCGCGTGCCATAGTTGCACGACATGGGTTTTCTGATGATCAAATTGACATCCGCTTAAGAATGCATAGTAATTGTCACACAATAATAATCGAGCGTTCATTACGAGTTGAAGCTTATTAAGAAGAAAATCAAAACCATCTTGAAATTCAACAACTTTGATTCCCTTTTTCTGAAGCCTCATTGCCGCATTCTTACACTGCGGTAAGTACATTATAATAAATTTCCAATCATATTTTTTGGCCAATTCAGCATAAGCTTCAATTAAATGCTCATTTCCAGCAAAACTCATCAAGTATATAATGTTTTGCGGATCTTTAGCTCGCTTCCAACGCGAAAACAAATTAACGAGCCAAATATAAATTACTTTTTTCAAAATTCCATCACTCTCTATGGTTCTGGTTCATAGAAATGACCAATTGTATGGACATTTTCCGTAATACTTACAAACGCCTTCGGATCCGATTCATTCAATGCTTCCTGCAAATCAGGAATTTCATAACGTGAAATAATCGTGAACAAGATCGTCTTAGCATCATGACGGTATGCACCTTCCGCGCCATGCACGATCGTAATTCCACGGCGTAAATGACTTTGAATACAATCAACCACACTATTCGGTTTCGTTGTAACGATCATGACCTGCATCTTTTGCTGACGAGTATATACCGCATCCATCACTTGCGCGTTAATAAACAATCCGATTGCTGAGTAAAATGCATATGGCCAACCGTAAATCAATCCAGCAGCTAAAACAATAAACGTATTAAAGATAATATTAACCGTTCCAACTGATTTACCAGTTAGCTTCCGCACCGTCAAACTGATGATATCCAACCCACCAGTTGAAATTCCGCTCTTCAACGCATAGCCGGTTCCGTACCCATTCAAAATTGCACCAAAAATCGCACAGATCAATGGATCTTTCGTCAAAACGGTTGGATGAAGCCATTTGATCATTAAACTTGAGCAGACAACCGCGATGACCGTAAACACGGTAAATCGGTGTCCAATTTGCTTCCAAGCCAATACCAACAATGGTAAGTTCAGTAAGAAGATCCATGTCCCTGTCGAAATCGGAACTGGGGTATGTTTAAATAAGGTATCTAATAACTGAGCCATTCCAGTGATTCCAGATGAATAAATATGTCCTGGATCCCAGAAAAAATTCATTGCGACGGACACTAATAACCCGTAGATAAGTGCTGCCGAAGCCCGTGATAAATAAATGTGTTTCTTCCACATTTTTTGAAGTTCATTCATGTTTCTAATTACCCACTTTTCTTCTTTCAATGATTATTTTCTATCATTATACATTTATCTACAATTTTATCAATAAAAGCGACTGCAAAGCAATATTATGACGATTCTTAAATCTTTCTTTTTATAAAAATTCACTAAAAAAGAGACTGCAACTTCATGTTACAGTCTCGTTTGAGATGTTATGTCACATCTCAGATAGCGATATAATTAATTAAGTTATTGTCTGTTATTTCTATTCTGGATCATAGTTGTAAAAGTGTGATTTGTCGATCTGGCTCATTGAGTCCCCAATATTCTTAACTAATTCAGGAGCATCCATTGCCTTTGTTTTAAGAATGATAAGGTGAGCCTTGCTCCGATCATCAGCAACTTTATCCATGATTTTCAACATGTCTGTCTTATTATCAGCAACGTTGATATCCATTGTGTCTTCTGAAATTCCCAATGCTGCTGGAATCTTTGTATAATCCCATCTTGCAACATCGTTGTACTTAGCATGTGCGCCGTGGATAACACGTTCAATTGTGTAACCATCATTGTCGATCAAGAAAATGATTGGCTTCAAGTGATGACGTTGGATCAAACTTAATTCTTGAATTGTCATTTGTGATGAACCTTCACCAATCGATAAAATATGACGACCTTCTTTATCAGCGATTTGACTACCTAAAACGGCTGGCAATGTGTAACCAATTGATCCCCAGAGAGGTTGTGCTTCAAAATCAATTCCTTTCTTAAGGTTCATGAATGACAAACCATATTGTGATGTTCCGGTTTCAACGTAAATTGTATCGTCTTCACGAATAAATTTATTAGCAAAGGCATACATGTATTGATCAAGGTTAAGTTCAGCATCATCATTATCATGGTACATTACTGAATGATCAACGTTTGCTAAACCACTCTTTTCAAAGTCATACTTGTAGTCGGTCTTCAATAAGTTTGTTAACAAGTTATCAATGTTTACTCCGCGACTATTTTCACCAAAGAAATCACTGTGATCACCATTTAAAACAACGGTTTGATCTTGAGTGAAGCATTGAGTGAAACTACCAGTATTAACATCGATCAACTTACCACCGAAGACAACGATCAAATCAGACTTGTCAATGTAGTCACGAACTTTCTTGTCACCATATTTTGGATAATATGTTCCCAAGAAATGTGGGTTTTCTTCATTAATTGAAGATTTTCCTAATAACATTGTTGCCACAGGAATTTCTGTTTGGTCAATAAACTTTTCAAACTTATCTTGAACACGGAACATTGTAATTTCGTTACCGGCCAAGATAACTGGGTTCTTAGCCTTCTTCAATAAGTCGCTCAAACGCTTAGCAACGCGTTGATTGTGACCGGTATTTTCAACCGTTAAGTTCAATGGTTCAGCTGGTTCGTTGATCAAACTGTGAGCAACATCTAATGGTAATGAAATGTATACTGGACGCCGCTTGATAATTGCAGTCCGAATTGCCCGATCAATTTCAAAACCTGCATTTTCGAATCCTAAAACAACTTGTGTTTCAGTAAATTCTTTGTATGCTTCTAATGAATGTTTGAAGTTTCCTGTTGCATCTGTGTGGTGCATTAAACGGTGATTTTCTTGAACCTTTGTTGTTGGTGCCCCAGTGATTGCAATTACTGGAATATGTTCAGCATAACTGCCGGCGATTCCGTTCAAGGCACTTAATTCACCAACATCAAATGTAGTGATCATTGCCCCTACACCACGCTTGCGGGCGTAACCGTCAGCGGCATATGCGGCGTTCAATTCGTTACAATCACCGATCCAGTTAACAAGCGGACTGGCTTCAACATCATCCAAGAATGATAAGTTATAATCTCCAGGAACACCGAAAATATCTGTAATTCCGATTTCATGAAGACGTTGGATCAAGTAATCAATTACTGTAATTTGCTTCATTATAAAATCCTCCTAAATTCTTTTTATAAAATCTTCAACAAACCGATTAAATTTATCCGGTTGTTCGGCCATAATACAATGACCAGTTTGATCCACAGCTGCGTGACTAAGATAAATCTGATTTTCATTACACATTGCATCCGCAAACGCCCCATTAAAGAACGGGCTTTGATTTGCGGTCATCAACATTAACGGTTTTGTCATTGACGTAACAGCTTTTCGCCAATCACGGCGTGCATGATCAAGCAAAAGCTGATTGCAAGCGGACCGGTCAAATGGAAATTGGTGTTGAGCAACCTTCACTCGTTCACGACATTTTTGCGTTACTCCATTTAATGTTTCACGAA
The DNA here is from genome assembly GCF_001654615.1 of Ligilactobacillus aviarius. Lineage (GTDB taxonomy): Bacteria > Bacillota > Bacilli > Lactobacillales > Lactobacillaceae > Ligilactobacillus > Ligilactobacillus aviarius_B. The sequence continues at coordinate 55,383 of NZ_LWUD01000051.1, forward strand.
CATGTGAGAGCTCTTGAAGTTTTTCCTGATAGTTTGCCCGAGTAGCATTCATAAATCCATACGGCCAAGCAGCATTGCCAATCATTTTAGGAGACTGATCAACTGCAATTGCTGCACAAACGTTTTCATCTAAATTTTTATCAAAGAGGCCATAGACTACTGAAGCTCCCATCGAATGTCCAATTAATACAACATTTTGAAGATGCAAACCAGCGATCAAGTTCTTTAAATCATAAATTAAACGATCGATCTTGGTTAAATTTGGATCAAATTGAGATGCTCCGTGATTTCGCTGATCATATGTGATTACATTGAATCCATGATCAACAAAATATTGAATCTGCATTGTCCAAATTTCTTGATAACCGCCAAACCCATGAATAAAGATAAGAGGTTGTCCATTTCCATATGATTGGTAATTTAATTGAATTCCGTCATCAGTTGTAAATTCCATTTTTGAAACCGTCCTTTAACTTTCGCAATAAAGACCGTGATAATCAATAAATCAGCGCAGCCGCCTAGACTTAACTTGTTTTCTGAAAAAGTTGCTTGGAGTTTAAGGATAAATTCTCGTCCTTTTTTCTCAGATATTCCACCCTCAGCAAAAAACTCATCAAGTTGCTGGTTCTTCCATGTAATGATCTCAGGTGAACTTGCCCGCTTTATTAAGGTCGAATCAGTTGTATAGCGTGCAATCACCATTAATGTCATTACCAGGCGATCATTAAAGTTTAAATCTTGATAAGTATTAAATGCAGGGAGACCATGATCAAAAACTACGGGATAACCTGCAGCTGCTTCACTACGGACTCCACCAAGACCGTATTTCTGATACTGCTGAATTCCTGCCGTTTGAGACTGTCCATCATTTCTCTTGTTTTTTAAATCTTCATTTATTAAATTGACAAGCATTTCTTTAATTGTATGCTGTAAATTTTCATTGTTTAATTGATGATGCTGAAGATTAAATCCAACAGCAGCAGTTACGATTCCCAGTGAAAAAATTGCACCCTTATGAGTATTGATCCCAGCAGTTGCCTTCAACATTTCTCTTTCAGCAACTTTTCCAAATTCACGAATTTCGTTAAACAATTCAGATAAAGGAAAATGATCATCAAAATTAAGCCCCGCAAGTGCACACTCTTTTAAGTACGGTCGCATTGAAATCGAACTTTTAACAAACAGAAAATAATCCATATCAGGATGAGCCCCATGTTCAATCGGATCAACCAAGCCCGGTTTCGGCCAAGCACTTGCCTCACTAATCAAGGCTTCAACTCCAATGTCAGCTAATTGATTTGAAATTTCCATCAAATGTTCTTGATGATTTGCATTCAAAATTAGTTGATTTACCTTAATTTGGAGATCACTTACCTGATGTCTGCGTGAACGACCGCATTCCTTTGCGGGAAGATTGCAAATCAAACATTTACGTGGATTTTCACCTAATTCAGTTCGCGAAATTGAACGGATATTATCGGCATCATTGATTAAAACATCAAGATCAAATAGTCGTCGACTTGGCGTTGAATCTTCAAATGAGACTGCACATTGCTTCAACTTTTTAAAATCACCATCAACAAGGTAAAATCTTTCCGGTCCGGTCAATGCATCCAACCATTCTTCCTTTTTAACAAATGTGAGGTGATTAATAAGCATTTGTTTTTCAAAATGTTTGAGTTGATTTTCGAAAAAGCACTTAATAAATGCATTATTTTTTACCGGTCCAGGAATATTTAATATAGCAGCGAGCACTATTTTTGTTGGCGCATTCGTTAAAAGTGCTTGCTGAACTGCGACCCGACGATCGCGATTTTTTAAGACATCAGTAATGTTTTGTGAAATCCCATTTTCAAAAATATTCTTCATTTTCCTTATCCTGCTTTACTGCAAAATTAATCTTTTAATTGTTTAACTTCATCGATAATTGTTTTGTCACGATATTCGATCATCGCAACTGTCTTGTCAGTATATTGTAATTTTTCTGGCTTACCAACGATCTTTTCAGCCCGTTGTTGAAGTTCTTCGATCGTCATCAAAGGAATTCCAGGAACCTTCTTGAAGGCTTCAATTAAGTCTTTCCGTTTTGGATTGACAGCAACTCCGACTTCAGTAACTAAAACATCGATTGAATCGCCCGGTGTAACAACAGTCCCAACCTTTGGAACAACCGTTGCGATCCGACCACGAGTCAACGGAGCTGAAATAATTGTCATCTTCGCTGTCGCAGCATCTTGGTGACCACCAATAGCTCCCCGAAGAACACCGTTTGAACCAGTCATAACATTAACGTTAAAGTCAGTATCGATTTCCAATGCTGATAAGATACATACATCTAATTGATCAACCATCGCACCCTTATTATCAGGATCAGCATACCAAGAAGCATCGATTTCTTGTTGATCGCGGTTGTTCTTCATTGAATCGGCAGCACCTTTATCAAAGTCTTGAACGTCCATGACTTTCTTAACAAGACCTTCTTCTAAAAGCTTAACGATAGGTGTTGTAATTCCACCTAAAGCAAATGATGCTGTAATATTCTTATCAAGCATTGATTGGCGTAAGAACCGAGCAACGGCTAACGCAGCACCACCTGAACCTGTTTGGAATGAGAAGCCTTGCTTAAAGTATGGTGAGTGAACAATAACATCATTAACCATTTTGGCAATCTTTAAGTCCTTAGGGTTCTTTGTAAACCGAGTAGCACCAGAACCGATTCGATCTGGGTCACCAACCTTGTCAACTTGCACAACATAATCAACTTGTGTTTGCATGATCGAAGCTGGTGTATTAGGATAATCAACCACATTATCAGTTAATAAAACAACCTTATCTGCATATGCAGCATCAACTAAGGCATAACCTAATGAACCGAATGCAGCGTCACCCGTCATTCCATTTGCATTTCCTAAACGATCAGCATTTGGAACACCAAGAAAGGCAACGTCGATCTTAACATCGCCGTTTTCGATGGCACGGGCACGTGCACCGTGTGAACGTAGGATAACAGGATCTTTTAAAATTCCGTGAGAAACGGCTTCACCTAATGTTCCACGCATTCCTGAAGATTCAATATGAGTAACTGTTCCAGCTTTAATGGCTTCAATTACCTTATCGTTCATTACATTTGTTAATGATGAAGGTGCCAAAGTTAAATCTTTGATTCCTTGCTTAATGATTTCATCCATTACCATGTTAAAGATGAAATCACCTTCACGTAAATGGTGGTGGAATGAAATTGTCATTCCATCCTTAACTGTTTCACGAACGACGTCTTTAATTGAAGTTGTTAATTTATCGTTACCAGTTGAAACCCGAACTTTTGGTGCAACCCGTTGAACAACCGGATTCCCGATTTCGGTACTTTCAAATGGCTTATAATCCAACTTCTTCATTAAATCATCTGATAATTCACGTCCGATACTATTCTTCAATGAAATCACCTTCCTCATTGATCAAGTTTGAAGCCTTTGCTAAGCGGATAACCCGTTGAGCACGTAAAGCAACTGGACGGTCAACCATTTGACCATTCAATGCGATAACTCCAGAATTCTTCCGGTGTGCTTCTTCAAGAGCTGCTTCAACATCAAGTGCATTTTCAATTTCAGCACGTGTTGGTTCGTAAATCTTATTAACAACGTCAATTTGGCGCGGATTAATAATTGATTTACCGTCAAAACCAAGCTTGTAGATGTGTTCCGTTTCTTTCTTGAAACCATCCATGTCATCAACTTTTGTGAAGACAGTATCAAAGGCTGCGATGCCAGCTGCCCGTGCAGCATTCAAAATCATGTTCCGGGCAAATTCTAATTCAACCCCATCAACATAACGTTTAGTCTTCAAATCAGTTGTATAGTCTTCAGCTGAAAGCGCAAGGCCGATCATCCGATCAGTACTTTCGGCGATTTCAAGTGATTTCAAAACGCCCCGTGCACTTTCGATCGCTGCCATGACATGTGTTGACCCTGGTTCACGACCAAATTTCTTTTCAGCTTCTTCGATTACCTTAACCAAGTCTTGCATCATTTCTGCTGATTCAACTTTTGGCAACCGAATAACATCGATTCCGGCTTTAACCATTGCGAAAACATCGTCATGAAAATATTTAGTATCATTTCCATTGATCCGAACAACTAATTCAGCATCACCATAATCTTGAGTTTGTAATGCTTGATATACCAACATCCGAGCTGAATCTTTTTCTGCTAATGAAACCGCATCTTCGAGATCGAACATAATCGAGTCGGCACCATAAATTCCAGCGTCACGCACCATTCCGGCGTTGTTTCCTGGAACAAACATCATTGTCCGCCGTAATCTTTCTTCCATTTATAGCACCTCCCAATTTGGTTCATCCATACCTAATGAACGTTGAATTGCAGTAACCAGCCGGGCTTTAATTACACAATCTAAGGCACCCTTGTCAATTGCTTTAACCTTCACACTCTCAATGTTATAAGCTTTAAGAGTATCTTCAATTACTTGAATAATTTGCTTACCATATAAATCTTTTACAGGTGAATCTAAATCAATTTGAATTCCATTATCACTGGCACTCAACGTAAATTGAATATCTGATGATTCAACTGTACCTGCAAGAGCTGTTTTTTCAATTTTCATAATCACACCTCTTTAAAATCTATCCTTTAATAAACCAATGTTCTCTTTAATAAAATCAAACGTTGTCTCCGGAACAAAGTTTTTGATCATCGAAAGATCATCTCTTTGGATTGCTTCACGAACTTGTGTTGCGGTGATGATTTTTCCGCCAACGTTCTTTTTACGTTCAATGATCCGCACTTCAACTTCCGGAGGTAAAACTTTACTTAATTCATCATTGTAAACATCTGTCGTTTTTGAATAAGGTTCGCTTCCAAGATAGCGGCGCGTAATATTCAATGGAGCAGCGATTTTATTTTTAAATAATTCCGCATCGAGTTTTGCTTGAAACCGCCCAACATTTTGATCATCTTTTAAGAAGTATGCCGGAAATGTTGCATAACTTACCATGTATTCTTTACCAGGGACCACGATTACATTTTTCAAATCTTCAGTTCCTGCTTTTACCAATTTAAACCGTTCATCAAATTTGAACAGTGATACATCTTGGCTAACAACAAATACATAAACAGAATCATTTTCCCGACTTGCTTTTTCAACAAGATATCGATGCCCTAACGTAAACGGATTCGCATTCATAACGATTGCTGCAATCTTCTTATCATGTTGATCATTAATCTTTGGTAATTGATCAAGATAATCATTAATATCTGGAGTACCTGTTTCAAGAACAGCTCCATCTTCAACTTCAGCAAGTAAATGAAAGCCAACATAACTAAAACTTTTAATGTATTTAGGTTTGGTGAAAACAAACAAGTGAAAGCGTCCAAGCTGTGCGGCTTCGTTCATTAGCTTGCTGACAACTTGATTAAACATTGCACCTCCATTTTGGTAGGCATCGTCAATCGCAATGTATTTTAAAATGTTTCCCGCAATCGATCCGGTTGCAATGATCTGACCGGCTTCATTCCAAATAAATGTCCGATCGATCGCTGCGGTCTCTTGCGGAGCAAATCCGCTTATTCCATGTTCAATTAAAAATGAGTGCCACCGATCAAAATTCCGTTTAACGTGAAGATCAATTTCTCTAACTTCCATTGTTAACTGCGCTCCTTATTTGATCAAATTACATGAAATTAAGTAAAAGCATAATGACTGGGACAACAATTACGAACAAAGTTGAGGTTGCAACAACCAAATTTGTCGCAAATTGTACATCTCCATGATATTGATCAGCCAAAATCGGCAAAACAGCCAATGAAGGAGTTGCTGATTGAATGATCAATGTCTTCCGGAACATAGAAAACATTCCGATTCCCATGACATGCATTCCAAAGTATACTAATCCGAACATAATCAATGGTGATACAATGAACCGTCCAATTAATGAAATGTTCAAGTATTTATCAAAGCGAATGTTCGAAATTCCAAAGTCTTTTAACATAATTCCGATATACATCAACGATAATGGTGTAACCAAGTTACCCAATCCAGTTAATGTATTCGTAATAAAGGTTGGTAATGTTGTTGCCGCATTCGGCATCCAAATTAAGAATGGGATCGCAATAATGAATCCCCAAATTGGAGCTGGTAAAAAGTGCTTCCAATCAATTTGAACTCCCTTTTTACCATCGGCAGTTGGATCATCGCCAGCGATTACCCAAACACCTAATGTCCAAATAATAATTGTGTTTATGATATAATAAACAAGTAGATATGGAATTGATACTTGACCGAATAACGCAATATTCAATGGCATTCCAATGAATACTGTGTTCGCACCATTAATTCCGGTCATCATCAATCCGCGTTTTCCTTTTGGAACCCGCAGTACTTTAACTGCGATCCAACTGATAACGTAACCTATTAAAATGGCTAAAATCGTATATACAAGACCCTTCGAAAGCGATTTTAGCTGATTCAAATGAAAGCGCTTCAACATAGACGTGAAGATTCCGCAAGGTAACGCGATTTTCATAATTAATTGTGATAATCCCTTTGAGAACTTATCACTAAACCAACCTTTGGCCCGACAAAAATATCCGACGGCCATGAATAAGACAATTGAAATTACACTTTGAATAGAAGTCCAAAAGATTCTCATTACCATCATTCTTCTTTCCGTAGTGAATTATCAATTCTCCTTATCTCTTTGAAAAATCGACGACAGCCTTTGTTACTGTGTCGGCAACACCTCCTTCAAATACGCCCGAAATAATTCTTTCCGGTTCAGGATCAGTTACCATTTGGGCAAGCCCTTCAGCAACCGCTGTTTCAAGTTCAAACGTTACCTTTTTGATTCCTGATTTAAGTAATCCACGGAATAACCCTGGGAAGGCAAGAACATTATTAACTTGGTTTGGATATTGGCTTGAACCGGTTGCAATTACCTTTGCTCCCGCTTCCTTGGCAATTGCTGGATCAATTTCAGGTTTTGGATTTGCCAATGCAAAGATGATTGGATCATTTGCCATCTTTTGAACTTGTTCCTTGCTCAAAACATTAGCATCTGATAATCCAATGAAGACATCTTGACCAACGATTGCTTCGTCAAGATCCTTGAACTTCGTTTGAACCGCACTTTCTTTTGCAACTTCGCGTTGATACTTGTTGTAATTTTGACTATTCGCTGAAACCGGACCATCAATATCAACTAAAGTAATATTCTTGATTCCGGCATTCAAAAGTAACCGTGCAGTTGCCAATCCTGAAGCACCGACCCCATTCAATAAAATTTTGAGATCAGTCAACTTCTTACCGACAACTTTAGCAGCATTGATCAAGGCTGCTAAAACAACGATTGCAGTTCCTTCTTGGTCGTCATGATAAACCGGAATATCCAATTCATTTGCCAATTTTTCTTCAATTTCGAAACACCGTGGAGCCGCAATGTCTTCCAAGTGAATTCCTGCAAATGACTTTGAGATGTTCTTAACTGTTTGAACAAATTCATCAACTGGAACTTGATCAAGTGCTAACGGAATTGCATCAACATCAGCAAGATCCTTGTAAAGCAATGCTTTTCCTTCAATAATTGGCAAGCCGCCTGCTGGACCGATATTACCAAGTCCTAAAACAGCAGTTCCGTCAGTTACCATCGCAACTAATTTTCCGCTTGTTGTATATTTATCCTTAGCATCCGGATCTTTTTCAATTAATTTTGCGATTTGAGCAACTCCTGGAGTATAAGCCTTTCCAAGTTGCTCGCGATTTGTTACATTAAATCTTGGTGCAATACTTAAAACGCCTGGCTTTTCGCCACCGTGCATTTTGAGAATTTCATCTTCATTTTGAGTCATAGTATTAGCCCCTTTCATTAATTCCTTACATTTTTAATGCTAGCACTCATTTTAAAAATTGTAAATAAAGCGTTTATTTTTTAAAAATTTAAAATAATAAGTATAATTTATAGTCGTGGAGGTCTTTTTTGTGAATTCGGAACATGAAATTTTATTGGGCAACATTGCTCAAGATTATTACCTTAGTAATCTTTCAATTAGTGATATTTCAAAAAAATATTCAATCAGTCGATACCTAATCTTGAAATATCTTGACGAGGCGCGTTCGACGGGATTGGTCAGTATCAATATCCATACCATATACCAACGGAATGACGAACTCGAGCAAAGATTAATTAACATGTTTCCAATCAAAAATTTGTATATTCTTAAAAATCCAACGAATCCTGCTGAACGAGATGATTTGGCGAGTACGTTTGCGGCATATCAAATTCAAGCAGCAATCAAAAACGCCCATGTTGTCGGTTTAAGTTGGGGTGATATGATTTTCTCAACATTGAATAAATTCCGTCCAACGCAACAGGACGATTTGGTATTTACTCAATTTCTTGGCGAAAACATGAAGTATCATTCATTAACTGGTTCAACGCGAATGGTCCAACGCGCTGCCGTTAACTACAACGCTCCATACTTTACGATTCCTGGGCCGCTCTACATTTTAAATAAAGATGTTCGCAAACAACTTGCAAAAGAGCCGTCAATGGAAAAAGCGTTTGAACATGCAAAGAAAATGGACATGATCATTTCAAGTGTTGGAACACTGGATTCAATCGAAGCTAACCAACCTTGGTATGATAATATTGATAAGATTTTTCCAGGAGTTGATTTGGATAAAATTGCAGGAATGGTCTTTGCCCGTCCGTATGATATTAACGGACAATTCTTGATTGATGAAAAGGACAGCACTGCCTTTTCAGCTCCGCTTGAAAATATTTTAAATGTTTCAAGACGGTTTGGAATTGTTACACGGAAAAGTAAAACTAATGCTGTGCTTGGTGCATTACGTGGAGGATTCTTTACTGATTTGATCACAACAGAATCGATTGCGTTGAAGATTTTGAAGGAATTAGATAAAGAGTAAAGAAAAAAAGGTATTTCAGTTTGGGGCTGAAATACCTTTTTCACTATATTATTTTATATATTTTCTCATAAAATCAATCTCATCTTGCGTTGCCTTTTTCGCAAACGTACTTCGCTGATCGATCATGAAGTCATGTTTTAACGGATGCTGGTCATCACCATAAACTTTCGCAACATGCGGATGATGCTTTTCCATCAAAAATCCGGCAAACTTCATTGAATCATCGCGAAGATAATCCGCATTACCAGTCGCAATGTAAAGCGGTGGAATCTCAGGAACATAACTTTCTTCAGTTGCCATCATTTCCCGCTTTTGAGCAAGGACCTCTTCAGTAAAGTATGCTTTAGTAGCTGTCCAGAGCGTTTGAGTCAGCATGAAATAAGGAGCACAATTAAGAATGCCGGCACGAAATGTTAACTGTGGCTTTTCATAGCCAAAATATTTCCGATAACTCGGATTGGCATACACTGTTAAATACTGATATGCCATCTGACCGCCGGCACTATCACCGACTAAAAAAACATTATTTAAATCAAAATGATATTCTTCAGCATGTGCAACGACCCAATGAATATAGCAATCAATATCATCGAGTTCGCCCGGAAAGCTGACATCCGGTGCTAAACAATAACTAGCATTGACAACGGCAAAGCCATGCTGAGCTAATCCCATTCCATAATATTGGTATGTTTCCTTTGTTCCATAGCACCAGTTACCGCCATGAATTAAAATGATAACTGGCAACTTTCCCCTTTGATCGACTGGACGATAAATATCCAATAGATTATATTGCGGATCTTTGCCATATTGAAGATTGTCGATCCGTTCAATCCCTTCAAATTGATACGGTAACCCTGCATCCCGTTGATCATCTTCTACTTTCCAGTCATTTCTGAGTTTCATAATTGCCTGAATCTGCTCTTTTGTAGCCATTATTTTCCCCCGTGATTACAAATTGTTTATTAATCCATGATTTCCTTCATACTTGGTAAATACCTAACGACTTCTTCCTCTGTGATATATCCCTGGCTAGTAACAATTCCTAAGAACATACTGATAACATCACTAAAAATATCAACTAATTGAATGATCCCCATTTGGAAGAAACCTTGATGATATGAATAAACCATTTCTTGTCCAGGTTGAAGCTTAACGATATCGGTGCTGCTAAAGCCAATCTCATCGATTGCGCTTTTGGCACGATCAAATGCTTGTTGAAAATCAGCTAACCGGTCGGTGAACATACTCAAAATACTCTCTTCAATATCAACGTTTGGAGCAAGATTAATAAAGAAATCAACTGTAAAATCTCTTAGTAATTCTCCAATTTTATCCATTTGATCAAGCCATACCTTATCTGGATTAGGCTTCTTAATTGCATCCACCGTCAAATCTAATGAATCAGGAAGTTCCTTGTTGAGTGGAACCAATTCGTCTATAACCATTTGCTTAACAAGCTTTTTGAGTTGTTTGTTATCTAATTGAGAATCAGCTTGAGGGATAGATATTTTCTCAGGGATATCAATATCTGCATCCATGTTATCGTCATCAACGGAATCTTGATCTTCCATTAACATATCCCGTAAGTCATCTAATCCGGCATGCGTATCATCAAACAATAAATCATCGATTGGAATTGCGAAGGCATCGCTTAATTTGATCAATGTATCCACGCGTGGAATCGAAGTAATTTTCTTATTTGCAATTTTACTGATCGTTGTAGCACTAAGTCCCGTTTTCTCGGATAATTCTTCAATCGTCAAATCTAATGAATAAAGCCATGAGCTAACGTTTTCACCTAGTGTGTCAATAATTTCATTTTTATCAAAATCTTCTGTCATGTTGATGATCTCCTTATTTTGTTTATTCTCTTATTAAGTTTCACAATCATAAACTTTCATCAAAATTTATCATTGGAAGATATTCTTTGATTTGTTTTTCTGTAATAAATCCAGAATTAACCACCGATTCTAAAAACATCCCAATAATCTCACTACATCTTTCAGACAATTGATAGACCGCCATTAAATATGCTCCTTCGTGCAACTCTACGTTAGCATTTCCATCATTATCAAATCCAAAATTATTAGTCATTAATTCTTTGGTCATATCAAATGCTTTAAAAAGATTATCAAATTGATCTCCGATAAAATTTTCATATTCTGCATCGACCACTTCTAGAACTGAATTTGAAGCTGCCAAAGAAAAATCAATTACTAAATTGTAAATCTTATTGATTTCATCTAACCATACTTTGTCTGGATAGAAATCAATAATCTTATTTAAGGTTAGATCCAATGCCCCTTTTATTTCGTCGATTAAAGGTAATATATTCTCTTTGATGATTTCAATTACTTTTTCTTGATTATATTTTAAATCTTCTTGAGAATCTGAATCATTTTGAATTGCCAAACCACTAAATAACGAATCAAAAGCAATCCCTGAATCTCCAAATAATAGCTCATCCATTGGAATTTCAAAAGTATCACTTAACTTAGTCAGAATTTCCGTTGATGGAATTGAAGTAATTTTCTTTTTTAAAATATCTTCAATCGTTCTTATATCGACTCCTGACTGTTCAGAAAGTTCTTCAGGCGTTAAAGGTAGTGAATGAAGCCATGCTTTAACATTTTCACAAAAAACATCAATTGCTTGTTTTTCAAATTCTTCTTCCATTTAAATTGTCTCCTTATTTTACTTAAGTTAATTGTATCAGGTGTTGGCCCAAATTTATACAGATACTATAAAAGCAGTTCCGCTAACTTGCGAAACTGCTTCAAATCAACCATGAATTAATTCAATTTCTTTATAATCTTCGAAATTTTCAAGTTCTGCATTCCGAATATCAATGTCATTTTGTAAATTTAAAAAGTAATTGTCTGATACCCCAAAGAATTTTCCAAGACGGATTGAAGTATCCACAGTAATTTTACGATGATCATTTAAAATATCTTGAATGCGTGAAACGGGAACATGAATCGCCTTTGCTAAAGCGTATGCGGACAGATCAAAAGGAATCATAAATTCTTCTTTTAAAATTTCACTGATTTTAGGGGTTGGAATATTGTTCATATATTTACTCCTTATTGATTGCGAAAACCTAATGCAGAAAATTATTTAACTTTCAGAGACAAATGATTCTAAAACCGCTTTTTCATTAAGTTTAATCTGATAAATAATTTGTTCATTCACTGAACTGGGTAAAAACTCTTCTTTAACTTCAACGTGTTTTTGTACTTGTACCTGATTTTTATCGATTGATGGTAAACCAGGTAAAATAAGAGTGTTATAAGTTTTTTTAGCACGATTTCCGTATAGAAATCCATATATAAGTTGCTTATGATTTAATCCATTCAATTCCTTCATATATTTTGAATCAAATATATATTGAATATCACTTTCTTCATCAAGATAATAATGATCTGGTTCTAATACATTCTGGCTGTGTGCTTTATCATAACTCTGTGAATCTTTCTGGAAGAAAAATTTTCTAACTTTTTCACTTTCAAAATTAAATTGAGCAGTATCAGGATTGACACCGCTAAAATGATTAGTTAAATATGCATTCACGGCATGTTCCCAAACATTATGAAATTCAAATTGAACCATTGAAAAATCATAGTTATAATTAGTTTCCAATTTTTCAAAAAACCGAATAAGATTAGTGATTAGATTTCTTAAGTGGTCCTTATATGTATGGCTAAGCTCTTTATTTAATTGTTGAACAACATAATCTTTATTATTCAACAATGAATAATTGATTCCAAATTTTTCAAGTTCAGTACTCATTGGAAGTGAAAGCAAATCCTTAAAATACTCTTTTGTATAATTCAACACAAAAGCCACGCATTCGGTTATCAAATTATTAGTTATAATTTTTTCTTTTTGATAAAAGGGAAAATACACAACCGTATTACTTGCAGTATTAATAAAGCTATTCGACTTTCGAAAAGTGGTTTTCCAATCAATATTTCCACTTTGTCCAATCTTTACATTAACGATATTTTCGTAGTATAAACCATATTTTTGGTAAAATTCATAAATTTGATTATAAGCATTAATCGGAAAAGAACAATTAAAATCTTCAACTCCAGATAATCCCTGTGTCCGATTATATATTAAAATCGACATAAGAATGACTTGAATATTTTTAAATTGACTTTCAATACTTAGATTTTTAAAATTCTCAATTTTCATAAAATTATATGGAAGAGATATCAAAGCATCTGTGTCTTTACATATGATTCCCACAAATTGGGAACAGCCATTCTTCACTTCATCTTTTAACTGATATTTTTTAATCAATTCTTTCGCTACAGTTTGCTTATCCATCACAACATCAATATTTTGAATATTATTTATCATGATTATCCTCTTCTTGAACTAAAAGATTCAAATAATCTTTTCCAAGAAATTCATTTGAAAATACTTGCTGCTTATCATAACATTCATATAATTCTGAGAAACTATGAATTGATCTATCAAATAAAGGAGCATTTGCATTCCCAAATGCTGCCATTGAATTTTGAACATCATCCCACAAATATTGCAAAAGTTTGTTCTTTATCAGTTCATCATTTCTCTTAGTGTCGCCAATATCATCAAACTTAATAAAATATGGTCCCAACTGCTTGTCTTCTGTAAGACCTAATCCGTTTTCACGATTTACAATAAATTCGTTAAGTTTAAAAAGTAATTCTGACCATTTAACTTTGCGCTCTGTAGTTTGATCTTCTTTTTCTATTTTAATCGTTAATTTAGGATTGTTATCTTCGTCTGGAATTCCAATTGAAACATATTGCCACGAAAATCTTCTCTTAAATGCATTGTCCATTGGAAATACGTTTTGATCACTTGTGTTAACTGTTCCGATAATATATAAATTCTCAGGCAATTTGATTTTTTTACTGTCTAAAGCATTCTGAGCTTCCTTATCTAAATGATTATAAATCAAATCGTTATTTATTCCATAATCACTCTTTCCCGATTGATTGCGGTCTAAAAGTTGGAAAATATCACCGAATACCGCGGAAACATTCGCACGACTCATTTCTTCTAAAATTAAAAGAACTGGTTCGTCCACTTTTAAAGCACGTTCTAATGCCTTAGTAAAAATTCCTGGTTGATATTTATACGTTGGCTTACCATTTTCATCAACATCTGGTAAAACTTGACCTACAAAATCAGAGTACGAATATTCAGGATGTAAAGTTGATCTAAATACATCTTTGTCAGAAATATTATTATCTTCAACTAATTGTTTTACTTGATATGATTTTCCTGTACCAGGTACGCCATAGTAAATAGTATTTAAATCAATTTGAGGATTTGTTATTTCAACATTATATGATTCATCTTCTTCTGAAATGACGTTTGAATTATTTCTAAATATTTCGTCCAATTTTTCTTTTGTAATCTTTTTTAATAATGATATAAAATATTCTAAGTCCCTCATCATTTCTTCGTTTGAAGGAAGATTTTCTAAATCATAATTTATTGAACATATCACCGCATTTTTGTATTCAAGCGCTTTTTCTAATTCAGTCTGTGTTGGTTGTAATTGTTCATCTCTATCAATTAAATTAATATCATCTGAAGGAATATCCTTACCTAAAATATCTTTGATATTGTTTTTTATATTTTCTACATTCTTTTGAGAAATTAATCCAAGTTGTTCTACACCCAATTGAATGCATAAGGAAACTTTTTTCACCTCTGAAGAATATAAATAATCAACGTATATCCCTCTTTTAGCACTTGTTGTAATCGGTGGATAAAATATTACAATCCAAGGATATGTTGTTACACTTCCTTGTCCTATTGATGCTTGTGCTTTGAACTCTTTAAAATTATTTTGAATAAAAGTTTCTAATGCTTTATTTTCATCTATATTTTTTTAAATCCCTTTACAGATCTTTTTTTCTTGTGATCACTAAACCTTTCTCCCATTTTTTTAATAATTGTTCTTAAGTTCCAATCTTCCATAATTATCCCCTCACAAAAGTTTTATTTATTTAAATTTTCTAATTTCCCTCTTGATTTATCATCAACCGCATAAATATACAACCCATGCACACCACGAGTCATCAAGACATTCAGCGCATTTTGAATTAATGCTAATCCTACACTTTCACTTTTTTCTCCAAATTTACGATTACCTTTTGCTCTATCATCACAGCTTCTAGATTCGTCAAATATCACTTTACCATTTCGATATTTTACTGATGGCCCAATTATCAGTCCACAATAATTCAAGTCAAAACCTTGAACAGTAAAAATTGAACCTACTTCATTAATAGTTTCCGGGATTTCAGCCCAGGCAACATCTTTTCTAGAATAATCAACTTGATAATTCCACGGTTTTTTCCAATCGCCAATTTCAACGTTCCAAAACTCACCGTTTTCTTTTGCTTTACGTTTGTATTCCCAATCATAGGTTGCGACCATCCTTGAAATTCCATATTCTTGATCTTTATCTTTTTCTTTTATCGCCTGTTCTAAATTATATGGATCATCAAAGAATTTAATTTTATAATTATCATCTTGTGGAAGCGGTTTGATTTCTTGCTTATAAATAAAGTCCTTGATCCATTGACTTGTCTTACTATTTGCTTGCATCCGCATCTGATTTTCTAATCTTATGATATTCTTTCCAGCGAGTTTTTCTAATTCATTGAAATCACTATCTCTTAGCATTTCATTTTTAGCTACCATTTGTCTTTCATCTAAGATAGCAATTACAACTTTTGCATGTGATAAAAAGTCTTTTAACTGATTTCCAGAAATATTATTACTAATTTTCTTCGTATAACTCTGATTAAATTGTGTAAGCAAAAGATGTGCTTCATCAATTAAAACAACATCTGCATAATCATTATCTTTAAGAAATGCAATTGGCCTATCAATAACTGAATCTTTAAATCCTAACTTTTTAGATATTTCTTGATAAACCTTTTGTTGTTCATCATGACGGACAAAAATTCTAGCGTCAACATACTCTCCATTACTTAGTTTTGTCTTTTTTAAATCATAAAAAAGATTACTTAAAAGAACCGTTTTACCAGCACCAGCCTCACCTTCAACAAGAATCAATTGTCCTTGTTCGTTATTTTCAAGTGCTTCTTTAACCTTTTCATATATTTTCAATTTCGCTGTTAATTGCTCATTTGTCAATTTATGGAAGGGAGAAGCTTTAAAAATCGCTGTATCTTTAATCAAAGACTCTGCTGGAAATAATTTTTTATTTTTCTGATGAAGTTTCTTCCACATTAACTTAAAAATTTCATCGCGCTCATCAGATGTATAATATTGACTTTGAAAATTATTCCTTCGATTATTTACCTTTTCAATTGCTGGAACGCTTGATAAATAAAGCATTAATTGATTTTCTATATCTAATGTTAATGACTTATTAAAATGATTGTGTCCGATAACGTACATTTCTGAGTCGTTTGCTTTTTCTAAATCTTGCCAATCTTTACGATTTTCATCCTTAGGATCGACTTTTAAATGTTCAAGTGTTCTTTGGCGAATATCGTTAGTTTCTCCAACATATACTCGATATTTATCTTTACGTTTCTCATCTTCAATAATATAAACTGTTGGATAATTTACAATATATTCCTTTTTCTCTTCATTAATTTGATTTGCCACATCGTTGCTTAAATCTTCAATTCCCCAATTTTCCATATTATGATATTTAGTTTTATAAATTACTGGCTCATTAATTTTTTTAGACATTCTTATCTTCCTTCCAATGCCGTCCCTTATTATATTCGAGTTTCGCCTTCATCACGTCAATTGGATCAATTTTTAACTGATCACACATATAAAATAGATAAATCAATGTATCGGCAATTTCACCCTTTAAATGCGTCGTTTCCTCATCAGTTAGTTGGTCAGTCGTTTCCTTCCACTGGAAAATCTCCATGATTTCGGCCGCTTCGATATTTACCGCCTCCGCCAAATTCTTCAGGTTATGATACTCATCCCATCCCCGTGAATGTCTGAATTCGACAAGTTCGTGCATTAATTTTTGGTGATCCATCGTAATTACTCCTTTAAGTCTCAATATTATCTGTTATTATATCGCAAAATCGGCTTAAAAAATAAACCCTTCTTCCAAAATAAGATACATATAAAATTTTCTCTAACTCAAAAAATCATCAACCGCATAATGCAGTCAATGCCTTACAATTTCAATGTTGAAATGCTGCCCGATAACCTTCAATAATTCAACAAGAAGGACTAACTCAGTTTGTATTTTCTTTGAGATTAAATTTAAACTGATAATTTTTTCAATGGTTTATATGAATGAAACAACACCGCAACAATATATACAGAGACTATTCTATCTAAAAGATCAGTTAAAACTTGAACAATAAAAATTGCCCAAAACTTGCTTAATCCAATCCCAAACAGTAATTGGACAATAATCGATGAGCCTGAAGATGTAACTCCACCAAACGCTAAGTAAGTAATTGCCGTTGACAAAATCGTTCCCGGTAATGAGATTAACAGTGCAACAATCCAAACTTTACTAAAACGATCCGGACTAATTTTGCGATACAGAAAACCTGCCAAACACCCTAAAACTAACGCAACCGGAATGTAATACATTGATGTTAAATCTGTTGTCAATCCCATAATGACGTCAGTAATTCCACCGGCTAGCATTCCCCAAATCGGGCCAAAAAGTGCCGCTCCTAAAATCGTTCCAATTGAATCTAAATAAATTGGTAACCGCAACATTAAAGCTAAATTACTTCCAACAATGTTCAGTACGATACAAAACGCTAAAATTGTTATTTTCTTTACTGAAAC
Source organism: Ligilactobacillus aviarius (assembly GCF_001654615.1). Classification (GTDB taxonomy): domain Bacteria; phylum Bacillota; class Bacilli; order Lactobacillales; family Lactobacillaceae; genus Ligilactobacillus; species Ligilactobacillus aviarius_B. The sequence goes on from NZ_LWUD01000051.1 coordinate 73,146, forward strand.
TTTCTTTGAACTTTTCATTAATCTTTCTCCCCCATAATTGCTGGTAAAATTTGATCAAGTAACCCTAAATCAATTTCGGCTATTCGGTTTAAAAATAGTTTCATAAATTTAATTGAATCAACTTGCGTCAAAACTTTGGCATTGGCATCATGATGGTAAAAGCTCTTTTCATCAACTATTGATTGCCCATTGCCAATCCCCGAATCTGTATTAATTTGAACATAACTCTTAAATCCACTACAAATCTCAGGATCCAATAGGAGCGCAACAGTCAACGGGTCATTAATAACACACCCAATAACTTTTTCTTGTTTCCAGTGAAAATCAAAATAAAAACGTGTTATTTTTCTTATTACAGAGGCAACTTCACTATTTTCTTGCTGGATTAACTCTAATATATTAGGAGTTAAGACGATCTTTCGAGTTACATCTAGTCCAACCATTGTTATCAAAACAGGTGAATGCTTATAAACATATGAAGCAGCATCTGGATCACACCAATAGTTATACTCTGCGACTGGTGAACAGTTTCCATAAGACTTAAATGCGCCACCCATTGAAATTAACGCTTTACATTTTTTCCACGCTTGAATATCTTTTTGCATTGCAATTGCAATATTTGTCAAAGGACCAATCGCAATAACCGTAACATCTGAATTTGCCATTAATGTTTTATTTAGAAATTCACTCGCATTTTGACGACAAATTCCATTCGTTACATCTTCAAAATCACTTTCACCTAAGCCATCTTCACCGTGAGTATCTTGAGCACTTATGTATGGCTTTTTTAACGGTTTTTGAGCACCAGCATATACAGGAATATCTAATCGATTAGTAATCTTTAAAACTTTTAATGCGTTTTTTACACCTTGTTCAACTGGCACATTTCCAGCAACAATCGTTATTCCCATCACATCTAACTCAGGAGACCTTAATGCCAGCCATAACGCCAGAAAATCATCTATTCCCGGATCACAATCAATAACAACTTTTTTCCTTTTATTCATAACTTTCACCCTCCAAAAAATTGATAATAATTATTCCTCATTAATTTATAAACTATATCCGCCATACTATCTTTTATTAGTCGTTTTTTCTAAAAAAATAATAGTTTTTTTGCTATGATTAAAAAAATTATTGTCTTTATTGTATCACGAGAATCACTTTAGAAAACATTCTAATAAAAAAAGCTCTGCTTAATGACTTCAACATTAAACAGAGTTCCTTTACATTTTAAACGCTGCCCGATAACCTTCAATGTAATCAACGATTTCGTGCAACTTCCCATGAAATAATTGATTGAGTTTTTTAAATAATTTTAACGGGAAAAAGCGAAAATGATTAAATCGATCTGCTTTCCCTTTTTGAAATCCTAATTCATAGTCATCACGGACATCGCGAACAGGATTTTCGTAATGATATTCATATTTACCGTCATGGTAATTTCCATAATCACCATTTTCATAATGCTTTTTAACGTAGTCATGTAGCTGTGAATTCATCTTTTTCTCCCTTATTTCTAAATTATTTTAAATAATAATACATTACTGAATCTTTTGCAATAATCGGCGAACGTCCATCGCAATCATTTGCTCTTCATCAGTTGGAATTACAAAAGCCTGAATACTTGAATTGTCACCGGAAATTAACCGTTTTTCTCCGCGAACATCATTCCGTTTATGATCAACCGTTAATCCCAGATAATTGAAATGCTTTAAAATCTGTTCACGAACTTCGATCGCATTTTCACCAATTCCGGCAGTAAACGTAATAGCGTCGATTCCTTGCAACTCCGCAATATATTGTCCAATGTACCGAATCACACTGTTGACATACAATTCAATTGCTAACTGCGCCCGTTGATTGCCTTCAGCTGCGGCCTGTTCAACATCCCGCATGTCAGCTGAAACACCTGAAACGCCCTTGAATCCAGATTTCTTATTTAAGATGTAGATCATTTCATCAATTTTGTTAATATGTAACTTCTTCATGATATATGAGACAAGCGAAACATCGACATCGCCAGAACGCGTTGCCATCTGCACCCCTGAAAGCGGCGTGAAGCCCATTGAAATATCATATGATTTTCCATTTTTGATTGCGCAAATCGACGAACCAGCTCCTAAATGACATGAAATCATCGTTAATTCATCAAGCGACTTATTCATCATCGCTGCGGTCTGCATCGCAATGTATTGATGGCTGATTCCGTGCGCCCCGTACCGCCGAACATGATACTTCGAATACCATTCATACGGAACACTATACATAAAATTTTTCTCCGGTACGGTATGGTGAAATGACGTATCAAACGCTGCCACGCCCATTGCATGCGGCAACAACTTCTTACAAATCTTAATTCCAGTCAAATTTGCCGGATTATGCAACGGTGCCAGTTCCGATAACGCATCGATCTTATTCATCACATCTTCAGTAATTACAACCGACCGATCAAAATATTCGCCGCCAGCAACAACCCGGTGCCCAACCGCCTGAATCTCATTTAAATTTGAAATAATTCCTAACTTGATCAATTGATCGAAAATAAATTGCAATGCAGTCGTATGGTTGGGAATGTTAGTGGTAAACCTCGCAACCTGTTCCCCATACCTGATCTTGATTGGTGATTCTTGTTGGCTAATGCGTTCAACTAACCCTCGTGCAATGACTGCTTCCCCTCGGTCATCGAAAAGTTTGAACTTCAAACTCGAACTTCCACAGTTGATTACTAAAATTTTATTCATAAAAAATGCCTCCTTTGTAATTTAATTTTATGATGTAATGGAGGCGGTTTCAATATAAATTTAAATCGAAGAATTATAATTACATTTATAAAAAATTAAAAAATCCGTTTAATTATAATTATGTTTATAGAAATTGAAAATTTTAGCTTAATTATAAATGTGTTTATAGTTGTCACGAATACAAAAAATTATCTCTAAATTCAGAGATAATTCTCAATTTAACATCCTTCTGAAACAATTGTCTTGGGTTATCAATCCAACAGCCTGTACTTAAACTTATTGATTTAACATCCTTCTGAAACTTATCCGATGTGCCTTGAAAAATGTGGCACGTACTTAAACTTATTGATTTAACATCCTTCTGAAACAACATCTTTATAAAAATTCATTGGTTGATTGTACTTAAACTTATTGATTTAACATCCTTCTGAAACCGCATTGCGGGGCATGTTCAAGGGGACGCAGTACTTAAACTTATTGATTTAACATCCTTCTGAAACGTAACTGTTATGCAAAAAAATTTCGGGGGAGTACTTAAACTTATTGATTTAACATCCTTCTGAAACCACTTGAACACCTAATTGTGCATTTCCGCCGTACTTAAACTTATTGATTTAACATCCTTCTGAAACGTACGCGAATCACAATTTGATTAATCAGAAGTACTTAAACTTATTGATTTAACATCCTTCTGAAACATAATTATCGCGCATTTTATTCCGTAACGAGTACTTAAACTTATTGATTTAACATCCTTCTGAAACAAGTAAAGCAAACGGCGGATAGTTTGCAAAGTACTTAAACTTATTGATTTAACATCCTTCTGAAACTCATTTCATGACCCTCCTTAACTTCTGAATGTACTTAAACTTATTGATTTAACATCCTTCTGAAACCAAGGTTGAACGGTTTGCCAATAGTAAGCAAGTACTTAAACTTATTGATTTAACATCCTTCTGAAACATGATTCAATGTTTACTACTGTTGATAATAGTACTTAAACTTATTGATTTAACATCCTTCTGAAACACTATCTAAGTGTGAAATCACAAAAATATAGTACTTAAACTTATTGATTTAACATCCTTCTGAAACATGTGATATAATAATGTTAAACGATAATAAGTACTTAAACTTATTGATTTAACATCCTTCTGAAACAGTGAAAAACATCGAAAAGCTGAGAGGTAGGTACTTAAACTTATTGATTTAACATCCTTCTGAAACGTCTTAGCGCGTCGCTCAAGGGGTTTAGCGGTACTTAAACTTATTGATTTAACATCCTTCTGAAACCATTAAAACAGACAGCAAACAGCTTGCAATGTACTTAAACTTATTGATTTAACATCCTTCTGAAACACTTACAAGTATAAAGTTACATTCTCCAAAGTACTTAAACTTATTGAGTTAACATCCTTCTGAAACGCCTTAACTATAACACGCGATGTTAAAAAAGTACTTAAACTTATTGATTTAACATCCTTCTGAAACCGGAGTGCCTGAACGGCGCTTTTTTTATTTGTACTTAAACTTATTGATTTAACATCCTTCTGAAACAAGGGACGAAAGTGATTGGGCGCTCGTAAAGTACTTAAACTTATTGATTTAACATCCTTCTGAAACGATTAGGCTTTACTGGAACTATTCCTAAGCGTACTTAAACTTATTGATTTAACATCCTTCTGAAACGTTGCGCGATAGTTTTAAGTTATATGCGCAGTACTTAAACTTATTGATTTAACATCCTTCTGAAACGTTGCGCGATAGTTTTAAGTTATATGCGCAGTACTTAAACTTATTGATTTAACATCCTTCTGAAACGCATACTCAAAAGATTGTGAACTTGGTTGTGTACTTAAACTTATTGATTTAACATCCTTCTGAAACCCGCGTTGGAAACGATTTTTTTGCCTTTAAGTACTTAAACTTATTGATTTAACATCCTTCTGAAACATAACTTGACGCATGGCGCTAATCGCTAAAGTACTTAAACTTATTGATTTAACATCCTTCTGAAACTTATAATAACGGAAATACCATCTGGGTACCGTACTTAAACTTATTGATTTAACATCCTTCTGAAACCTTTAATGCTAATATCGACACATTGGTCGTGTACTTAAACTTATTGATTTAACATCCTTCTGAAACTAACCAGGGCGTCCGTTTCAATATCAACGGGTACTTAAACTTATTGATTTAACATCCTTCTGAAACCGTACTCAATCACTATACATTCCTTTCTTTGTACTTAAACTTATTGATTTAACATCCTTCTGAAACCAAGTGGTACCCAATACAACATTTTAATATGTACTTAAACTTATTGATTTAACATCCTTCTGAAACATGCCATTCTTTAAACCTCCATAAGCTTAAGTACTTAAACTTATTGATTTAACATCCTTCTGAAACATGGATTAGGAATAAATGCTTCAGCAACTAGTACTTAAACTTATTGATTTAACATCCTTCTGAAACTAATAACCTGCTTGATTGAGAATCATTTCCGTACTTAAACTTATTGATTTAACATCCTTCTGAAACCATACGTTGTGGCTTCTGCGTTTGAAAACTGTACTTAAACTTATTGATTTAACATCCTTCTGAAACAGTCTGTGTAAGACAAATCGGGATTGTCTTGTACTTAAACTTATTGATTTAACATCCTTCTGAAACAGTTATTCCGGCGCAGGTTACGGTTTGCCCGTACTTAAACTTATTGATTTAACATCCTTCTGAAACATGACACAAAGAAGAATTTTGATCCAAAGAGTACTTAAACTTATTGATTTAACATCCTTCTGAAACTGGGACGGTACAGCGTTTAGCGGAAATAAGGTACTTAAACTTATTGATTTAACATCCTTCTGAAACTCTTGGGAATATCATGAAGTATCTCACCCGGTACTTAAACTTATTGATTTAACATCCTTCTGAAACCCATCTGATATTTTCCTTTCGTGTAAATAAGTACTTAAACTTATTGATTTAACATCCTTCTGAAACGTGAAGGTGAAGTATATCATCCATTAAATAGTACTTAAACTTATTGATTTAACATCCTTCTGAAACATAACTTGACGCATGGCGCTAATCGCTAAAGTACTTAAACTTATTGATTTAACATCCTTCTGAAACTTATAATAACGGAAATACCATCTGGGTACCGTACTTAAACTTATTGATTTAACATCCTTCTGAAACTCCGCTTGGTAAAATGGAAATGATTCTCAAGTACTTAAACTTATTGATTTAACATCCTTCTGAAACCAATAGTACGGGTCATCAGTTTGTGACTTAGTACTTAAACTTATTGATTTAACATCCTTCTGAAACTAATCTGCGGTAAGTCAACGCCGTTCATTTGTACTTAAACTTATTGATTTAACATCCTTCTGAAACCATTAATTTGATTTATTCGCACTTTCAAGAGTACTTAAACTTATTGATTTAACATCCTTCTGAAACGGACACCTTTTTTAGCAAGGTCGCCCGCGAGTACTTAAACTTATTGATTTAACATCCTTCTGAAACGCGGTCTATTTGTTTATTTAAAATTGTTGCGTACTTAAACTTATTGATTTAACATCCTTCTGAAACAAACAAATCAGGCTTTGCAACTAAACGTGAGTACTTAAACTTATTGATTTAACATCCTTCTGAAACCGATATTTAGTAACAAAAACTAAGTGATAAGTACTTAAACTTATTGATTTAACATCCTTCTGAAACACCTCCTTAATGTAACCATTTATCATAAAGGTACTTAAACTTATTGATTTAACATCCTTCTGAAACGCGTTTCGTGGCGCTTTCGCCGTAAACGCTGTACTTAAACTTATTGATTTAACATCCTTCTGAAACAAAGGTAACGCGTTTAAATACGTGGTGCGCGTACTTAAACTTATTGATTTAACATCCTTCTGAAACAAGTGATACGGAAGCACAAACGGAGTTTAAGTACTTAAACTTATTGATTTAACATCCTTCTGAAACCTTTGGGAAGACATCGGAATATTAATCGTTGTACTTAAACTTATTGATTTAACATCCTTCTGAAACCGGCATTTTATAATTAAGCTCTCATGATTTCAGGGCTGCCAATCAACAAAGTCCTCGTCAATATAATAACAATTACAATTTTTATAAAAATTAAGATCTTCTAATTTTATAAATTCAATAATCAAAGCTGAGGTTTTCAATTCAGCATTCAATTTGACAACTTCTTGTAATTGGTCCTGAGATAAGTAATTAGCGACGTTACTTAATCCAATACAAGAAGTATCATTACACTCTTTATGTAATTTAAAATCTGTTTCGATTATAACATATGGATTCATGCAAATTGAAGGCGCCAAATGGATTTTACTATTTTTAAATACTTTCTTTAAATCTCCATCATAAGAAACCTCTAAAGGCAAATCCATATAAAGCATTGCATCTTGAATAGCAGTGTATAAGTCATTTTCACATTTATTGATCTTATTTCTTTGTTCATCCGTAATTGAGGAAACAAGTGCATTTATTAATTCTGTATTATATTTGCTCATTAAATTCTGACTATCAATGATGTCTCCATCCCAATCCATCGCTTTGCTTATATCGATTCGTTGATAATCATCATCGAAAAAACTAATTTTATCGTTGAATCCTTGTAAACCTAGAATAACATCCGAATATACTGAACGATTATTTGTTCCTAAAACTGTAATCGTTCCTGGTAACAACTCAAGTGGCTTATGCCCTTCATAATTCATTTTCATAATATAATTGTCCTTCCCGATGAATTTCGTACATCATCCTTTTCCTTTCCAACTAGGAAATGCATATCATTATACTGTTTCTCTGTTAGCATTAAAGTTTGAATAATCCCTTCTTTCGGTAAAAATGTACTTATTCTTTTTTCTAAAAAGTTTGCGGCTTTTCGATTAACGCAAACCCTAACATAAACTGAATATTGAATCATCAGAAAACCTTCATTTATTAATTTCTTCCTAAAAATCCGATATGCTTTTCGCTGTTCACTTGTTTCCATTGGTAAATCAAACATGACCATTAATCGCATTATTCGGTACCTCATTTTTAAAATCCACCTCGATTTGCATAGAATCACTTTCTTGATTTAGATAGCTTATACATTTTCTTACATAATCAGGAACAACATTTCTTAATAGCATTGTCTTTCCGTTATAATTTAACTCAACATTCAGCATATCAACTAACCCATATTTAATATCAGGGGTTAACTCATTAAACTTCTGTCCTGACACCCAATAATCAACAACTGGACGAAAACATTCCATTAAGTCTGAGCCCAAATTAAATTGATTCTCATCACTATGATGATGAATACCTAACTGAGTCAAGTATCCTGCTGAAACAATTTCTTTATTAACTGTTGATAATAAAATTGAATAACCATAGTCCAATGCTGCATTTGCTGCCGATGAATTACGCCGACTAAAATTTTGCTCATTGAATAATCTTGGAAAATATTTTTGAGCAACGACCGCTTCGCGATTAGTAGGATCACCGATTTCCAATTTATCAATTTCTCGCTCTAAATCTTCATATCCGATTTTCCTTAATTTCAATACTCTTAACTGGTTAGTCATCTTCAATTTAATAATTTTTGTCCAAAGTTTTTGCTTACGATCGTCCTTCCAAGAAATTTGTTTTTCTAAAACTCCTAAAGAACGATTATTTGGATAATACCCGACTGTTTCGCAAACTGGCTGATTTTTCAAATCTGTAAATATGATTTTTGTATTTTGATGTGCAAGTTCACTTATTAAAGCACTACTAATAACTGCTTGTGTAGTGGAAACTAATAGTAAATCAATATCTTCAATTGGAATTTGATTGATTCCATCTCCAGTTTGAACTCTCATCATATGTGCAGAATATGATAACTTGGCATGTTGCGTTATAATTACTGATCGCCATCCCATAAAAATTCCTCCTTGACAATTTGATTATTTATTCGATACAATTAATTTATCGGGTAGCTCCCGAGTATTTAAATTTATTGATTTAACATCCTGAGTTGAAATCAAACAAGGCTTTTTGCCAAGTTTAAATTTATGAGTTGTTCTATGACAGCCATTTAAAAACCGCTCTTTTTAGAGCGGTTTTTCTTATGTTCAATTTTACAAATCTTTTAATTTCACTCTTCTTTCAGTTAAACCTGTCGGTGATTGATAAATTAATTCAGCATTAGGTGAAAGTTTAATTCCAGTTGGCACTTGTAACTGACCAAATGGAGTTGAAACTTTTATTTTCTTTAAATTACCAAATGAGGCATTTGCATGAAGCCCATCAAGCATATTATTTAGAACATCTTCTTTTTCCTCAATGCTTAATTCTTTAAATAAATCAAATCCATTATTCAATCGTTCTCTAAATTTATTAATATCATACAATGCATAATACTTATTCACTTTGTTAAGAATATCTGCATATACATTCTCTAATTCTTCATCCGTATTCTCTTTTTCTCCAATTCGAGCAAGAATATCAATTGATTTTTTAGAGAGTGTTAATTGGCTTGCATTATATTTATAAGTTGAACTTCCTAAAGTAAATTTCTGATCACCATCAACTACTAATTGACCAAAAGAGATTTTTCCAAGTACAACTTCAAATTCTTTAACTTTCTTAGTTACTTCGCCCGTTTTTCGATTCTTCTTTACTTGAATAAATTGAGGAGTTAATTCTTCTTTCAACACTTTAAGATATTCTTGATTTCCCTCTTTTTCTGCTTGCTGCAGTCTGCTTAATGAACGCATCGGAACTCCGACAACTTGATATTTATCTTTTTGTTTTACAATTGCCAAATAAGCGTCATTATTTGAAGTATATCCACCATAAATGTTAACTGGCTTATTATTTTTAATACGAATCAACTTTTTAGATGATGCTGTTGAAGCTGGGAAAACAGTCTGCTTAAACATATTATTTTCATTCGTATAAACTTCTTTTGAAACTGGTACAATTTTAGCCATGTAAGCTCGTTCAAGGTGTTTAAATACATCTTGCTTATCCATTACGATTTGTCCATCGTATTCAATCACATTTTTATTCTCAATATCACCCAAGAAATTAAATGTTTTTAAATTCTTAATTGCGTTATCACTTAATTTCTTGAAATCATTATATACAAAATAACTTCTTAACTTTGGATATCGATTATACAGATAAAGACCAATTACGTTTACAATGTATGCATCAAATCCATGATGGAAATCATTTAAATTCCGTAACTTAATGAATCCAAATTTTTCTCTAAATTGATGCGTCAATGCTGCTTTGATTTCAATAATCTTAGTATCTTCATTTTGATACTTTTCAGTTAAAATTGTTGAAACCAATTTAACAACTTGTGAAGTTTCAACTAATTGCCGCTTTACAAATCCTTCTTTGGTATACTTTCCGATTGTTCCAGGATCCGTCGTTAAATTCTGGTATTTTTTCTTTGAAATCAGATTAATTTCACTTAACTTTTGCCAAAATCCACGAGTCGTTTTTGCTCCTAATACCTGATTCGGCATTGGATTACTTCCAAACATTTTCACCGGCACATTATCTGATTTACTGTTATTGACTGCACGTGAAACAAGAACTCGATTATCCAACGAATCATCTTTAATAAACGCTTGGGGAAGAATATGATCAATATCGTAATTACTTAAATTATCAATATCTAACTTTTTACCTGTATAAGCATCCCGACCTAATTGAGTAAAGTACAAATACAATCGATCTGAGTAATCTTTATTGTTATTTTTATTTTTCAATTCTGTTAATAATGAATCATCTGTAATCTCTTTGGCAATATTTTTATATACATTTTGAATATATTGCATCCTTGATTTTGTTCGCTCTGATTTTTCATTACTTCGCGTAAACTCAATTGAAATTGCAGATGGTGCATAACCCATTATGTTTTCAATATCGTTAACTACCTTAACAACTTTCCGAATTGCCTTTTTATTTTGCGGTGAAGTATATGCATCTTCTAAAATAGCTTCAACATCATTCTTACCTACAAATTTTTCATTATATTTAGCAATTTGCTCTGAAATATTATCGGATGTAACAATTTGCATTAGGTTATCGTTGGTATTCCACATCCGGTCGATAATCCGTTGACCATCCTCATCAAAAATTCCAGTTAACAGTTTCTTTGATAACCGGCCCCATCCTTGCAATCTCAATCCTTTTAACTTACGATATTCATCTTCGGATAGCCATGAAATTTCCTGAAGCTTGTCCATAAAAATGTCATTATCTTCAAATACTGTTGCCCACTCAATAATTTTTTCTAAATCATCAATGTAGTCGGGATTATCTACTTTTTCGCCAAAAATATCTTTAAATTTCAAGTACGTAGCTAAATTCGAGTTGAATTTAGTCTCATCAGATAATCCTGAAATTTGAGGCGTTGTTAAATATTCTCCAGTACTTTCCAAGTAATTTTGCAACTTCTTTACCGACACTGTTTTACTTTGAGTAAATAAGTTTTCAAAGATTCCTTGTTTTTCAGAAACCGTCAACTTATCATTATTGATTCGAACATTATTTAATTCATTAAGGACTTTAAATCTTTGATACAGCAAACTATTATCAGATAAAACATCTTCCCCTAACAAATACGTATCCTTAGTTGTCATTCGCTTAATGAAATTTTCTGCTGATTGATTTCGATCAACTTTTTCATCAAAATTCCATGGGGTAATTCTTCCCTGTTCTTTTCTGATCATCCATGCAAATTTAGCATTATTATCCTTGTTGGCATCATTCTTTTCAATCATTGGCCCAACATAATATGGAACACGAAATGCAACCAATTCATCTAATTTATATTTAGCTTCATTTCGTCGATTTTCATTTGGATTCAATTCAGCTAACCAAGGATAATATTTTGCTTGATTTTCAATAATTTTATCAAGTTCTTTTTGATGAAGTTGCCGCGGAATTACACCATTTGCAGATGTCCTTTGTTTAGGCATAAAATTGTCCAGTTCAATTGCTTCTTGTAAAGTAGTTGCTTCTTCAAATTCATCATATTTCTTTAAAATTTTAGAAACTTTACCTACAAAATCATCCTTAGAATATGATTTCAATTTTTCATCTTTACGATTAATATAATTTGAATAAGCCTGCTTCAGTAACTTGGCATCTTTTTTATCAACTTTTCGAACTAACTCTTTATATAATTTAAGCTGATTTTGATGTGTTTTATACTTTTCAATCATTGATTGCGATAAACTTTGACCATTGGGAACAATTTCATTCAATGTTACCCAATCATGAATTTCTTTAACTAAACCTGTTAATTCAATTTCATTCTTATCCATACTTGCTTCCAAGCTGGCTAACTTATCATCAATTCCTTCATCACCTAAAGAAAATTTCCATTCTTTTGAATTATCAATTTCTTTTTGTAAAAGAGCATTTAATTGAAACGGTGATCCAGTAATAGCTTTAACTAATTCATTCGTAACCTGTTTATTTACCTTTAATAAAGCTTTATCTGAAGTTTTTTCAAGCAATAACTCCTTAACTTGTTTTTGTTTATCAAGTTTACGTAGCTCAAAATCTAAAAGCACCTTTTCGACTTCATCAATATTTTCATTATTAATTACTACTTTCTTTTCACCCAAAAGATGATTAATAGCATCAATATCCGCTTTCAAATCAATTTTTGAAGTATTAAAAGAATTAACAGGGGCTGATTTAAGGAAATTACCACGATATTTTACAATGTGATGAATTGCAATATAAATCTCACGTAAATCAAACTTTTTATCTTCATTCATTAATTTATCTCTTAAATGATAAATCGTTGGATATTCATCATAAAAATTTGTATCTTTCTTTTCAGGAAATAGTAATGAACCTTGAAACTTTTTATTTGAATCTAACGGTGAAATATTTGAATCTTTTAAACGTGCAAAAAAGGTTGGATCAATTTCTGCCATATAAGGATCAAAAAATTCTTCTAGCAACTTTAACCGCCATTTCCGTCGTGACAATCTTCTTCGAGTTGTTCTAAATCCGCGACGATCAGCTGCTGTTTGCCCTTCTTTGAACAAAGTAACTCCCATCGTTTTCTTATGTTTCTTTTTTAACAAGTGATAATTTTCATCCATGATTGACCAGCCAATCGATGATGTTCCAATATCTAATCCCACATAATAATCTTTCATTTTATTGAATCCTCTCTAGTTTCATATTTTCGTTTTATTGAATTTTCTAATAATAAACACTTTAAAGATAATAATTAAATTATATCAAACATTTATATCTAAAACTACAATTACACAAAAAATCAGGCAATTCACTCACGCCTGATTTCATTTTATTTATAATCTAAATCCATGCTTATCAATATCTTCCTTAGCAGCTTCCAATAAGTCCAAATTTGTTAGTAAATTATCACTTTCTTTTAGATAATTTACGTTCACTTCATACTGCTTTTCAGAAATATTAAAATCCCTTGCCATCCGATAAATCCCAACTGGACATAGAAAAGCTGGTGTATTGCATGCCTCTACACTTAATGATGGAATTGAATCATCAAAAAGCGGTTCTTCGACCTTTACTTCAAATAATTTCTCAACAACCTCATTTGAAAGCTGAATAAAATATGGCACCCGAACTACCTTATACCCATAACTTTCATAAAGTTCTTGATTGGCCATATCTCTTTGTAAATCACTCGGTTTCTGATAATGCGGCAATCCATCAAATTCAACAATCAACTTTAATTGCTCACTTCGATAATCCAGGCGACTTAAGCTTTTCTTTCCATCTTCTTTTATTAGTCCCGTTGTTTTATCATGAACCCAGTCGTCTGTATCGGGAAAAATCACATTTAAATACTCATCTAATCCCGTCCGCGGAATACCAGTAGCCTTATCAATTCCCGCTCTTTCGGCAATTTCACTTGTTTCACGAATAAATCCCCATTGTTTTACCATTTTACCATCATTCTTCTTATAATTTTCTAAACGATTCCACATATCAGAAGGACTAATTTCCCCCTCCATAACTACGTTAAAATCATTATCATAGATAACACTGTAATTACCATCTGATAAAAGACGTGTGAATTCGAGAAATACTTCATCTTTAGCAACTAAAATTTCAACGTAATCTAAGTCTTCATTTTCAATTTTTTTAGGAACATATAAATATTCCTCAAGATGAAGCTTGGCGTTACCTCCATTTATATAAATTATTGGTGCCCAACTATCCTTGAACTCAAAGAGATAATTATCTTTTGGCTTCTTAAACTTTGAAAGCTTATTAATTACATACTGATAAATTCTCTCACTGCCATTATTATCACAACTTGATGAGTAAATATCATAAATCCACTTCACTCTTTTTAAATCCCTTAATTCACTCACAGAATTATCTAATTCATATACAAGAGGATTATCTTCATCAATTTGACGGTAAAAATTACCTTCTTTTTTTAAATAGATTAATCCATTATTCTTATTTAGAAATGTAAATTCCTTTGAATTGTAAGAGCTGCCAAAAAACCACCATCTAAATAAATTATGTCTTTATCTTCCAAAATTTTCACCCTTTACTTATTTTTCCCAGCAAACGAAGAAGCAATTAACGTTATTCCAAAAGTAATTAAAAACGCTGGATCACCAAGATTGACAACAAAACAAAAGAGACCAATGGCTGCCAGTATAAAAATTCCAATCACTTTAAAAGTTTGCCAACCATCTGCTCTTGACTCCATTTCATGCTCTTCAGCTTCAATCTTGCGTCTTGTTTCTTCATCTTCATTTAAAGGGATCTTCCTCTTATCCACTAATTCACTCTCCCAAACCAATTTTCAGCATTAATAATTAATGCCCATCAATAATTCGTTTAACTTCTTCAAGATAATCATCTGTATATTCCGGAACAAGTAAGTCGCCTTCAATTGCATCTAACATTGATAATTGTTAACTTTAATATTCTAATAAATTTTTTTATTTTTAATCAACATAATTAAAATAATTATTCATTTGTTTTATTTGTTTTTCTAAATAAATATACAAATCCTTATTTTCATCATTCGGTATCAAATTTATTCTGTATTGATTATCCTCCCCTTCAACTTTTGGCTTATTTCGCTTCTCATCAAATTTAGGGTAAAGAATAAATAAACTATTCTTTAATGACGTTTGACCAGTAATTTCTTCCATTTTCTTTATTGAGTCAGATTTATATGATTCTTTAATTTCTATCCCATTCACATACTCAATAAATTGCTTTAATGTATGATTTTTACCTTTAGAATAAAAAATAGAATTATAATTTCTATATTTAGTATCCATAATAACTAAAGAAATAATTTTATTTTTCATATCATAAAATTCTATTCTGATATCTGGTCTTTTATGGGTATATCCTAACGCCATTTTTACTGGACTCTCATTATCCCTATTTATTATGGATTTATCATAAACAATTTTTATATATTTACAATTTTTATTATCTAATTCTGAATTTTGCGAATCAAATTCAGAAATAACCGTTTCACCTTCGCGTAATTCACCTAAATTTTCTCTCTTACTCGAGAAAATCCATCCACTTTTAGGAACAAATCCTAATTTTTTTAATGTTTCAATTACTTTAACATACGCCCAAACCTCATATAAAACATCCGTCCGGTGATAATAATATTTGTATTGTCTGCTAAACGAATACTCTTTATCAATAAGTGATTTCATTTTTCGTATTAGCTTGTTAATATATAAATAATTATTGTCATATATATTATCATTAGTTAACTTTACCTGTTCTTGATAATTAACACTCTGAATCCAGGAATTATCCAAGAAATTCACAATCAAGTATCTATACTTTTTTAAAATCTTTAATTCCAATAAAAATGATGATGCACTCTCTTTATCTGGAAAATTATAATTTGTTATCACACGAATTAAATGGTTGACCTTTTTTAATAAAAAAGTTAGCTGTGATCCTAAAATCTTATTTATTCTTAAATTATAGTTAATGCACCGACATTTCGAAAAATATTTTCTATTCTTATTAAAATTTCCTGACTTTTTTATAGTTCCTCTATAATCTAATGGAGAAATCATTCTTTCTGTCCATAAGTATTCATTTTTTATTTCATAGCATGGGTTATTAGTAATATAATAGATCGTCTTTTCGAATTGATTAATTTCATTATGAAAAAGTTCAATTAATTCTAAATCATGTTGTGTAATTCCTTTTTCAGAAGATAAAAAGCCATTATCATTCCTATCAAACCTTCTTGCCAACCCTTGAATAGTATTTTCTAAATCATTTTTTAAACTTTCAAGCTGTTTTTCGCCGATTTGCTTAGGATTCACCTTTAACCATGAAAAGAATTTCTCATTTTGAGAATTTACTACCATTAAGCGGTAATATCCTGGATACAAAGTGTGATCCATAAAATTTCCTTTAAATAGAGGATTATTAATTTCAAATAAAACTATTTCCTTTTGATTGAAATTTACATAGGCACCTTCATCATCTAAATAATATTTATTAGCAGTGTTCTGTTCCAGTTCACTTTCAGCCTCAGCCTCATTTAGTAAAATATTTATTCCATCTAAATATAATCTTGAAGAAGAGTCACCAATCAGTATCAACTTAGCATAAGTATTTTCGTCAATTTCAATTACATTGCTCCAATCAAATTCATTTTCATTAAAAACAAATCTTTCTTCTCTATTATAAGAATTAAGCACAACACTATCTTGCAAAGCCATTTACATGTAACTCCTGACTTTTTTGTTTTAAAACCTCTCTAGATTCATTAAATTCTGATAAATCAGAAAATTCATCAAATATTGATTCAATACTTTGTTCATTATCGCTAGATATCAGACTCTCTATCATTTCTTCATTACCACGTATTTTAGGTAGAATACGACCTGCAACTTGTAAGTCTAATGCTAACTTCCGATCAAAAATGTTTAACTGCGGGGAATTTTTTATAAATGTTTCTATATTTTTTAAAATTCTCCAACTTAATCCTGCACCTGGAAGACTACTACTAATTACAGTATGTAACTTTTCAAAAAATTTTAATTCTCGATCACTTAAGCCAGCACCATTGTTCAAAAATTTTTTATAATCAACAAAGGATACCGTAATTGATTCTTTTAACTTATTTTCGTCTTTTTCTTTTCTTTGACTAAATGGTAAAATTTCAAAATCAATAATATTTGCTCTATCTAATAAGCGATTTGAAATTTGGAATGTAGATTCATCTAAATTCATTGTTCCAATAAATCGAATATTTTCTGGAACTAATATTTTCGAAGGATATCTATCACTATTGTAAAGTCTTGGTTCTAAGCTTGGATTGTATAAAGTTATATATCTTTCTTTTGAAGATCTTTCCAGTACTGAAATAAATTGTGAAAAATAATGTTCAATTCTCGCAATATTCATTTCATCGAATACCACTATATATAATTTATCCTTATTTTTATTAGCTTGAATTATCGTTTCAATTAATTCAGTGTCTCCTGGATGATAATTATTACTTGTACTATCTACAAATCCTAATAAATCCGCATCATCTTGCCAAAATGGACGAACTGAAATCATCTTATATTGTTGGTCATTTAAAATTCCTAATGCATCAGCGTAAACTTCTGTAATCTTAGATTTTCCTGTTCCACTTAAACCAGCCAAAACAGTTAAAACGTTACTTTTAACTGAATTATGAAAATTTATCAAATCTGAATATTTAAACGTTAATCCATATTTATTTTCCACAACATTTATAAAATGTTTTATGAACTTAACTTCATCAATTTGATTTTCATTTTCGTCCTTAGCTTTTTCTTGACCCCGTTCTTCAAAATGCTGAGGGTCAACATCTGACCAATCTAAATAATTAACATTTTCAGAAATCTTATTTAACCCACTTATATTGATCATATTTTCGGGAATATAAGCAATCCTATTCCCATTATTACTTTGTGAAAAAGTAATACAACTATTTACTTTCTCTGACGAAGCATCGTAAGCCTCTATTTCAGCATATTCATCATTCTCTTTATTAAAAACAATTCCACTATTTTCTGATTCAAAAGGTAAATTATAATATATAATGATGTTGTTTATACTTTCCCCCATTAACATTACAATTGGATTTTCATCATTGATTGTGCTCATAAAATTAAAATTCAATTCACTTCGCGACTTTATTGCTTTCTCAAGCAATTCCTGATCATCAAAGCATGGAATACCTACAAATTTATCTTCAGTAGTTAACATTGATGGTTTTTTTCTTATTGTCACATTAATTGCTTTATATTGATTAACAATTCCTTTTTGAGAACATAAGATATTAAATATAAACA
The DNA here is from genome assembly GCF_001654615.1 of Ligilactobacillus aviarius. Lineage (GTDB taxonomy): Bacteria > Bacillota > Bacilli > Lactobacillales > Lactobacillaceae > Ligilactobacillus > Ligilactobacillus aviarius_B. The sequence goes on from NZ_LWUD01000051.1 coordinate 91,279, forward strand.
CCTTATCGCTAAGCTCTTGTGATAATTCCTGCTGATCCATACTTGAAAATTTACTTCTTATACTTTCTGGACAATCACTCGCAAATAATCTTATCGTGGTGATATCCATGTCATCTAAGTTATTTTTATCAAGATTCAACGCTTTGATATACACAAAATTATTATAATTAGAATCTTTACCAATCCCTAAACTATTATTCTCATTATTTAAAATTCCTATATAAAATTTTCCATTATTCATTATTTTTTGATTCATTGATTTTCCTCACATCTAATCTTATTAATTCTTCAATCATTATTTAGATAATAAATTGAAGCTACTTTCTAAGTTTATTGACCCATCTAAAACATTTTATCTTCTATTATTCATTAATGTCAATTAGCTTATATATATTCAAACTCATAGAAAATAAATTTTAACAACTTATTAGTTCATTACCCAATTAGTTCTTTAAATTATATATTTATATAAATAAACATAATTTAATTAATAAAGTACGAAATTTTTTATTTCTCTCCTAAATCTTATTTTTACAAAAAATGTCTAGGTAAAAAATCCTAGACACCTTTAAGTATTGATATTTTACGATAGGCTTATTTTAAGAGTCAATCAATTAAATGTAAAATTTATTCTTCACACTTAATCTTAAAAAGGCTTTAACTTTTATTGCTATCTTTACTTTAACCCCAAATAGGTTCCGTCTTTCTCCTCAATCCCATTCTCTTCCCTTATTATACTCAAGTTTCGCCTTCATCACGTCTATTGGATCAACATTCAACCGGTCGCACATGTAAAATAGATAAATTAACGTATCTGCAATTTCGCCTTTTAAATGCGTTTTTTCATCTTCACTTAACTCATCGCTTGTCTTTTTCCATTGAAAAATTTCTAAAATTTCCGCAGCTTCAATATTTACTGACTTTGCTAAATTTGGCAAGGAATGGGCCTCATCCCATCCGCGCGAGTTTCTGAAATCGATAAGTTCCTGCATTAATTTTTGATGATCCATGATAAATTGCCTCTTTTCGTTTTCACTCTCTTTTATTATACCGTATAAGAAAGCAGCCTTTTCCTCACCGGAAGAGGTTGCTTTTAAACTATCCGTCAAATAAATAAAATTTTAAATTCTACAATAGCCCATATTATTTTTAAATCTCATCAAGCGTACTTAATTTTCCACGTTTCTTTATCATCATAAAAATTTTAATTGATACTGTTCCCATAAGAGCTGCAATAATCAATCTGACAAAATAACTAGGATCAAATATATTTACAATTATTACAATTGGGAATTGAAAAAACATAGCAATTAGAGCAAAAGTGACCAAACTACCTTGAATCAAAACAAACATTCTCGAATGCTTGGTATAAATTTCAAGCTCACCTGAGCGATTTACTCTTGTAAATAATCCCAATTTAATCCCCAAATCGTCCGCAAAATCGGTTGCCTCAATATCATTTCCTTTTTGATCACGTGGCCAAAAATAATCACACTCATCAAAGTAAAGCACATCCGAATCATTTTCCTTAAGTTCCTTGCGCACTGCTTCGACTAACGCATTTAACTGTTCTTCTGTTATTTTCTTTTTCATCTAATAAGCCCTCTCCCATTCCATTAGTTACTTAACTTTCTTTGCATGTTTAACCATCGCTTCCGCCCAGCTGTGCGGATAATCGTTGTTTGAATCATCGGCTTTCTCAATTTCAACATGCATTTTGACCGTAAACTCCATTCTTCATGTGTCCTCCTTCAATTAATTTAACTAACAAAAAACGCCTGGAGATATTCCCCAGACGTCATGAAGAATATCGCTATACACTGGAGCACGTTGCCTTCGCGAAAGGTACGTTGCTGCTGGGTCACCGTGTGTATCCACTATGCCAGCTCTTTATATTCCTAGCCGTTTAATTGTAATTCATATTATACAGGACAGATTTTAACTGTCAACTATTATTATCCTGACTTTGAATCTTCATCTCATTCACTCACAATTTTTGAAAAATACTTTTTCATCTCATCATCGGTAATGACTTCACTTTGCTTCGTATTCCGCCATGGTGATTCCTTGTGAGTCTGCTTCAGGAGCTGTGATGCCGACTATCCCAAACGGTATTTAATACATCGTTAACCTTGGAATTGGCACTCAATTCATTATAATCATTGATATCACTTTCCGAAACTTCACCAACAATTTCACGCTGTCCTTGATATTTCTGATGGACTTTTGAAACTGCCGGACCATATTTCCAAGCTAAAATATCATCTGGAAACATCCGCTGTTTTAAATATACAAGACTTACACCTTGAACATAATACAGAAGTTTCATTGCTTTCATCTGAGTCAGTTCTTCTGCGTTTTCATTTTCAATTAACTCGGCCTTGTTTTTGACCCGCATCCAATTAACAATTTTCAAAACATCGTACATCACATTCGCCTCCAATCTTCTTAATCTATATTAAACTGGATTCCGCCATGACTGTCAATCAAATTTTGAATCAAAAAAAGGCCGCACCCCGTCGAGTGCGACCTTCGATCCGCTCAGCTTAATTTGCAACGTCTTGCAATTTAAACTAATCGGTTATATTCATTTGAACTCTATCTTAGAGAGTACTTGAAGCACCACGGTAGATTGAACCACGACGGCTGTCTACTGTGATTGTTTCGCCTTCCTTGATAGCGTCTGTTGCGTTTTCAGCACCAACAACAACTGGGATACCCATTGAGATACCAACAACAGCTGCGTGTGATGTTAAACCACCGTTTTCAACAACTAATGCTGATGCCTTTTCGATTGCTGGTAAGTAGTCCTTGTCAGTTGTCTTTGTTACAAGTACGCAACCTTCTTCAGCTTTCTTGTTAGCTTCGTCTGCTGACTTAGCAATTACGGCTTTACCGATAACTGTTTCTTCGCCAACACCTTGGCCCTTAACTAATGCAGAACCAACTAATTGGATCTTCATGATGTTTGTTGTACCTTTTTCGCCAACAGGAACACCGGCAACGATTAAGATTAAGTCGCCTTCCTTAGCAAGGCCAGCCTTCTTAGCTTCTTCTGTAGCTAACTTGAACATTTCATCTGTTGTAGCTGGTTTTTCAGCAACAACTGGATATACGCCCCAGTTAACCATCAAGCCACGACGTGTACGATCGTCGAATGTTACGGCTAAGATATCTGCATCTGGACGATACTTAGAAATCATCTTAGCTGTGTAGCCTGATTCTGTAGCGGCAACAATTGTCTTGATGCCTAAGTTTTCAACTGCTTCTGCAGCTGCACGACCAATTGCTTCTGTAACGTCTGTCTTGTCGAAGTCGTTGATTGAGAAGTTCTTGTATTGACGTAACGCATTTTCAGCCTTAACGTCGATCCGTGCCATTGTTGCAACAGCTTCTACAGGGTAGTCACCGTTTGCTGATTCACCTGAAAGCATTGTTGCGTCTGTACCGTCAAATACGGCGTTAGCAACGTCTGATGCTTCGGCACGTGTTGGACGTGGGTTTTCGATCATTGAGTCAAGCATTTGTGTAGCTGTGATAACTGGCTTACCTGCAGCGTTGCACTTCTTGATTAATGACTTTTGTACCAAAGGAACATTTTCAGGTGGGATTTCAACACCCATGTCACCACGAGCGATCATCAAACCATCTGAAACCTTCAAGATTTCATCAAAGTTGTCAATACCTTCTTGTGATTCGATCTTAGGGAAGATTTGAACGTGTTCCATGTGCTTTTCTTCAAGTAATTCACGGATATCTAAGATATCTTGTGGCTTACGTACGAATGAAGCAGCAATGTAGTTGATTTCGTGATCCAAACCAAAGCGGATATCGCTTGAGTCTTTTTCTGTGATCCCTGGTAAGTTGATTGATACGCCAGGAGCGTTAACACCTTTACGTGAACCCAACACACCTTCGTTCAATACCTTACATACCAATTCACGGTTTGCGTCATCTTTCTTTTCGATTTGCATGTCGATCAAACCATCATCAAACAATACGTGACCACCTTCGTGAACGTCATCGTAAAGTCCTGGGTATGTAACAGCGATCTTTTCCTTTGTACCTTCGATTGAGTCGTCCATTGAGATCCGAACTTCATCGCCGATGTGATATTCGATCTTGCCGTCCTTTTGAACAGTTGTCCGAATTTCAGCACCCTTTGTATCAAGTAAGATACCAACTGTCTTACCAGTCTTCTTTTCAGCTTCGTGAACAAGGTTTAACCGACCTAAGTGTTCTTCGTGGTCACCGTGTGAGAAGTTGAAACGGAATACGTTTGCGCCAGCTTCGATTAACTTAACGATTGTGTCTAAATCGTTACTTGCTGGTCCAAGTGTACTAACAATCTTTGTCTTTTTCATGAGTTAGTTCTCCTTCTGTCAAATTAGAATCTTAAACGATCATTTAAGTCAAGCAATGAGACATCTGTCTTGTGCTTGTGGTTTTCCAATGTGTCAATGATATCTGTGGCAACAAGCTTGTTGTCGTGAATACCAATGGCCAAACCGCCTTTACCTTCAAGTAATAAACGTACGGCATAGTCGCCTAACCGGCTTGCCAATACCCGATCCTTAGCTGTTGGCACGCCACCACGTTGGATGTGAGCCAATGTTACAGCCCGGCTGTCAAAGTCGCCGTATTGATCTAATTTTTCTTTGAATTCTTGTGCTGACATTACGCCTTCAGCAAGAACGATCAAAGCGTGGTCTTTGCCGTTTTCACGGTTTTCTTTGATCTTGTTTGCGATTGCTTCAATATCATAATCGCGTTCAGGAATAACGATTGCATCCGCACCTGCAGCAATTCCAGCCCATAATGCGATATCGCCTGCTCCACGACCCATAACTTCAACAACGAATGTCCGTTGGTGTGAAGTTGCAGTGTCGTTGATCCGGTCAAGGGCTTCGGTTGCAACATTTACTGCAGAGTCGAACCCGATTGTAAAGTCTGTTCCTGGGATATCATTATCGATCGTTCCTGGAACACCGATTGAATTGTAACCGTGCTTTGTAAGTTTTTCAGCACCGTGATATGAACCATCGCCGCCGATAACAACTAAAGCATCGATCCCGAACTTCTTAAGTTGTTCGATCCCTTGAAGTTGAACTTCTTCTTGGGCGAATTCTGGGAAACGAGCTGAATAAAGAATTGTACCGCCACGATTGATAATGCCGTCTAATTCTTTAGAGTTCATCTTAAAGATGTTACCTTCAACTAACCCTTTGAATCCGTAGTTGATTCCGTAAGCTTCGAGACCAGCGCTCATTGCAGAACGAGCAATGGCACGAACAGCAGCGTTCATACCTTGTGAATCGCCACCGCTTGTAAGAATACCAATGCGTTTCACTTGTTTTCACCTCGAGTAATAAATCTAATAATATACATTCTCCGGTTACTATCTTATCACTTTTAAATTTAGTTGTCTTTAAATATTTTCAATTATATTTAAGGATTTTCGGAGGATTTAAGGGTTCCTGCGCACTTGATGGTTTAGACCAATTTTATCCATTTTTTACTGAAGGACAACGTTGTCCTTGCCCAGTAATTGAACCAATTTTGCCCTGGTTTGTGCTGAATCACTTAACCAGTACTGCTGCTCCATCACAATTTTTCGTTGCCGCTGCTTTTCATAAATAATCACTGGAACCGCCCCGTGGTTTTGCCGCATCATTTGTAATAATTGCCGACGAAGAGCCGGACTTAATTGATCGACCCGTAAATAATAACAACGATCACTGATTTCAGAACCCCGTTGAATCGTATTTGCAACCAAATTCAGCTTGCCGTTCCGTTCTTGAACCTTACCGGTGATCATCAAAACTTCACCCGAATGCAACAGCCCGCCAAATTGAGCAAACTGTTGCGGAAAGACCGTCATTTCGATTTCGCCGGTTGGATCACTGACATCGACAAAGGCCATCTGCGTTTGGTTCTTAGTTCGAATCAATTTAACGTGTTTAACATATAGAACCGTCCGCACAAAATTTGTAACTTGAATCTGATTAACCGGAACTGTCCGGTAAATTTCAATCAGTTTCCGGTATTGATCGATCGGATGCCCGGATACGTACGTTCCAAGATATTCGGCTTCCTTTTCCAATAACTCGTTGGCAGATAACCCTGCCGTCGGCGCCGTCTTCTTTGGCATCAACTGTTTCAGCAAATCAACGTTGCCGCCGCTTAACTTAATGCCCTCAAGAATTCCCGGCATTTCCGCAAGCAAGTGATTGCGATTAGAATCAAACGAATCAAAAGCCCCGGCATAGATCAGGGCTTCCAACGTTTCCTGATTTAAAAACTTATTATCAATGCGCCGAATGAAATCGACTAAACCATGGAAATAACCGTTTGTCTTGCGTTCATTCAAAAGCGCTTGAATAAAGTCGATCCGTAGCTTTCGAATACTCCGGAAACCAAAGTAAATTTCATGATTCTTTAAAATAAAGTAGATTTGACTTTGATTAACGTCTGGTAAATGAACCTGAACCCCGCGTTCGCGCGCTTCCATCACATAATTCCGCGTCTTTTCAGCGGCACCAACGACGGAATTCAAGACTGCCGCATAAAAGGCCGCCGGATAGTGACATTTAATGTACGCTAACTGAAAGGCTAATTTTGAATATGCCACCGAGTGCGACCGGTTAAAGCCGTAGTTTCCAAACCGTTCGATGAATTCGTAAACTTGAACCGCATCCGCCTGAGCGTACCCTTTACTCATCGCTCCCTGGATAAACTGGTCCCGCATCCGGTCAATTACATCCTGCTTTTTCTTACTCATTGCCCGCCGCAGCAAGTCCGCTTGACCAAGCGTAAAACCGCCCATTTCGGACGCCACCTGCATAACCTGTTCCTGGTAGACAATAATTCCGTAAGTCAGTTGCAAAATTGGTTTTAACCGCGGATTTGGGTACGTGATCGGCGCCTGGCCGTTTTTCCGCCGGATAAACTCATCAATATTTTGAATTGGACCCGGGCGGAACAGCGCGTTAGTTGAAACAATATCTTCAAACCGTTGCGGCCGCAGCTGTTCCAAAACGTTGCGGATTCCGCTTGATTCAAATTGGAAAATTCCCGCAGTATCCGCTTTTTGAAAGACCTGCAGCGTTTGCGGATCCTCCAGACTGATTTGATGAATGTCAAAATTCCGGTCAAAGTCGCGTTTGACAAAGTGAATCGCATTGTCCAGAATCGTTAAGTTACGTAATCCAAGGAAGTCGATTTTTAACAAGCCGACTTCTTCAACTTGTTCCTTCGCAAATTGGGTCAGGTAAATTCCTTCACCGCCGATCTGCACCGGAACAAATTCCCGCAAATCATGATCACTCAAAATCACTCCGGCAGCGTGCGTGCTGTACTGCCGCGGCAAGCCTTCAAGGGCCATCGCCGTTTGGTAAATTTTCTGATTTAATTTACTATCAGCTAACATATTGCGCAACGGTTGTGATTGCTGGTATGCATTCTTTAACGTAACATTGTGCAACCGCGGCATCGCCTTTGACCAATTAGAAATTTCAAATGTATTCTGCCCCATTACCCGACTGACATCGCGAATTACCTGCCGGGCATTCAGGTGCGCAAACGTAATGATTTGAGCCATATGGGTTTGCCCGTATTTTTGATGAACGTAGTCAATGATCTCATCTCGTTTTTGGTCAGGAATATCCAAGTCGATATCCGGCATTTGCGCCCGCTCTTCATTTAAGAACCGTTCAAACAGCAAGCCGTACTCGATTGGGTCAACATCGGTAATAAATAAGGTATATGACACCAGTGAACCAGCAGCAGAACCCCGCCCTGGACCCACTAAAATATCATGCGTATGGGAGAAATTCGTAACGTCCCAGACGATCAAAAAGTAATCATCAAACCCCATCCGGTGAATGACTTCTAATTCGTGATCAAGCCGTTGCTGATACTGTTGCGAATCAGCATTCGGAATCTGAGCTAGCCGCTTCTTCAAGCCTTCCTGACAAAGCTGCCGCAGATACGTTGCCGAATCAATTCCATCCGGCGTTGCATAATGCGGTAACTGCGTTGGCGGAAATTCAAGGTTGATTTGAATTTGATCAACCACGTTACATGCCGTTTGCCAACAGTCTTCAAGACCCGACTGGGTAAATTCTTGATGCAATTCTCCACTTGATTTAAGGTAGTCTTCACCCTTGATCGGGGATGCGAGCTGCTCCGGCATCAACTTTGCATTTGTTCCAATCGCATTTAAAACCTGCAGATCAAATGCTTCTTCAGGATGAAGATACTTAACTGGCTCATTTGCGATCAATCGAATCCCAACCTGATTTTGAAGCTGGCGCAATCCGTAAACCAGGTCATCGTCCATTTGCGGGTTAACGCTTAAATAAACATCTTCAGGGCGCCAAAACCGCAATAACTGCTTTACAAAATCAGCTGCCACTTCAAAACTGTGATTGCGGATTCCTGCAAAGACTGGTGATTTCTCAGTAATGATCACCGTTAAATCTTGCGTGAATGCTTGAATTTGATCCAGCGCTAACGGGCCTTCACCTGCTTCATACCCTTCAACCGTCATCTTGGCCGACGAGATCTTCATTAGATTTTGATAGCCGTTCTTATTTTGCGCTAATAAAATGATTTCTTGGGGATCCGTCCCCTTACCGTTCAATTGCAATGTTAATCCGATCAACGGCTTAATTCCGACTTTTTGGCACGCATGATAAAAATCAAGCACGCCGTACATTACATTAATATCCGTTAATGCCAATGCCTGATAACCAAGTTCTTTCCCGCGGTTAACATATTCATCGATTTTTAATGTACTCTGCAACAAACTGTAACTGCTGATCACTTGTAATGGACTAAACATCACAATCTCCTTTCTAATCACTGTTATCCTTATTATATCAGATTCGATAAGATTCTCTTAAAGAACGATTTGAAAAATTTATCAAACTATACTAGACTACAAGTAAAGAGGTGTTGTTAACATGTTAAAACAACTTACAATTCTCTTTTGGTGCGCAATTTATGGTGAAGTATTCGGATACATTATTTCCGCTTTGAATGGTGCTCCATTCAACTTTGTAACAAGCGGCTTGATCCCAATGATTGCCGGCTGGATCTTAATTAATTTTGTATCGATGTTTCTTAAAGCACCAAACGCCAAAGAAGAAGATAAAAAGTAAAGGCTGCGATTTACCGCAACCTTTATTTTTTATGAAAGAATTTTGATAATTTACCAAGCAAATAAATTGATTTTTCTCATATTTTAGTTTACATATATAAAAGTAATTATCAGCGTGCTAAAATAAGACCTGCTGGCGGGTAAAAACCAGCAGGCCTCTGTGAGTAAGCTATTCAGTCTTGCTGGAGACATTCAAAACAAGACTGACACAGTATAAGAGATTTAGAAAAGGGATTTCTGGGCATGAAATCCCTTTTCCAGTATAAAATTGTAACGTAATTTAAAAACGACCTCAATCATATTATTGTTAAGATTTAGCGACTGATCGTTCGCACTATTTTGAAATCCAAAATATTATTTAATTAATTTTTAAAGACTTAATATCGATTTATTTAAATTTTAATTATTTAGTTGATTTTAATTAGGATTCAAAAGAAAGTTAATATCTTTTTAGATAAATCATTATTAATTTTCAGATTGCTAATAAGATCTTTCTCTTTTTATTTAAATTTGTATAAAATGGTAAAGAAATTCAAGAGAATCATCCCAATTTTGGTTTGGTTTTTAATTGATTTTTAAAATCATTCATGTAAAATAAATTTTGTGCAATCGGTTGCACTAAAAATTCCTCTCTTATAACTTTATTTCACTAAGTATCTCTTCCAGTATTACATAGATACTTGCTCTTACTCATTAAAAGCCCTATATAATGTAAAAGGACATAAGAGAGTTATGAGAAGTTCGCAATGAACTTCTTTTTATTTTGAATTTAATGTGAAAAATTTGTAATTTAAATAAACATTTTCCTGATATGTGTTGCTTATTTTTAGTAATTGATTTACTATTGAAAGTGGTTAGAAACTCAACTAGCCCTATAAAGATGAATCTTCATAGATACTTTATAGTTTTGCTTAACGTTATGAAAGAAGCTGGACAACTTTGTCCAGCTTCTTTTTCGTTTAATTTGATTTTTTCACATCTTCAATAACGCGTTGATTCAACCTTCCAATGCGATATAGCATCAGCATTAAGCTCTTTTCCAAAGCTAACACGTCCGGAACCGCAACATAATGCAACGTCTGATCATCGTCTAATGAGCTTAATTCAATTCTCAAATTTTCGTTCGCTGCGATCCGACTAAACCCTTTGATCAACGTTTTCCGGGTCCCGATATAAACAATAAAATACCCATATTCGTTTTTGATGCGAATAGGATATAATCCGTCGACTAATCCAAGTTCACTCTTTTTAAGCTTTGTTTGGGTTAATAACTCCATTAAATCCTTATTTAATTCCAACTTTCCCGCTCCCTTACCTGTGGTAGGTTCAGTTTACCGGAATTGTTTTGGAATGGAAAGTAGATTGAAAAGGATTAATATATTTTTAAATAATTGACCTTTTAATTGTCGTTAATTGAACGTCCTTCGCTTCTTAGTTTTTCATAATACGTTTGAATTTCACCTGAACCTAAGAATGGACGAATTTCACTAAAGTGTTGATCGATATAATTATGCGCTTGATCTGCCGTATAACCGCATTTTTTAATTAAATATGATGTAACCGTATAGCCGCTATTCCATAACTCATGAATATTATGATAGCCGGCAAAAGTATGATTACTTGCGTTATATAACTCACCGTTTCCTTGGTTATTTGCTACCACTGAAGACCGTGAATTAATATTATTAGTTAACCGACTACTAAACTCAACCTGATTTTGACTTTCTGATGATTCACTTTGCAAACTTTCGCTGTTTAATTTGTTTGAGCTTAAAGACTTGGTTTCAGAACTTTTTTGACTTACCCGAACCGTTTCTTGATTTTCATGATGATGAGTATAAACCGAATAGCCACCTGCTCCAATTACTGAACCGCCAACTAAACATAATAAACCTATTCCGAATTTACCTAATCCCATAGTATCTTCTCCTAACTTCAATTTAACCCTTAAACCTTTCAGCGACCCCAACGTAAAGAGTTAAATTGATAATTAATATTTATAATAAAATTAATTATAAATAGGATTTACTAATATCAAATTCAGAAAGCATTAAAAAAAGGGTAAGTTTAGCACTTATCCTCTTTCATTATTCCGCCTGATCATCCTCAGCCTTAAATACCAAATTATCATTTGCACCCAGGCCAATCGTAACGACACTGTGTGGCATTACTTTGCCGGCAATAATCTCCTTGGCCAATGGCGTTTCCACATGGGTCGTAATGAAGCGTTGCAATGGCCGCGCACCGTATGCTGGATCGTAACCTTCCTTGGCGATCCACTTCCGCGCGTCATCATTAATCTTCAATTCAATTTCTTGTGAACTTAGGCGCGCTGATAACTGGCCGATAAACTTATCAACGATCTTTTCAATGGCGTCAAAGGTTAATGGACTAAATGTAATAATGTCGTCGATCCGGTTCAAGAATTCAGGCTTGAAGTGGGCTTGAGCCAGTTTCATGACCTGTTCCTTGGTTTCCGGCGAAATGACGCCGTCTTCCTTGACATTATCCAATAAAATCTCAGATCCGAGGTTCGACGTCATGATCAAAATCGTATTCTTAAAATCAACCGTCCGGCCTTGGCCATCCGTTAACCGCCCGTCATCTAAGACTTGAAGCAAAATGTTGAAGACGTCTGGATGCGCCTTTTCAATTTCATCAAACAATACGATCGTGTACGGGTTGCGGCGAACCGCTTCGGTCAACTGACCGCCCTCTTCATAGCCGACATAGCCGGGAGCGGCCCCAACAAGCCGGGATACTGATGCTTTTTCCATGTATTCACTCATGTCGATCCGCACCATGTGCTTTTCAGAATCAAATAAATTCTCTGCAAGCGCCTTGGCAAGTTCGGTCTTCCCAACCCCGGTTGGTCCAAGGAACATAAATGATCCTAATGGCTTTGATGGATCTTGCAAGCCGGCCCGCGAACGCAAAACAGCATTCGCAACGGCATCAACGGCTTCATCTTGACCAATGACCCGTTGGTGCAAACTATCAGCCAAGTGAAGCAATTTTTCCCGTTCGCCCTGAACTAATTTAGCAACCGGAATACCAGTTTCCCGGCTAACGACCGCTGCGATTTCATTTTCGGTAACGGATTCTTCAACCAGCCATTCATCCGGCCGGTCTGACTTTTCAAGGTCTTGCAATTCCTTCTCCAACGTTGGAATCGTTCCGTGTTGCAACTTTGCAGCCTTTTCCAAATCATAACTGCTTTCTGCATTTTCCAATTCATGCTTGGCTTTATCCAATTCAGCTTTTTTGTCGCTGACCTTTTGAATATCGGCCTTTTCGTTTTCCCACTTTAATTTCAACTGGTTGACCTTTTCGCGGGTATCAGCTAATTCCTTTTGCAGTTCTGCCAAGCGTTTCTTCGAAGCACTGTCAGTTTCCTTCTTTAAGGCTGCTTCTTCAACTTCCTGCCGCATTAATTGCCGGGTAGCCTGATCAAGTTCATTCGGCATTGAATTCATTTCCACTTGAATTTCAGCACAGGCTTCGTCAACTAAATCGATGGCCTTATCTGGCAAATAGCGATCCGTAATGTACCGGTTTGATAACGTTGCAGCTGCCACCAGCGCATTATCATGGATTCGAACTCCGTGGTGAATTTCATACCGTTCCTTCAAGCCCCGTAAAATCGAAATTGTATCTTCAACAGATGGTTCTTTAACAAGTACCTTTTGGAACCGCCGTTCAAGCGCCTTGTCCTTTTCAACGTATTCGCGGTATTCGTCTAAGGTCGTTGCGCCGATCAAATGCAGTTCACCCCGCGCAAGCATCGGCTTCAGTAAGTTGCCGGCATCCATGCTGCCTTCGGTTTTCCCGGCGCCGACAATGTTATGGATTTCGTCAATAAAGAGAATAATTTGCCCTTCGCTCTTTTGAACTTCCTTTAACACTGCCTTTAACCGTTCTTCAAATTCACCGCGGTACTTTGCCCCCGCGATCAATGATCCCATATCAAGCGAGAAAATCGTCTTATTCTTCAGATTTTCCGGCACATCGTTTTTCGCAATTCGTTGGGCTAAACCTTCAACGATCGCCGTTTTCCCGACACCGGGTTCCCCGATCAAGACCGGATTATTTTTACTTTTCCGTGAAAGGATCCGAATCACGTCACGAATTTCGTCATCGCGGCCGATGATCGGATCTTGCTTGCCGCTGCGGGCCTGCTTTACTAAATCAACCCCATATTTTTCAAGGGCCTTATACTGTTCTTCCTGATTTTTACTTGTCACGTGCTCACCGCCTCGTAAATCATCAATAATTTGTTTTAACTTTTCCTTCGTAACGCCATGATTTTCAAGGAAAAGTTTGAATGGATTGTACTGCAGATCCATTAATGCCAAAATCAACGTGTCAACCGCGACAAATTCGTCGCCAAGTTGCTTTTTCAATTCGTCGGCTTTCTGCATTAATTGGAAAAGGTTTTGACTCAAAGTCTGACCGTATTGAACATTCCCCTCAATTGAAGAAATTTGATCAATTTCATGGTCAAGTTCTTGATTGACTTCCTTTAAATTCAGTCCTGCCTTTTGGTAAATATCTTCGCCTAAATTTCCCGGTTGAACCAGATACTTAAACAAATGCGGAATGTCGATTTCCTGCTGGTGACGGGTAATCGCAATTTGTTGGGCTTCCGCGATCGCATCTTGAACTGCTTGGGTAATACTGTCATTATTCATTTGATTCACTCCAATCGTTAATATAGTTAAAATAACTTCTTATGCTAAATTTTGTAAATTTCAATTTCTATGCTATAATCTTACAATTAGTAAGTGATAGGTGGTAATTTTATGGTTTTGAGTTATTTAATGCTTGCAATCATTGTTTTTATTGCTGCCCTTGTTCAAAGTACCAGCGGATTCGGCTTTGGAATCATCTTCATGGCCATCATGCCGCTGATTTTACCTTACAAGGAATGCAACGTTTTAACCTTAGCGACCGTCCTTTGCTTACAGGCTTATACCGTCATTAAGTTTCGCCGGCACATCAACTACCGGATGGTCATCGTTCCGGCAATTGCCGCTTTGATTTTCGGAAGTATCGGCGTGCACTTAATGATCAGCATGAGCGGGACCGCAATGAACTTTGTTTTAGGAATTTTCCTTTGGGTGCTTGCATTTTACTTAATTTTTCTTGCAAGCCGGGTTCATCTTAAGAAAAATCCAATTACTGGATTCTTCGCCGGTTCCTTCGGCGGTTTTATGGATGGCATGTTTGCCATCGGAGGACCGCCAATGGTTGCCTACTTCGATTCGGTCATGAACGATCCGATGGAATACCAAGCAACCTTGCAACTTTACTTTATGATCACGACCGTGAATGTTCTGTTCAATAACATTATTTGCGGAAACTTCACTGCTAAGTTAGTTGCACCCCTTTCAATTTCAATCGTTTGCTGCTTAGTCGGCACAACGTTGGGAATGCACTTTACGCAGAAAATTTCGATGAAGCTTGTACGCAAATTGGCATACACCGTGATGTTGCTTGCAGGTGCATATCACATTATCAAAGGATTTATTGGTTAAAAACAATGATTACAAAATGAGGCTGAGACATATGTCCCGGCCTCATTTTTTCATCACTTTTTAGAATTTATCTTTTAACTTGTCAAAGAACCCTTCATTGACCTTTTCATTTGATGCTTTCGCATACAACTTCAAAGCTTCGCGTTGGCCCTTGTTCAACTTCTTTGGAATCTGAACATGAACGGTAACTTTTTCATCGCCGTTACCTGAACCACGCAATTTCGGTGCTCCTTTACCTTTCAACCGGAAAGTTGTTCCCGACTGTGTTCCGGCCGGAATGTTCAATTTCACATCCCCGTGAACCGTCTTGACTTGAATTTCTGAACCAAGCGTTGCCTGAACAAAGCTGATTGGTTGATCAAGGTAAATCTCAGCACCGTCACGTTTAAAGGTCTTACTTGGAGCAACACTGAAGATGATGAATAAGTCACCATAAGGGCCGCCGTTATAACCGGCTTCACCTTGACCTTGCAAGCGCATTTGGTTACCATCTTCCACTCCGGCAGGAACGGTTACTTCAACCGCATGCTTTTCGCTTACCCGACCAGTTCCATGACATGTTGGGCATTTTTCCTTGATTTCTTTTCCGGTTCCATGACAAACATCACATTCTTGTTGGGTCATCATGCGGCCAAGCGGCGTTTGCCGTTCAACTTGAATAACTCCCCGTCCGTGACATTTTGAACATGTGACTGGTGACGTCCCCGGTTTGGCCCCCGAACCATTACAGTTCTTGCAAACGGCTTCCCGGTTGTATTCGATTTCGGTCTTCTTGCCGAAGATTCCTTCTTCAAAGGTCAAATGCATTTCATATTGCAGATCCCGACCTTGCCGTGGAGCATTCTGATTCCGGGCACCGCCGCCACCAAAGAATGAACCGAAAATATCTTCAAAGCCGCCAGCACCGCCGAAATTGCTGAAACCGCCAAAGTCGCCGTAACCACCGGCACCGCCGCCACCAAATCCTTGGTCGCCAGTCGTTCCGAATTGATCGTATTGAGCTTTCTTTTGCGGATCACTCAGAATTTCGTAAGCTTCATTGACTTCTTTGAATTTTTCTTCCGCCCCTGGTTCATGGTTCAAATCAGGGTGATATTTCTTTGAAAGTTTTCGATAAGCCTTTTTGATTTCAGCATCAGACGCATCCTTGCTGACACCTAAAACCTCATATGGGTCTTTTTGAGCCATTGTTTTCCTCCAACTTTTTCTTAATCTCTGTTTTAGCCTACCATTTGTTAAAATAAAAAGTCAAAGACCAAAGCGGACTTTGACTTTTTATCCGATTAAATGACAATTAGTTCTTGTCATCTGGGTCTACTTCTTTAAAGTCCCCATCAACTGTGTTGTCATCGTTATTATCGTTTGATGATGCATTGCCGGCATTGGCTGCACCGTCAGCGGCGCCGCCTTGAGCTTGTTGTGCTTGTTGAGCTTGTTGGTATAACTTAACTGACATATCTTGGATAAGTTTTGTTAAGTCATCCTTCTTAGCCTTCATATCATCAATGTTGTTTGCTTCTTGAGCTTTCTTCAAAGCATCACGCGCATCTTCGATCTTCTTAACTTCATCTTCACCGACTTTGCCTTTAATTTCTTCAAGGGTCTTGTCTGTTTGGAATAATAATTGATCAACTTCGTTCTTAAGATCAACTTCTTCTTTCCGCTTCTTGTCGGCAGCTTCGTTTTCCTTAGCTTCCTTAACCATGCGGTCGATTTCTTCATCTGATAAGCCTGAAGAACTCTTGATGGTGATCTTTTGTTCCTTGTTTGTTCCTAAGTCCTTAGCTGAAACATTTACGATTCCGTTCTTATCGATATCGAACTTAACTTCGATTTGAGGAACACCACGAGGAGCAGCTGGAATGTCTGTTAATTGGAAACGACCTAATGTCTTGTTGTCAGCAGCCATTGGACGTTCACCTTGTAATACGTGAATATCAACGGCTGGTTGGTTATCTGCGGCAGTTGAGAACACTTGTGATTTTGATGTTGGAATTGTTGTGTTCCGGTCGATCAACTTCGTGAACACCCCACCCATTGTTTCGATTCCGAGTGACAATGGTGTAACATCAAGCAAAACAACGTCCTTAACATCACCAGTGATAACCCCACCTTGAATAGCAGCCCCTAAAGCAACGGCTTCATCAGGGTTAACTGATTCGTTTGGTGTGTGACCAGTTTCGTTCTTAACAAGTTCCTTAACAGCTGGGATCCGGGTTGAACCACCAACTAAGATAACTTCATCAATATCATCGTTTGTTAAGCCGGCGTCCTTCAAAGCGTTTTGAACTGGGATCCGAGTCTTTTCAACTAAGTCATGTGTTAATTCGTTAAATTTAGCACGCGTCAAAGTTGTTTCCAAGTGTAATGGGCCGCTTTCGCCAGCAGCGATAAATGGTAATGAAATTTGAGCTGATGTAACGCCTGATAAGTCTTTCTTAGCTTTTTCAGCTGCGTCTTTCAACCGTTGCATTGCCATCTTGTCTTGTGAAAGGTCAATGCCGTTATCCTTCTTGAAGTTTTCAATCAACCAGTTCATGATGGCGTTATCGAAGTCATCCCCACCGAGGTGTGTATCACCGTTTGTTGAGAGAACTTGGAATACCCCGTCACCTAATTCAAGGATCGAAACATCAAACGTTCCACCACCAAGGTCGTAAACTAAGATCTTTTCATCTTTGTCAGTCTTGTCCAAACCATAAGCTAAAGCGGCAGCTGTTGGTTCGTTGACGATCCGTTCAACTTTCAAACCAGCGATCTTACCGGCATCCTTTGTTGCTTGCCGTTGAGCATCGTTGAAGTATGCAGGAACAGTGATGACCGCTTGCGTTACCTTTTCGCCAAGGTATGATTCAGCATAATCCTTGATGTATTGAAGAATCATTGCTGAAATTTCTTGTGGCGTGTAATCCTTGCCATCAACGGTTACCTTGTAACCTTCTTCACCCATGTGACGCTTGATTGATGAAATTGTATTTGGGTTTGTGATTGCTTGCCGCTTTGCAACTTCACCAACTTGGGTTTCACCATCTTTGAATGATACAACTGAAGGAGTTGTCCGGTTTCCTTCAGGGTTTGTAATAATCTTTGCTTCTTTACCTTCAAGAACAGCAACTGCAGAGTTTGTTGTCCCTAAATCAATCCCAATAATCTTTGACATTCTGATTAAACCTCTTTCTATTTATTATTGTGCGACTACGACCATTGCTGGGCGTAAAACCCGATCTTTGAGCATGTAACCGTCTTGATAAACTTCAACGACGGTTTCAGCTTTTTGACCCTTTTCAACGGGAACACTCTTAACTGCTTGGTGTTTCGTTGGATCAAACGGCTGATTCAATGCTTCGATTTTAGTAATTTCATTATCTTTTAAGGCCTTTTCCATGTCCTTAGCAACCATTTCAATTCCGTGCTTCAATTGAGCTGAAGCTTCATCTTCAACTTCAATTTGCAATGCCCGGTTAAGATTATCCATCACTGGTAAAATCTCAGTTGCAAGTTTCTGACCTTCATATTTCAATAATTGAGCCTGTTCGTTTTTGAACCGCTTTGTCATATTTTGCATTTCAGCTTCAGCACGAAGATACTTATCTTCCATCTCATCGTACTTTGCTTGCAAATCAGCAAGTTGCTGTTCCAAATCTGATTGGTTATCAGTTTGTTCATTTGACTCGGCGTTCAAATCTTCGGCCGCCTTCTTTGAAACATGCTTTTGTTCTTTTTCATCAACGTTTAAGTCTTCCGCAGCCTTCTTATTTGTCCACTTTTCTTCTTCCTTAGCCAAATCAACACCCCTTTTCCTATTCGTTAAAATTTCGGTAGTAATTGATTAACCGCTTTGATAATTCATCCCGGAACGTATCCAACATTCCGATCACCTGCGAATAATGCATATTCGTTGGTCCAAGAATTGCAATTAACCCATGTCCATGATTACCATCATCGTAAGTTGCAGATACTAAACTGTAATTCAATGCTGAATCATGATCATCATTGATCTTCACAGCAACATCTTCGCCATTGCTTTTAACGAGTTTCCGTAAATCAGTTGGCCGGTCGATCAGTGAATATAACGACTTGACCTTTTCAAGATCATCATCCTGAACAAAGTCCAAAACATTGTGCTTCCCGCTGACGTACATGTGCTCACGCACTGCCTTATCAAGAATATCGCCAAACGTTTCGATAAAGTCATTCGAATTCCGTAAATAACTTGAAACTTGCGGAATGGCTTTGATCAAATGTTCTGAAACTTCGCTCAATGGCAATCCGACGACTTCTTCGTTGATCAACCGGATCACTGCTTCAAGCTGATCGCCATGAATATTTTCAGGAATACTGAAAATTTGATTTTCAACGGAACCATCGCTGGTAACCAGTAAGACCATGACCTGCTGATTACCTAATGGAACCAACCGGAAACCTTCGACCGCGACGTCATTTGAACCAGGTTTTAATGAAATCGCAACGTAATTCGTCATTTGGGATAACAACTGAGCGGATAAAGCAACAATGTCATCAACCTTCGCAAACTCATTGTTCAATGATTTTCGAATCCGACTGACAACGTTGCGGTCAAGTCTATCCGGTTCAAGCAGGTTATCAACGTAGTAACGATACCCTTCAAGCGACGGAATTCTTCCTGAGCTTGAATGCTGCTTCATAATAAACCCTTGACGTTCAAGTGCGGCCATCTCATTCCGAATGGTGGCTGAACTTACATGAATTGGCAATTGTTCTTGCAACTTTTTAGACCCAATCGGCTGCCCGACATCCGTGTAATTCTGAATAATGGCTTTCAGAATTGACAATTGTCTATCTGTTAACATTTACAATCACCTCTTTAGCACTTAACACCCTCAAGTGCTAAGTCAATTATATATTACATAATATCTGTACCTGCGTCAAGGGTTTTACCCACTTTTTTAGCAGATTAATTAACCGAGTGCTAATTATTTAAAATCTTTTGCAAAATACTCCTCAGTATCGATCTGATCCTGCTTCAACTGTGCAATCAACTGGTCAACGGATTCAAATTTGACCGGTGCGCGCAGATATTGATCCCATTCAACCTCAACTTCTTGGCCGTAGATCATCTGATTAAAATCAAAAAGGTTGATCTCGATCGTTAATGGATTATCGCCAAACGTTTCATTATGACTGACCGAACACATTCCTTGATACCACTGACCGTCAACTTTGACCCGGACGGCATACACACCGATTCCCGGAATCCATTGGTCGTCTGCAGGTTGAATATTCAATGTCGGAAAACCTAATTCGCGTCCACGGGCTTCACCGTGAACGACTTTCCCCGGAAAGTTGAACCGGTAACCCAATAGTTGGTTAACCTTTTGAATGTCGCCATGATCAAGGGCCGTCTTGATCTGCGTTGTCCCGATTTTTTCAGCATTCAATACTTGACGATCAACCGTGACAACGTCAAACCGGCCCTGCGCAAACTGTGGCAGAGTTTCCATATTCGCCACGTCTGGTTTCCCATACGTGTAATCAAATCCGGCAACGACGACCTTCGCATGCAGATCGGCCATAAAGTGATCAACAAAATACTGCGGCGTCAACTTAGCCATTGCCTCATCAAAGCGCGCAACGTATGCAATCTCGATGCCTTGCTGTTCAAACCGTTTTAACCGTTGCTTTAAGGGCGTAACATATTTAACTTCCTGCGGATCAATGTTACGAAAATAAATTTTCGGAAAGCGGTCAAACGTCATGATCGCAAGTTTTAAATGGCGTTGCACTGCAATCTGCTTGGCGCGTTGAATAACTGCCTGATGACCGCGATGAACCCCGTCAAAGAAGCCCATTGCAAGCACAACATCCTCATTCGGAATCCTTTGCAAATCAAGCGGTTCAGAAATTTCAATCACTTGCATGTCTTTATCCTTCCTCAGTTAAATCAATCATTTGTTCTGGCCGATATACCTTTTTTGCCGCATCGTATTTATATAATGCGCGCGTCTTCCCGCCAAAGTTTAGAACCAACAACGGAGTATCAGTGTGCATATACTTGGCTTGAAGAAAACCACCGTTTTTAACGATTTTCCATTGTAAGTCCGTTAATTCTGCTTGCGGATATTTGCGGAAAGCATACCCGACCGGGAAAAGAACCTTTTGCAGGTCCTCCCCGTTGTCCTTCATTTTTTGCAGCTCCGCCAATGAGATCGTCTGGTCAAGCGTAAAACCACCGCTTTGAAGCCGGGTCAAGTCGGACATCACTGCAGCCACCCCAAGCTTCTTGCCCAAATCAACGGCCAGGGTCCGGACATAGGTACCCTTTGAACATTCCACTTCAAACTTGGCTTTTTGGAATCCCGTTGTCGCATCAAATTCACTCGGGGCTGTCAGCTTAAAGGACTTGATCGTCACTTTGCGCTGCGGCCGTTCAACTTCTTCGCCAGCCCGCGCATATTCATACAGCCGTTTACCATGAACCTTAACGGCCGAATACATCGGCGGAATTTGAATGATCTCCCCCGTCATTGAAGCCATCATTTGCTGAAGCTGATCATCAGTAAAGGGTTGTTTTAACGGCGTTTCTTCGATTTTTTCACCGTCAAGGTCTTCGGTCGTCGTTGCAAACCCCAACGTGACTTCGCCGCGATATTTCTTTCCGGATTGCATTAAATAGTTAACGGTTTTCGTGCCCTTACCAATACAGATCGGTAAAACACCGTCAACGTTTGGATCAAGCGTGCCGCTATGCCCGACCTTCCGGGTTTGAAAGATCCCGCGGCATTTCATTACCGCATCATTACTGGTCATTCCACGGTCCTTATAAAGTGGTAAAATTCCGTCCATTTGTTCACTTCCTCTTTCCATTTTCCATACTAAAAAGGTGCGACCAAACCACCGTTTATTCCATGGTTTCGTCACACCTTCTTGCTTAAAACTTATCTTGTTGGTGAAGCTTGTTCAACAATTCATCAATGTGGTCACCATACCGCATTGATTCGTCCTGTTCAAATTTAATTTCAGGAGTGACATAGATACTTAAGCGGTGGCCTAATTCACGCCGAATCAAGCCCGTTGCCTTATCTAAGCCGCGTTGTGTTTTTTCCGCATCTGAAGCTAAATCTGAAAGAATGCTGTAATAAATCGTTGCATGCTGCAAATCACCAGTTACTTCGACGCCAGTAATTGTAACCCCTTGAACTCGTGGGTCACGTACACGTTTTTGCAAAATATCATTGACTTCGCGCTGAATTTCTTGAGCGAGTCGGCCAACTCGTACTTGTTGTGCCATTTTACCAGCCTCCCTTAATCTTATTCAACTGGAACTTCTTCCATTACGTATGCTTCAAGTTGGTCGCCAACTTTAATGTCGTTATACTTTTCAATCATTAAACCACATTCGTAGCCGGCTTTAACTTGTTTAACGTCATCCTTGAACCGTTTCAAACTTGCAAGTTTACCGTCATAGATAACCACGCCGTTTCGGATGACCCGCACGCCGCTATCACGTTGGATATAACCATCGATGACGTATGCCCCACCGATCGTTCCCAACTTCGATACCTTGTAAGTTTCACGGATTTCAACTTGACCAGTAACCTTTTCTTGATATTCTGGTTCAAGCATTCCTTTCATCGCGGTTTCAACTTCATCAATTGCCTTGTAAATAACGTTGTGCAACCGAATATCAACACCATCCGCATCGGCTTGTTGCTTAGCAAGCGGTGTTGGCCGGACGTTGAACCCGATGATGATCGCATTTGAAGCTTCGGCTAAGGTAATATCACTTTCGTTGATTGCCCCAACGGCTTGGTGAATGATATTGACCCGCACGCCTTCAACGTCGATCTTTTGGAAACTTTGAGCAAGGGCTTCAACGGAACCTTGAACATCGGCCTTGATGATCAAGTCAACTTCCTTCATTTCGCCTTCCTTGATCGTGTCGAACAAGTTATCCAATGTAACGTGCGTTGTCTTGCTCCGTTCCTTGATCAATGCTTGTTCAGCCCGCTTTTCACCAGCTGCCCGGGCTGTCTTTTCATCGTTGAACGTTACGAACCGGTCACCTGAATCCGGAACATCGTTTAACCCAGTGATTTCAACTGGGGTTCCTGGTTTAGCCTTGTGAACGGCTTTTCCGCGATCGTTGGTCATTGTCCGAACCCGCCCAAAGGTATTGCCGACAACGATTGGATCACCGACGTGCAAGGTTCCTTGTTGAACCAACAATGAAGCAACGGAACCTTTACCCTTATCAAGGCGGGCTTCAATTACTGAACCGGCACCATGTTGTTTCGGGTTGGCCTTCAATTCCATCATTTCAGCTTGAAGCAAGATCATATCAAGCAATTCATCGATGTTTTGCCCTAACTTAGCTGAAATTTCAACGAAGATCGTGTCACCGCCCCAGTCTTCAGGAATCAAACCGTATTCAGTCAATTGTTCCATTACATGGTTTGGATTTGCACCAGGCTTATCGATCTTGTTGACCGCAACAATGATTGGAACCCCGGCTGCTTGGGAGTGGTGGATAGCTTCAATTGTTTGTGGCATTACCCCGTCATCAGCAGCAACAACTAAGACGGTAATATCGGTAATATCAGCCCCACGCGCCCGCATGTTCGTGAAGGCCGCGTGTCCTGGGGTGTCCAAGAAAGTAATCGTCTTACCATCGTGCTTGATTTGGTAAGCCCCGATATGTTGCGTGATTCCCCCGGCTTCACCGGCAGTAATGTGGGAGTGCCGCAAGTGGTCAAGCAACGTTGTCTTCCCGTGGTCAACGTGCCCCATGATCGTAACAACTGGTGGCCGGACTTCAAGGTGTTTGTGGTTCTTTTCTTCGTCTTCAAAGAACTTATCGATATCTGAAACATCGACTTCGACCTTTTCTTCAGCCTTGATGCCGTAATCATCAGCTAAGATTTCAATCGTATCTTTATCAAGAGATTGGTTTTGGTTGACCATCACACCCATCATAAAGAGCTTCTTGATGATTTCAGCTGGTTCACGGTGGATCTTCTTCGCAATATCAGCAACACTCATGCCGACCGTGTAAACAAGGGTTTCTGGTAACGGCTTGTTCTTGCGTTGCGGAACTGGATTCTTCTTTTGGTTCCGCCGGTCTTGCCGCCGTTCCTTCTTGCTCTTCTTTTTGTTCTTCTTATTGAACTTGTTGCGTTGGAAATCATTGCTGTTATTGAAGCCGCCATTGCGCTTGTTCTTCTTGTTAAACTTCTTGTTGTTGCTGAAGTGATTTCCATTTTCACCATTATCATGTGATTGAGCCTTCACATGGTTATTGTTTTGGTTTGAATGATTATTTGCCGGACGTTGATTCTTGAAGTTCTTGTTTTTCTGATCATTGTGTCCGTGATTTTGATTTGCGTGATTTTGTTTCATTTTATTATTGTTGTTGTGAGAATCTTTAGCTTGAACCGGCTTTGAAGCGGCCTTTGGTGCAGCCTTCTTAGCTGGAGCTGGTTGAGCTTGGGCTTTTTGCGGCTTTTGACCTTTGCCTAAGCTCTTTTTAACCATTTGTTCTTCATTTTCATCAAGCATTGACATGTGATTGCCAACCTTGATGCCATTCTTCTTCGCAGCGGCAATGACTTCCTTGCTGCTGACATCTAATTCATGTGCGATTTGATATATTCTCTTTTTACTCATATGCAAATCCCTCCATTTCGCGTATTTCAAATCATTATGTTTTCACGCGAAATGGGATTCGCATTATTCAGAAAACAATAATGATTTTAACTTCTTTCCAAAACCGGAATCTGTAACTGCAATGATCGAACGCACCTGTCCAATCGCAACGCTTAGCTCTGCCCGCGTAAAGTTCGTTGCCAGTGGAACTTGATAACTCTGACACTTATCAGAGAACTTCTTTTGCGTTGTTTGTCCGCAATCCGCAGCTAAAAAGACGATCTGTGCTTGATGCTTTTGAATCTTCTTCAAAACTAAATCTTCGCCCGTCGTGACTTTGCGTGCTCGTTGCGCTAATCCAAGCAGATTTAAAACTTGCTTTTTATTCATGACCAAACAACTTAATCCGTGCGACCTTGTGATCAACGTAGGCAATCAATTCATCGTAAAAATCATCGCTGATCTTAATTCCGAATGCCTTATCAAATGTCTTTTCTTCCTTGGCCTGCTTGGCAACATCAACATCGAGGTGGATGTATGCGCCACGACCGTTTTGCTTGCCTGTCGGGTCGATTGCAACTTCATTTTCCTTATTCTTCACAACCCGAACAAGTTCCTTTTTAGGAAGCATTTCGCCAGTTACAATATCTTTTCTCATCGGAATTTTCCGTTGACGTTGTGCCATTTTTAAACCTCTTATTCTTCTGAACCTTCGTCAGTTGCTTCGGTTTCAACTGAAACTTCTTCAACTGGTTCCTCTTCAACAGCTGGTTCAACTGGTTCTGCAACCGTCTTATCTTCTAAGTTTTCTTCTGCAGCATCGGTTTCTGATTTAATATCGATCTTATAACCAGTCAACCGGGCAGCTAAGCGAACATTTTGCCCGCGCTTGCCAATTGCAAGTGAAAGTTGATCGTCAGGAACGACCACGGTGCAGTCATGTTCATTTTCAGGATCAAACCGAACTGCTAATACATCAGCAGGATTCAATGCGTTGGCAATAAAGGTTGCCGGATCTTCATCCCACTTAACGATGTCCATGTTTTCCCCCTTTAATTCGTTAACGATCTTTTGAACCCGTTCACCCCGCGGTCCAACACAGGTTCCAACCGGATCCAAATTGTCGATTGTTGCCCGTACAGCAACTTTCGCGCGATCGCCAGCTTCCCGGGCAATTGAAACAATTTCAACTTCACCGTTATAAATTTCAGGAACTTCTTGTTCGAATAACCGTCTTAACAAGTCAGGGTGTGAGCGGCTAACAAAGACTTGCGGGCCCTTTGAGCTGTTTTCAACCTTATAAATGTAAACCTTGATCTTGTCGTGAGACTTGTATTCTTCACCTTGAATTTGGTCCTTGCGTGACAAAACGGCTTCAACTTTACCTAAGTTAACGTAGATAAAGTGGTTATCCCGCCGTTCAACTTCACCCGTCACGATTTCATTTTCATACTTAATGTATTCATTGTAGATGACGTTGTGTTCTTCTTCACGTACGCGTTGCATGATGACTTGCTTGGCAGTTTGAGCGGCGATCCGACCAAAGTCTTTTGGTGTAACTTCAAACCGAATTTGGTCGCCGATTTCATATGCCTTGTTTAATTGCAATGCATCGTCCAAGCTGACTTCCAACCGGGAATCAAAGACTTCATTAACAACATCCTTAACTGCATATACGTGAATGTCGCCCTTCTTTTCATCAAACTCAACTTCAACGTTTTGAGCCTGGCCATAATTCCGCTTGTATGCAGAAACCAATGCATTTTCCAATGCTTCAATAACAACTTCACGCTTAACGCCTTTTTCCTTTTCAAGAACGTCTAACGCAGTTAGTAATTCCTTACTCATGAAAATTTCTCCTTAGTATATTTGATTAAAACTTAATTGCTAAACGAGCTTTCGCAATTTTATTCCGAGGAATCGTAATTGTTTTGGTCCGTGTTTTATCTTGATATTCGATCGTCAATTCATCAGCTGACAAATCCGTCATCGTTCCTTCATATATTTTACTGCCTTCAAGCGGTTGATACAAAGAAACGTGGATGTATTTGCCAAGTGCGCGTTGATAATCCTTTTCCTTTTTCAAAGGACGTTCGGCACCCGGTGACGAAACTTCAAGATAGTATGCTTGCGGAATTGGATCCGGATCGCAATTATCAAGCTTTTCGCTTAATTGATCACTGACCATTGCACATTCATCAATCGTGATTCCTTCCGGCTTATCAATGAACACGCGCAAGTACCAACTTTTACCTTCTTTTACAAATTCAACGTCCACCAATTCAAAGTGATGGTCGTCTAAAATCGGTGTAACTAAATCAGTTACAGTTTCTACTACACTGCTCACTCAATATCCTCCTCGTTTTGCTAAATAACTCCACTCATCAAAAAGAGTGAGCATCGCTGCTCACTCTTACCGAGTTATTAAAATACAATAACTAATATAACAGATAAAGTTGGATTTTTCAAATTATTCTGTTATCGAACCTAATTTTTTAAAGACATCATCCAATTCAGCATGAATCTTCTCAGAATCAGTAATGAACTCCGCCTTTCGTTTTAACTTAATATCAACTCGTTGTGAATTTTCTAATGCATCAACTAATGAGGCTGCTTCTTGAGCATTCAAAATAAATTTCCGCTGAAAAATATTGGTTGTCATATAGTTTCTCCTCTTTAATTCAATAAAATTTGAATGATGTTAGTTTAACATGAAAATTCAGTTGCAGCATATTAAAAATCAAAAACGGCTTTGTAATAAAACAAAGCCGCTAAAGATTTTGTCAATATCTTTAATGATATTGAAATTCTTTTATTTTTTATTTTTCTTCTCATATTTCCAACAGAGAACCAAAATTGCCCACGTAATCAGTGTAACAATAATCCCTAATGTCAATAACGGTGGCCAGAATGACAATTCAATTCGATGTTTTCCTTTTGGAACATGAATTGCTAGGAATGTGTTAAAGGCTTTTTCAGTTTTCACTTTATGCCCATCAACTTTTGCAGTCCATCCTTTATTGTAAGGAATTGTAGTCATCATTACATCTTTCTGTCCGCCAGGCATGTCAATGTCTCCACGTAATTGAAGTCTTCCATTATGAGTTAATTGCAATTGGTTATTCATAACGCTATAAACTGAATTTTCGAGTTTTGAAAGATTCAACTTATACAACTGAACATCATTCATACTAATTGGCGTGCCATTATTAGGTGAAATATTAATCTTAATTGTATTTCCTGGATCATTAGCACAAACATTGACAAGAACTGGTTGTCCTCCGTTTTCAAATCCCGGAATTGTATTACCGTTAATTGTTACATTTGCATTCCAAATTATATCTGTTGTTAATTGTAAATAGTATGGTTCAGCTGAAACGTTTTTCAAAATTATTTCATAAGATGAAGGTTTATCTTTATCAGTCGTTACCAGCGTCCCATTCACGCCACCGACTAATGAGCAGTTTCTCATTATCACGTGATATCCAAGGAGGTCAAAGAATTTTTCATTAGTACCTGTAATTCGGTTTAATAAGTAGGATTGATCATCTGCAGTATAGTCTCCTGACGGAAAATCAGATGATGAAAGAACTTTATTATCTGCTGCAAACCCTACGGATAAAGCTAACGGATTTTGATAAATCGTCACCCCGTTTAATTTCTTTACTGAATCATAAAACGAAATATCCGGTCTATAAGATGAAGCCGGAGTCATCGCATTTGAACTTGCCAAATTACTAAACTGATTATTAGGCGCTAAGAAATATTTCACGCCCATAACAGAATCTGTAAGTAATGTTCCTTCAATATAGTCTTCTTTACCTAAATAATTCGGCTGTCCCATTGCTCCCATAAATTTCGTAACTGCCGCATTTTGAGTAGACGTAAAACCTGACATTCCATGATATCCTGCGCTTAATGAATCATTTTCACTTCGTTGGAAAGTTTTTCCAATCCGATAGAAATCATTTGGTTTTTCTTGAGCCTCAATCCAAGCAATATCTGGATCGAGGTTAGCAACAAAATCTGTATATGTATTTGCTGGAGCAAAACCTAACGTCTTAATTGATTGATAACCATTAATTCCGCATTCAACAACCGTAAATAACAACAAGAAGAATCCAGCAACTGATTGCAATTGGATTTTTTTGATTGTTTTTTCACGGCCAAATAACATCCAAACCATGATAAGATCAGTCAATAACATAAATACCAATGTTGTAATCATGTTTGGAACTGTCAGATAATCAAATTTCTTGTGTTTAATAAATACAAAAACCCAACATCCAACTGGAATGATAAAGCTAATTAACAGTTGATATATTTTAGGCTTTCCAATTTTAGTAAGACCTCTAACTGCAAGTAAAATCATCCAAGCACTTACAATAAAGCTAAAACGATATGGATAATCAACTGGCCCTTGAAAAGCATGCCACATAATATCAAGGGGTTGCCAACACATTGCCAAAATCATAATCGCTGATACAATTCCAGCAGAAATTTTTTCTTTCCAAGGGATTTCTTTAGCTAAAAAGTAAATAATAAATCCAGATAAGATTAATGCTCCAACGAATAAGTTAGGCGGTCCGCCCTGAATTGCATTATCATTCAATGAACCAACCATAAACTTCGTTAACATTTTCCACGGTGCATATTCAAATACAGCTTGAATTGATTTTTGAGTATACACGCCCTTACTCTTTGTAATGTCGAAGAAAGTTGGCAGTAAAAGGAAACTAACAGATCCAGCCGCTAAAACCGAACTGATTCCAAAGCGTGAAAATTTCTTTTCTAAATCTTTCCAGCCGTTCCACTTTCGCGTTGCAGTCCAAGCAAAATATAAAACCGCAAAGATACATACCATGTATCCCATGTAAAAATTAACAAAGAGTAATAATGCTAAGAATACCGTATAATAAAACGATTTGTCCTCATCGAAAATCTTTTCAATTCCCAATAAAATAAACGGCATGAAAATCAAAACATCTAACCACATTATGTTCAGTTGGTTAGCAATAACCCATCCCATCATTGAGTAGCATACAGTAGCAGCTGGAATCCATTTTTGATCTATCCAGTTTAATTTTTCTAAAAAGTAACCAAAAGCAAATCCTGCACAACCATATTTAATTAAGGTTAAAAGTAAAACTCCAATTGGTAATGCGCTTCGACTAAAGAATAATAAAATCAAATTAAACGGACTTAATAAGTAATATGCCCATAATCCAATGGTTTCACCGCCGATTCCGTTCGTAAAAGAATAAAGCAACTGACTGGGATGATGTAATAATGTATTACGATAAAATGAGAAGAAATCAATATATTGCTCACCCATATCCCACGTCATGACTGAAGAGTTTCCAAATGGAGCCATTCGAAGAATCATGAAAACAATTAACATTGTTATAAACGGTAATACAAAATATAACCCTCGTCGTACTATTTTTTCTTGATTTTCACTATTTATCTTTTTCATCAAATTAATTTTCTTTCTTATATTCATAACCGCTTACTCCAGATTTATATTTCCCCCGATTTTGTTGAAAAATACCCCAACAAAAAATAAAAAATGCAATTAAAGAAACTATCCATGAGATTCTAGCAAGGAATGTGTAGCCGTACTTTATCTTGATATTATTCACGCCATCAACAAGACTTACTTGAGTTGCACCATCTGCACCTGCAATTTGAGTTGCTTGCTTAACCCCATTAACAGTCACTTTTTCACCTGGGAATACATATACTGGGAGAATTGCTGTCGTTTCAGACTTTGAATTATATCTGAACGTTCTTTCAGTAGAGTCAACCATCTTTTGTTTTACGTGTACCCATTCCTGATTTACACACATTTTCTGGTCACTGATATGTCCAGCATCCCCATTTGAACTTGCAGGATAATAATCCCCTAAGCCGTTAAAATCTGCTTTGTGAGTAATTTGACTTAAATAATAATGACTATTTGAACCAACGTTATAACCGTCAATTTGATTTACACCCGTCATTGCTCCCCAGTGCGTAAATACTACTCCTAAAATCAAAAGGCCAAATACCTTAACCGATTTATTGACTGGATTATTTAACTGGTAACTCTTAACCAATTCACTTGCTGCAACTGGGAATAATAATGACGCCATCGTAATAAAGCGCCATGGGAATTGAAGTAATCCAAACATCTTTTGAAAAACATCCCATGGGAATAAAGAAGTTGAGATAAATGTAAAGAAAGTTGCTGCAAACAGCACATCTTTATAAAATCCTTTGATCTTCTTTAAATTTAAAACAATAACTAAAATTAAAATCAAAAAGACTGGATTAAACACATCACGGCTATCAGCAGCATTGTTTAAAGACCAATCAAGTAATTGACGCGGAATCAATGAACATGTGTATAAATTCATCGTACCAGGACCATTTACTTTACCATTAAGCATCGTTTGAATCATTGGAACAAGGAATCCTAAACCTAATAAAATCGTCATTCCAACTGATTTTAATAATGCTTTAAAACGTTCTTTAGTAAATTGTTTTCTTACTAAGCTTACGCAAATGAAGAATAAAACTAATAATGACGCAATTGCTAAAGATAAAACGTGGGTATATACAAGAAATGTCATTCCAACTACAAGCGTCTTCCAATTTGGTTTTTCTTTATAGAAAATTTGATAAATCCCTAACAAAACAATTGGGAAAAACGTCATTGAAATAACTTCACCCATATCAACCCGATAATAAATATCTGAAGTTCGACAAATTGCAAAGGCATAAACTACAGATGCAAAAATTGATGGTAAAGATGATTGTCCCATCTTCTTCACACATTGATATGTAATTTCAAGAGTTGCAAAGGTTATCAAGAAGAAATAAATATAATAACCGCCAACTATACTCCCAGTTAACTTAATGAGCAAATACATTGGATAAACCGTTGCCCATGGATACATCAAATTAACAGCTGAAGCATTATGCTGGAAATATTTAAAATTGACTGGTGATTTCCAAATATTTTCAAGACTCATAACTCTTGAAAAATTAAATTGTCCGTCAATATCTGCCTTAATGATTGGTTGTCTTTGAGTATTAAAGAAAAAGATCAAATAACAAAAACTGAGAATTATAAAGAAAATAATCCTAATTATATTTTTCTTAGTCTCATCATCAATCTTAATTTTACCCTCTTTTAGCTTTTGCAATCCGCTCACTCCTTCTCTGTTAATTAAAATAAAATAATAACTCTTTGAGTTAAATTGTTATCTAATTAAAGGTAAATAATATCTTAAAATTTATCAGAATAATCATCTTCTTCAATCGTAAATCTTGGACGACCTTTTACCTCAGAATAAATCTTACCAATGTATTCTCCAATTACACTGATACAAATCATCTGAACTCCACCAAGAACCCAGATTGAAATCATCATTGATGACCATCCAGCAACAACATGTCCGAAACAACGTTGAATAAAGGTATAAATCATTAAAACAATTCCAATAAAGACAACGCCGATTCCTAAACCCATGATCAATTTAATGGGGACTGTTGAAAATGAAGTGATCCCATCTAACGCAAACTTGATCATTTTCTTTAATGGATACTTTGATTCACCGGCAAAACGTTCTTTTCGAGCATAGTAAACCTTAGCTGATGGAAATCCAACCATTGGCACCATTCCACGAAGGAACAGGTTTCGTTCCTTAAATTGAAGCAATGTTTCAACCGCCCGTTTACTCATTAAACGGTAATCGGCAGAGTTTGGAACCATGTTGACCCCTAACTTCTTCATCAAATCATAAAAAGCAAGCGCCGTTTTTCGTTTAAATGCTGTGTCGGTGTCACGATTATTCCGCACACCATAGACAATATCCTTCCCTTCATGGTACTTCTGAACCATCTTTGGAATGGCATTGATATCATCTTGAAGATCAGCATCAATTGTAATCATCATATCTGAATAGTTAACTGCCGTTGTTAAGCCAGCAACAAGCGCATTTTGGTGACCAAAGTTCCGGCTAAACTTGATTCCAGTAATATAATCATGTTCTTTTTCAAACTTTTGAATTAAACTCCATGTTTTGTCCTTGCTGCCATCATCGACAAATAAAATTTTACTGTTATCAGCAACTTTTCGTTCGGTAATCATATTTTCAAGAACTCCGCCAAGTTCCTTAACGGTTTCAGGCAATACTTCTTCCTCGTTGTAACATGGAACAACGATCGTTAGCATTTTTTCTTCTTTCATTACTTGACCTTTCAATCCAGTAACTATTGTACAGGAAAAGATTGTGAAATATATTTTACAAATAATTTCTCTTCATACTCATTAAAAAAAGCAACTTCTCCGTACAGCGAAATTGCTTAAACATCAGTATTAATTAACTCAAATTAATTGTAAAAAAATTTTGATTAAACGTCAAATACTTCTCGTTGGATTATCAAAAATACAAATTTTCTGATAAAGGACTTTTATCCATAATCTGACATTTATTTTAATACAAACTTATAATTTACTCTGTTTTTTAAGTTGTATATATCCGTTCAAAGTATCACCCTTAAATATGAAATCCGCATACTTATTAAATCCAATACTATTTTTGGTAGGATTTAAAACTGACTGACTAGCCTTCATTTTTGTCGAAGCGTAAACTACTCCCAAACTATTACAATTGTTAATCATATCTCTATTAGATAACCAATTAGTTATCCAATAAAGTTTTTCTTTTATAGTTTCAGTTGCTTCCTTTGTAAGTATCTTGTTTTTAAAATATAACAATTGTTTAGCAATCTTTCGATCATCTTCTGTTACATTTTGCATACATACAATATTATCAAAATAACAATATAAAACCGGTATGTCGTTTACAACTTCATACTCATTCAAATAATTCTTCTGAAATTCAGGAACCTCTCTTAAAGCTACTTTCTCATTGAAAGCAGTATATAACACTGGTTCCCCCTCTTCATTCATTCTTCCAAGATGGGAATTAAAATTGATTCCCTTATAATTCTTGTCTTCTACAACCCTATACAATTTTGTTCCTTTTGAAATTACCTTTTTAAAAGGAGAACTTACTGAAAATCCCCCTTTTCCTTCTGAGTTCTGTAAATTAACAAAATTATAATATATATTTTGAAACATTTCTAAACATTCATCTTTTTCAGATACCTTTGTATTATAAAGTAAATCATTCACTTCATTTAATTGCTTTGAACAATCCTTAGTTTTCTCTAGCATTTTCTTAGCTCGTTGCCCCTTAGAAATGTCTGTAGAAAAAGCTTCTCCAAAATGATTTTCCGTAAGTTCATTGGTGTCCCATAATTCTAATTTTTCCATAAACTATTTCTCCATTCACGTTTATATATTTATAATTTTCTTAACAAAGAATATAAACCAATATTTAATTGTATACCCATAAAACCATTCTTTAAATAGTGTTACACCTTTTACATTTAAGACTCTATTCATTAATATTCAAAAAAGGATGAAACACTTTTCAGTGCTCCATCCCTTCACAATTATTTACTTCTGCTGAATTTGCTAAAAATAAATGAGATCGCATTAAAAATCAAAATTCTGACGTAATCGATCAGAGAACAAATAATGAAAATCAACGGACATACAATTACCGCTGTAACCAAATAATGTTTTACATTTGGAACCAATAAAGCTGGCATTTTGAGCCACTTCAGCCAAATCATTTGTTCCATGATTGGGTTATCGTGGATCAGATAAACGCCAAACGTGGTTGCTGCAATTGTATTGATCAGTCGATTATGACCGAGATGCATATTCTTGAAAAGCAAAATGATCCCGGTTGCCATTAAAACGATTGACGGACTAAATTGCCCTGCAATGTTGATGAAGCTATTGTGATAGAACTGTTGATTATGCGTCGTTGCTCCCATGTAATCATAGTAGAAGATTACGACCGCCATCAAAGCGGCACCGGAAATTGTCAAAAACGTTCCTAAAAGACATTCATGCTTTGTTCCGTAAAGTCGGATATAACCACCAATAAGATAGTACAGAATAAAGACTACCAGCTGACCATACCAGCCATAACTTCCAAAGTTTGGAATAAGCGTTGGAACCAGCGTAAACGTGATGGCAATAATGATAATCAGATTACGGTATTGCTGCCGGGTAATGTTATGTAATGCAACGTTGATGTACGGGTAAACTAAGTATAAAAGAATATACTCACTTACGAACCAGCAACTGTTATAGAAAAGCGGTAAGAACGTTTGTTGAAGAACAATCGTACTCTTCGGATTTACCCACTTAAAGTGCACGGCAACAAAGTAAATGATGATCGAGTAAAGGTAAACTTGAACGATCAACATCAAAATCTTTTTGAAAGACTTCTTGCCATTGATCGAAGAATTTACTAAGAAATAACCTGAAATCATTACGAAAATTCCAACGGCAACCTTTCCGAGCGTTGCGACCATTTGCCCCGTAAATGTCGTTAACCAAACCTTAGTAGCAACTGGCGTCCAGCCACCAATACTTGTATTGTTATTCAACAATCCATGAACAACCGAATGGTGGAAGATAATGAAAAGCATTGCGATAATTCTCAATAATTCAAAGTTCGAATTTCTCTCTTTCGTTGATCTCACAATTACACCTCTAACTATTTATGTATCAGTTCTTAATTTAATGAAAGATTGACTAAAGGTCAAATATTTTTAATAATTTTCCCCCACCAAAAAAGTGGAACACAGCATTGCGCTCCACCTTACAATCATTAATTTGATATTTTTATTTTATCCTTAATTCTTCATAAATCAAGCTTGATTTAAATTTTTTAGGGATATTTAAGGTTTTGTGGAATTACCGCTTTTTCTTTATTGCATGCCGGTTCCTTTCAGGATCCTTAGAAGTTAAAATGCTGCTAATCCAATCCTTAACCTTATCTGGCAAATTATTCCAAAATAAATCAGCTAAAATGGTATATAATCCAACAGTTAAAAAAAACAGGTTATATGCCCAATCAATCAACTGATTCAAAGCCGAATTTTGATTTTTACTATATATTCCGCTGCTTATATGATAATACGATGAACGGTGTCCATGCCAATCCTGCGGAATCAAATAATTAAATGTATCTTTTACCCTTAATCCAAAAGATTGAATTCCATCATTATAACTTATTACTGAACCTTCACCATCATAAAAATGATCATGGCTAATTAGTGATAAATCTGGCCCCACGGATATTAAATATTCATCAGCATGAAATTCGATGTGACCTCCTCCGCCATCATCATGAAAGCCTTTCGCAAAAGCAACCCTTGGCGTTAAAATCGTCAACAAAACAATTCCAATTACAATCCATTTATTCCTTTTCAATCACTTTAGCTCCTTTATAATTTCCCTAGATTTTTACATAGCCAGATAAGGATAACAATTATATATATAAAATTCAATATTCAAAAATAGCCTGCAACATTAGGGTTACAGGCTAACATATCTATTTTTCCAAATCATTAAAAAATTTCACGTCCCTGTGGCATTCCCCAATTTACCATTCCAGGAACATCATGTTTTTTATAATACTTGTCAGGATCAAAGTCGTTAAATAATTCATCAATAACGTCATGTTCTTTTGGTTTCTCTAAAATGATCTCGTTCACTGTAATCGACATATTGTTCCCTCCTCGATTATTATTCAAGTGTATGTTGATTATCGACACTCAAGTTGATGATATTTAATAATATCACTATCTAAAATTTGACTGTTTTGTCCCCTTTGATAGGCACGGTCCCAAGGTGTACCTTTCTGGTGAGTTAAATTATAATCTGAATTTTTGCCTTTATAATTCTTCCAAACTCGATCATAATAGTCTGAATACTTAGTAATATCTTCATCTACAAGCTTTATAATTTCCTCACTTTTACTTAAAAAAGGAACCTTCAACTCAAATGCGTTACTTTGCTTTAATTGATCTTTAAAGTATTTTTTAACTTGATACACTTCCGTATCAACCGGTCCATGATCAAAGGCTTTAAAATGTGACGTAAATAATGACGTTCCAAATCTTTCTAAAAAATCAGCGTAAATATAATAAAGTGTTTTTTGCAACGCAAAGTTCCCAATTTCTGGAACTCTTTGCTCAATATAACCCGCAACATCAAGGGCTGTTAAGTTGAGATTTGAATCAATTATCTTGATAAACTCATTAATGTCTTTCACTTGTTCTGCCTGCTTGAAATAAGGATCCAACTTCTTTACACTCTCAAAAGTTAAATCATCTGTTTTCAAAGTGTGAA
This sequence comes from Ligilactobacillus aviarius, assembly GCF_001654615.1. Taxonomy (GTDB): domain Bacteria; phylum Bacillota; class Bacilli; order Lactobacillales; family Lactobacillaceae; genus Ligilactobacillus; species Ligilactobacillus aviarius_B. The sequence goes on from NZ_LWUD01000051.1 coordinate 127,871, forward strand.
CTGTATATAATGCCTTTTCTGCATCGGAGGTCATATCTATAAGTTCTTGGTTTTTCTTACTAATTAATTCTGAATCAGATTCAGTAGCAGAAAAATCATATCCAAATTCTTTCCCATTATCAAAACGAGCAAATGCTATTAAATGAATATACATAGTGTGGCCTCCTTTAATACATTCTTTTCTCTTTTTCGTGAATATCATGCGATTGAGTGTTCATTACTTTATCTTGAACATCCCAGATTTGTAATTCCCATGGAAAATACTTATTTTCTGCTTGAAAATAACAATGTACTGCTCTATAACTGCCGTTATTCTTTATATAGTACTTAAAATTATTATCCTTGGTACTTAAAGTATCAAATAATTCTTTTAATTCGTCAATATCATTGTTTACATTCGGAATAACAATTCTTGCTCCCCAGATATCATTTAATGATTTTCCAATGTAAAAGGTTCCATGCTTTTTTTCAAGGTAATGATAGTGTTTTAGCTTAATATGAATACTATCTGATAATTTAATTCGAATTCTAAAATCATAGTTAATAATATAATTCATAAAGCACAAATCAAAATTTATACTCATTAATGTTTTTCGATACATTGGAAGCAGTTTAAACATGAAATAATTATCTTTTAACGCTTTTCCAATTCCATACTTTTTTAAATTTTTTATTCTATTAATATCATTTGAACTATAAAATTCATCTGAAAATTCCAAATACTCTGATTCAATATCTTGAATCAATTGCAATAATAAAGTTTGATTAACCATTAAAGCTTTATTCCTCTTGACACACCAAACTTGTTTGATTAATTATATCATGATCAAAAGAATACATTCTATAGTTTTTTGTTCTTAATGTGCTCTTTTGCGTTACTTCAAACTTTCACTGTATAAAAAACAAAAGCCTATGAACGTTAAATTCATAGACTTTATTTTCTATTTAAAACATATTATCAAACAAACTCAACTGGTTTTCATCCGGCAAATCATCGAGAACGTGTTGTTCGTTCATAAATTCAATGATCGATTGGGAAACCTTTCCACGCTTAGCTAAGTCTTCCTTTGAGAGGAAGGCTTTTTCTTCCCGCGCCGCGATGATTTGTTTAGCAACGTTCAATCCTAATCCTGGAATGGCTGAGAACGGTGCCAGCAAAGTCTTCCCGTCTTCCATGATCAACCAGTCAGAAGCATCCGACTTATTGATGTCGACCATCTTGAACTTGAAGCCGCGTTCGAGCATTTCGTTCGCAATTTCAAGCACCGTCAACAGGTTCTTTTCCTTCGTTGAGGCATCCATTCCCTTGTCGTTGATCTCCTTCATTGCATTCTTAACGGCTTCTTTTCCATGAGCCATTGCGACCAGATCAAAGTCATCCGCCCGCACAGAGAAGTATGCAGCGTAGTAGATGATTGGGAAGTAAACCTTAAAGTACGCGATCCGCAATGCCATCAAAACGTAGGCTGCCGCGTGGGCCTTCGGGAACATGTACTTGATCTTCAAGCATGAACCAATGTACCAGTCAGGCACATCGGCTTCGCGCATTTCCTTTTGCCAATCATCCGGAATTCCGCGCCCTTTCCGCACATGTTCCATGATCTGGAATGACGTTTCTGAATTTACGCCGAAGTGGATCAGATCCATCATGATATCGTCACGACATCCGATGATTTCACTCATCTTCGCCGTGCCGTTTTCAATCAATTCTTCGGCGTTGCCTAACCAAACATCTGTCCCGTGAGAAAGTCCTGAAATCTTCAGCAATTCCGCAAAGGTTGCGGGGTGCGTCTTTTCAAGCATTCCCCGAACAAACCGCGTTCCGAATTCAGGAACCCCTAACGTTCCGGTCTTCGATTGAATTTGTTCCGGCGTAACGCCTAAAACATCCGTTCCAGAGAACAGGGACATCACACCAGGATCATCAGTTGGAATCGACTTCGGATCAATTCCGGAAAGATCTTGCAGCATCCGAATCATCGTTGGATCATCATGCCCCAGGATATCAAGTTTCAAAATATTATCGTGAATCGAGTGGAAATCAAAGTGAGTCGTCCGCCATGGAGCATTCAGATCGTCTGCCGGGTATTGGATCGGTGAAAAATCATAAATTTCCATGTCATCCGGAACAACCAGAATTCCGGCCGGGTGCTGGCCAGTTGTCCGTTTAACGCCAGTTGCGCCCTTTGCTAAGCGGTCAACTTCAGCGCCGCGGAAGGTTTGTTCCGTATCCCGTTCATATGCTTTAACATATCCGTACGCCGTCTTGTCAGCAACCGTCCCAATCGTTCCGGCCCGGTAAACATTATTTTCCCCGAACAGAACTTTCGTGTAGTTGTGCCCGATTGGCTGATAGTCCCCCGAGAAGTTCAAATCGATATCCGGAACCTTGTTTCCCATAAATCCAAGGAACGTTTCAAATGGAATTTCCTGCCCGTCCTTGATCAACGGCGTGCCGCATTCAGGACAGTCCTTATCCGGCAAATCGTATCCCGAACCGTATTCACCCTTTGTGAAGAATTCCGAATACTTGCATTTTGGACACCGGTAATGCGGCGGCAATGGATTAACTTCGGTGATTCCGGTCATGGTAGCAACAAAACTTGAACCAACGGACCCCCGGGAACCGACCAAGTACCCGTCTTTGTTTGACTTAAATACCAGTTTTTGGGCAATCAAGTAAATAACCGCAAACCCGTTCCCAATAATAGATTTCAATTCTTTATCCAGCCGCGCTTGAACCAATTTCGGCAACGGATCGCCATACCATTCATGCGCCTTGTTCATCGCTAATTCGCGGATTTGATCATTGGCACCCGGCATATTTGGCGTATACAATTTATCCTTAACTGGCGAAATCTCATCGCACATTGCCGCAATCTTGTTCGGATTATCGACAACGATTTCCTTGGCCGTATCTTCACCTAAGAAATCAAAGGCTTCAAGCATCTCATCCGTTGTGCGAAAATGGGCATCCGGCAACTTGCGCAACCGGTTCAACGGATTAGCCCCGCCTTGCGAGTGAATCAGAATCTTGCGGTAGATTGCATCTTCCTTGTTCATGAAGTGCACATCGCCCGTAGCTGCAATCGGAATATTCAATTCATGCGCTAACTTCACCATGTCAGCAATAATTTCTTCAAGGTTGTGTTCATCTTTGACCAATTCCTGTTCGATCAACGGTGCATAAATGGCTTTCGGTTGGACTTCAAGGTAGTCGTAATCCTTGGCCTTTTCCTTCGCAACCCCGTAGCCCTTTTGCATCATCGCCGTAAAGACTTCACCGTCAGCGCATGCTGAACCAACAAGCAAGCCTTCACGGTATTTATCCAACACGGACCGCGGAATCCGCGCAACACGATAGAAGTACTTCGTCATTCCATCTGACATCAGCTTGAAAAGATTCTTCAACCCCGCCTGCGTTTGCGCCAGGATCGTTGCATGGAATGGATGTTCATGCTTATAAGCATCATTTTGCCCCATGTATTGATTGAACTGATCATGGAACCGGATGTCATACCGTTCTTCTGCGTCCTTCAACATTGCATAGTAAATATACCCGGTGGCTTCAGCATCGTAAATTGCCCGGTGGTGGTGTTCCAAGTTAACATCCAACTTCTTCGCCAAGGTATTTAACCGGAATCCTTTCATTTCAGGGTACAGGAACCGCGCTAATGGTAACGTATCGATCCACGGTTCGCTGATCAACGGCAAGCCATGCCGCTCGTAACCGGTATTCATAAAGTCAACGTCGAACGTTGCGTTATGCCCAACGATCACACAGCCCTTGCAGAAATCTTGGAACATCTTGAAGACTTCTTCTTCCGACTTAGATCCCCGAACCATATCGTCCGTAATACTGGTCAGATTGATCGTCGTTTCTGAAAGCGGGTGTCCCGGATCAATAAACTGTTCAAACTGATCGATGACCGTCCCGTTTTTCATCTTGACGGCCGCCAATTCGATGACCTTGTTATACCGCGCCGACAGCCCCGTTGTTTCGGTATCGAAGACGACATAAGTGGCATCTTTCAAATTGACGTGCTGTTCGTTGTATGCAATTGGGGTGCCATCTTCAACGATGTCCGCTTCAACGCCATATAAAATTTTGACGTTGTTCTTCTGCCCTGCCGTGTGCGCTTCGGGGAAGGCTTGCAGGCCACCATGGTCAGTAACCGCAATTGCCTTTTGGCCCCACTTAGCAGCTTGTGCGACGTAATCCGAAATGCTGTTCGTAGCATCCATTTGACTCATGTTGGTGTGCAAGTGCAGTTCAACCCGTTTCTGATCTTCCGGCGCAGTATCCTGGCGTTCCTCATGATGGACTTCCATAATGTCATATGCATTGATCGTCAAATCCCGCATGTAAGTATCTTCCTGGACACTTCCACGCGCCTTGATCCATTTTCCCGGTTTCAACGCGTCAAACAGAGCTTCATCATTTTCATCCCGCGAAAACTTCTTGATAACGAATGATGAGCTGTAATCCGTAACTTTCAAAATCAGCAGTTTGCGTTCTGAACGTAATTGCCGAATTTCACGGTCAAAAATATAGCCTTGAACAACCACTGACCGTTCTTCTTCATTAATATCGACCATTTGCCGAACCGGAATGTCATCGGCAATTTTCCGGCCAATCACAACCGGACCGTCAACTGGAGCGGCCTTCTTCGCAGCTTTCTTGCGCTTTTCATTTTGCTTTTGGATCGCTGCCATTGCTTTTTGCGCTAATTCAGCATCGCTTTTCGCTTTGCGTTCCTTAAATTCGTTGATTTTTTCTTGGGATTTAGAATCATCAACGATCGTCGCAAACGTCATCTTCGGAAATCCAAGTCGTTGATACTCCTCTTCGATCGGGCCAAGGGCTTTCGTCGTCAAAAAGTCCTTAATGACTTCGTTTTCCGCAACGATCATTGGCCGTTTATGATCCAAGTACGGCACTTTGCCGCGAAAAACTTCATGAATCATCGGTGAATGAACTTCACTGTGCGTCACCGCCCATTCCCAGTAATCCGCTAAATTGTGATCCGTGACCGTCGGAGCTTCCGTTTCAACAATTAACCGGGTTGCGGCAATTTCCTTAAAAGCAGCGGCAACATGGTTCGCTAAGTCCTGATAAGCATTGAACGGCAAGATATCATTGACCTTTAAATGAAAATCCCACCGGTGCGAATTTACATGAACTTCAACCTGGTCGATTGCTGCATCTTTGAATGCTTCTTGAAATTCCGCATCCGGTTGCCAATCAACCTGTTCAAGCAACTTTTCAAATAATTCTTGTTTACTAAGTGCCACGCTTTTGGTCCTCCCTCGTATTTATGTGCTTGTTCTATCATAACAAAAATAAGACCGGGACAAAAGAACCCAGTCTTATCTTTCTTCAGTTTTTGACGATCTGACGTGGCGGAAAAATTCGCTAATTAGTCGACATTTTTCAATAGAATTGCAAGAGAATCAACTAATTCGTCAACCTTAACTTCAACCGTTTCGCCAGATTTCCGTAATTTAATTTCAACAATACCATCATCAGCCTTCTTGCCGACCGTGATCCGCACTGGCAAGCCCATCAAGTCTGAATCAGCAAACTTAACACCGGCCCGTTCCTTCCGATCATCAAGTAAGACTTGGTAACCGGCATCTTGCAACAGCTTTTCAATATCTTCAGCTAATGTCCGCTGAGTTTCGTTCTTCACGTTAACCGGAACAACATGGATATCAAATGGCGCAATGCTGCGTGGCCAAATCATTCCATTGTCGTCATGGTTTTGCTCAATGATTGCTGAAAGCAACCGTGAAATTCCGATTCCGTAACATCCCATAATCATTGGAATTGAACGCCCATTAGCATCTAAAACGTTGGCGCCCATCTTTTCTGAGTAGCGGGTACCTAACTTAAAGATGTGGCCGATTTCGATTCCGCGGGTAAACTTCAACTTGCCTTCGCCGTCTGGAGAAGTGTCCCCTTCGCGAACCGTCCGTAAATCAACAAACTGGTCGACCTTAAAGTCGCGGTCAAGGTTAACGTTCAAATAGTGATGACCGTCTTCGTTGGCCCCGGCACTCGCATTGACCATGCCTTCAACGTCAAGGTCAGCGTATACCTTAAGGTTTTCATCGATTCCGACCGGGCCTAACGAGCCAAAGCTTGCACCTAAGTACTTTTGGGCTTCTTCTTCAACGGCTGGCCGTAAGTTGTCAGCACCTAAGAAGCTCTTCAATTTCGTTTCGTTTAATTCGTCATTTCCGCGCATCAAAATGACGATTGGTTCATCATCTGCGACAAACAACAACGTCTTAATTTCATCTTGCGGATCAACACCTAAGAATTCAGCAACTTCGTCAATCGTCTTTGCATTCGGGGTTTCAACCTTCTTCAATTCTTGCGGCGTTTCATGTGACTTTTGAACCGTGCGTAAGTTCGTTGCCTTTTCAATGTTAGCGGCGTAATCACTGCTGTCAGAGTACACAACGGTGTCTTCCCCGATTGGAGCAATCGCCATAAATTCGTGGGAATCTTTCCCCCCCATTGTTCCTGAATCCGCAATAATTTCCCGGAATGTCAATCCAACACGGTTAAAAATGTTCCGGTAAGCATTTCCCATGTCATTGAAGACTTGGTCAAGGCTTTCGCGATCAGCGTGGAATGAGTAGCCGTCCTTCATAATGAATTCGCGGCCCCGCAATAAACCAAACCGTGGCCGGTTTTCATCACGATATTTTGGTTGAATTTGGTATAAAACCAACGGCAGTTTCTTGTATGATTTCACTGAATCCTTCACAACTTCGGTAAAGGTTTCTTCGTGGGTTGGCCCTAAGATAAAGTCGCGCTCATGGCGATCCTTTAACTTAAACAATGTTTGACCGTAAGTATCATACCGGCCAGATTGTTGCCATAATTCGGCTGGAATTACGGCCGGCGCAAGCATTTCAACGGCGCCAATTTTATCCATTTCTTCGCGAACAATTGCTTCGATTTTTTGTAAAACGCGGTTGGCTAACGGTAAATATGTATACATTCCGGCTGAAATTTGCTTAATGTAACCGCCCCGCAGCATCAGTTGGTGACTGACTGCTTCCGCGTCGCTCGGGACTTCTTTCAGTGTCGGAATTAACATCCGTGTTTGTCTCATTAATATCCTTCTTCCTTCGAACAATTATTTTAATTCTAAGTTTACCATAAACTTTTAAAAGAAGTAACGGCGAATATCATTCCAGGTAACCAGAACCATTAAGATCATCAAGAACGTAAAGCCGATCATCGTAATGACAACTTCCTTGTTCGGATCCATTGGTTTCTTGCGGATTCCTTCAATGATATTCAGTAAGATCTTGCCACCGTCAAGGGCTGGGATCGGTAACAAGTTCATGATTCCCAGGTTGACAGATAACAAGCCCATCAAGTTGATGACGGTAATTGCCCCGTGGTGGGCCGCTTGCGCCGTCATCGAGTACATTGCGACCGGGCCACCCAAGTCATTCAGGCTGAATCCGTGGGTGATCATGTGTCCAATTGCACTAAAGACTAACATAATGATATTCCACGTTTGGGTAAATCCAAATGCAAGGATTGCCCCAATTGAGTGGTCATTCTTAATTTTTTCAGTAATTCCAATTTGACCGGTCTTTTGACCATTTTGTTTAACTGTCTTGGGTGTTAATTTGATCTCCTTAGTTTGTTTTGCTTGTTTGACCTTTAACGTGGTCTGCTTACCGCCGCGATCACTAAGATCACTTACAAGATCTTGCCAATTCGAAACTTGGTGACCATCGATGGCGACGATTTGATCTCCCGCCTTCAAGCCGGCCTTCGCAGCAACGGAGTCCTTTTGAACCGTTCCAATCACATTTGAATTCGTTGGAATCTGGACGCCGCCTTGAAGCATTGCGACCAGGCCAAAGGCGATGATTGCTAAGATAAAGTTATTAAACGGCCCGGCAAAGTTCGTCACGATTCGCTTCGGAACACTGACGGATTGATATTGAACGTCTAACGGTGCAACTTGAATTTCAGTTCCATCTTCTTCAGTGATCATTGCATCGCGTTTAACATTGAACCGTTTAACCTGACTTTCATCGCCATTTTCGTAACCTTCGATCCACATTTCCTTTTGCAGATCCCAGTCAGTCACGATCAACGGTAACCCGCCCTTTAACATTTTCTTTTGACTTGTGTTGATTTTGGTAACCTGGTCCTGCTTATCAAGCAACAAGGTTACCGGCGAACCCTTTTTTAGTGATTCTTCATCATCTTCAAGGCCGGCCATTCGCACGTAACCACCTAACGGCAACAACCGCCACGTATACGTCGTGCCATTTTTATGATATGCAAAAAGTTTCGGTCCCATTCCGATCGAAAATTCCCGGACCAAAATTCCTGACTTTTTGGCTGCATAAAAGTGACCAAATTCATGAACAAATACCAGCACGCCAAAAACGATCACAAACGCAATAATTGTTACAATCATTGTTTTGGGTTTACCCCCTTCTTTTTAAATTAAATCAAACCGGCAAAGTGCATTAACGGTAAGACAAATAATAATGAATCAAACCGGTCAAGAATGCCGCCGTGACCTGGAAGAATCTTGCCTGAATCCTTAACACCGTAGTGCCGTTTAAAGGCTGATTCGATCAGATCGCCGAATTGGCCCCCAATTGAAAAGACAAGAGTCAAAACAAGCATCAATGCGAAATTGTACTTGAAGTACGGCTTCATAAAGAAGACATATGCCCCCACAATGACAACTGCGGCAAGCGTTCCGCCAATTGAGCCTTCCCAGGTTTTATTCGGACTGATTTTTGGAGCCAACTTATGCTTCCCGATTTTCCGGCCAATCAAGTATGCGCCGCTATCAGTGATCCAAACGATCAGCAACGCATACAAAAGCATCCATAAACTTTCGGTCCGCGCCTGAATCATAAAGTGAAAACCGAAGCCGGCATAAACTGCTCCTAACACAAGCGCCCCAGCATCGTCAAAGTTGAACATGTTCTTTGAAATCACGCTGAATGCTAACAAGCACAGTAAGAAAACAAAGAAAAGATCCATGTAGCTTTCATCCTTGGGCAAAAACTTCAACCATGTCCGTGGAACCAGTAAACTGGCGATTGCAAAGTAACTAATAAATGCCGCTGGTGAAACGACAAATAATTTTTTCATTGAAACAAATTCAGTCATTGCAACGATTCCCATTGCAACAACTAAAATATTAAATGGTGTTCCGCCAATAATTAAAAGCGGAATAAAAATAATTAAAGCAATAATTGCGGTTGTCACGCGTTGCTTCATTTCGATTTTCCTCCCTTAGTATCCTTTACGCCACCGAAACGCCGGTCGCGTTGTTGGAATTCATAAATATCATGGACCAGATCATCTGGTTGATATTCCGGCCATAATTTATCGGTAAAGACTAATTCGCTATATGCAATTTGCCATAACAAGAAGTTTGAAATTCGTTCTTCACCGCTTGTCCGGATTAGCAAGTCTGGATCATTGTATGGCGCAACTTCTTCTGTCATCAAAGACTTCGAAAGCACCTCTTCATTGATCTCATCAACGGCTAAATCGCCATTTTGAACTTCAGTGGCGATTTTCTTTACCCCCGTGATGATTTCAGCCCGACTGCCATAATTCAAGGCAAAGTTCAGCACCATTCCGGTATTATTTTTCGTTTGTTCGATTGCATCATTGACCGCCTTTTGCGTTTTTTTCGGTAAGTATTCCGTGTAACCCATTACGTTGACCCGGACATTGTTTTCGATCAATTCCGGAACAAACGTATCAAAAAATTTAACCGGCAGATCCATTAAAAAGCTGACTTCGCTTTCGGGGCGTTTCCAGTTTTCGGTTGAAAAGGCATAAAGCGTCAATACTTTGACCCCTAAGTCGCTTGCTGCTTTCGTAATATCCTTAACAACTTCCATTCCGCGTTTATGACCGGCAACCCGCGGTAATCCGCGGCGTTGAGCCCACCGGCCATTGCCATCCATAATAATGGCAATGTGTTGCGGCATCTTTGCGGGATCTAAGTTAACTTCTTCAGTTTCGCCCGCCGTTGTATTCTTAAATAAGTTCTTAAACATTGTTCTTCTCCATTCACTGATGACAATAAAAAAGGGTAAAAACAGCCACTGCCTGTTTTACCCCAAATCTGTTGATCTTAGCCTTCAAGAATTTCCTTTTCCTTGTCAGCAACAATTTCGTCAACCTTTTTTACTGCTTCATCAGTAACTTGTTGTGCTTGATCTTCTAAATCATGTAATTCGTCTTCTGACATTTCGCCGTCTTTTTCAGCCTTCTTCAAAGCTTCGCGAATGTCCCGCCGTGCATGGCGAACTGAGCCCTTGGCCTTTTCGCCAACAGCTTTAACTTCTTTTGCTAATTCTTTCCGGCGTTCTTCAGTCAATTGCGGAATAACTAACCGAATCACCGTTCCATCATTGACCGGATTCAATCCAAGATCTGAAGCCAATAATGCATGTTCAATATCATCCAATGATGACTTGTCATATGGTGAAATCAACAATACCCGGGCTTCAGGAATTGAAATTTGAGCAATTTGATTCAATGGAGTCGGTGCTCCATAGTAATCAACCGTTACCCGGTTAAGCAAGCTGGCATTTGCCCGGCCGGCCCGAATGCCGCCAAGTTCGTGTTGCAAGGCTTCTTCAGCCTTAACCATCTTTTCTTGGCCTTCTTTAATAATTTCATTTGTAATCTTCATGATTATTTTCCTTCCACTGTTGTTCCGATATTTTCACCTTGAACAACCTTCTTGATATTTCCACGTTCATTCATGTTGAAGACAACCAACGGAATATCATTATCCATTGACAACGTTGAAGCCGTTGAGTCCATGACATGAAGACCCTTGTTGATGATGTCTAAGTGAGTCAATGTTTCAAACTTAATTGCACTTTCATCCTTCTTCGGGTCAGCTGAGTAAATCCCGTCAACCCCGTTCTTTGCCATTAAGATGACATCGGCGTTAATTTCTGATGCCCGCAAAGCAGCGGTTGTATCCGTTGAGAAGTATGGTGAACCAGTTCCGGCAGCAAAGATTACGATTCGGCCTTTTTCAAGGTGACGAACAGCTTTCCGCCGAATATATGGTTCAGCAACTTGCCGCATTTCAATCGCAGTTTGAACACGGGTTGGAACGCCAAGTGATTCCAAAGTATCTTGCAATGCTAATGCGTTCATTACCGTTCCAAGCATTCCGATGTAGTCTGCTTGAGCACGTTCGATTCCAAGTTGTTCACCGGTAACTCCGCGCCACATGTTTCCACCACCAACAACGATGGCAATTTCAACGCCAAGATCGTGAACATCCTTGATTTCTTCAGCAACTTTCCGGATCTCAGGCGGGTTGATTCCCTTGCCTGCATCCCCTGCTAAAGCTTCGCCACTCAATTTTAATACGACACGTTTATACTTAATAGCCATGTGGACCCTCCTACTTGATTGAAAATGATACATTCATGTAATTAATCTCAATATATTCTATCATATTACAATCAATGTTACAAAAGGGATTATTCATTTAATGCGCATCGTTTTTAATGTTGATGTGCAATCAATTCGATCACATCGTTGGTTGGAATTCCATTGAAGAACTTGTTCAAGTCAAATGATCGCAACACCTTAGTGATCGCATCAACGTCGTATGGCTTACCGATCAAGGCTTTTTCCAGCTGGTGGACATCTTCAACGCCAAAGAAATCGCCATAAATCTTCGCCATTTTAATTTTCCCGTCTTGAACCTCAAAACGGGCATCGATCGTTCCGGCATCAAAGTGCTTCCGCTTTTTGACTGTAAAGGCTGGCGATTGCCCAAAGACCCAATCCCAGTCACGGTAACGGTCAGTTTCAATTTGATGAATGGCTTGCTGATCTTTGGACGTTAACTGATATTCATTGATTTGCGCCTGACTAAGGTCATCAACGTGATAAATGCGTTTGATCAGTTCATCCCGAAAACCGGCTGTATCAAGGGTTTGAAATTCAGGCTTCAAATATGGTTTTAAATTTGTAACCCGGCTGCGAACCGATTTAATCCCCTTGGATTCAATCTTATCCATCGGAACTTTCAATGCTCCAGCAACCGCATTGGTATCAACATCAAACATCAGCGTTCCGTGACAGAAGGTCTTACCATTGCGGGTGTACATTGCATTCCCCGAAAACTTCTTTCCATCGATCACGATGTCATTTCGGCCAGTGACTTCAGCCCCCGTTGCCCCCATTTCGTGCAACGCATCAACGATTGGCTGAACTAAGGTTTTAAAGTCGCCAAACCGCTGCCGGTCAGCCGGAACGATAAAGCTAAAGCACAGATTGCCTAAGTCTTGATACATCGCGCCGCCACCGGACAACCGTCGCGTGATCGTAATTCCGTGTTGACGACAGTAATCTTCATTGATTTCTTCGACCGTATTCTGATTCCGCCCGACAATAATGCACGGCTTTTCAATGTAAAAAAGCATAAACGGCGGCGTCATGACTCCCGAATTCATTAAATATTCTTCAGTTGCCAGATTTGTTCGAATATCGTGAGTTTGCATTGCTAAGTATTGCATTTCTTCATCTCCATTTGAAAAAGAGGTTGCGACGATGATTGTCTCAGCCTCTTAAATAAAATTGTTAAATATTTGTTGGATATCCAATTGCGATATCGGCAGCATCCCAAACTGCTTCCGTCAGCGTTGGGTGCGGGTGAATCGTCAATGCTAAGTCGTCAACGGTGTTGCCCGATTCGATCGCCAATGTTAATTCACTGATCATATCTGCAGCATCCCCGCCGACAATTTGAGCACCGACTAAAATTCCTTCATCTTTTGTATATACCAGCCGGACAAAACCATCAGTGGCGTTCATTGAAATTGCCCGTCCGTTTGCCAAGAATGGAAATTGGGCTGTCTTGACTGCCAAGCCTTGTTGTGCAGCTTCTTTGGCCGTTAAACCGGTCGTTGCCAACGGAATATCGGTATAGCAGACCGCCGGCATCGCATGATAATCAACGGTTGCTTTTTTGCCGGCAATGGCTTCCGCAGCAACTTTGCCTTCGTATTCAGCCTTATGCGCAAGAGAAAAGCCTGGGACAACATCGCCGATCGCATAGATGTTTGGAATCGTGGTCCGCCCTTGATTGTCAACTTTGATCAAACCGTGTGAGTCAAGTTGAATTCCAGCATGTTGCAACCCGATGCCCTTCGTATTTGGACGCCGGCCAACTGAAACCAAACAGTAATCGGCGACTAACTGTTTTTCTTCACCGTTAACTTCAAAGGTTACCTTGACGCTTTGATCATCCTGTTCGGCCTTTTTCGCCATCGCATTTGTGTAGATGTCAACGCCTTGCGAACTGAAGTGTTTCTGAATAACGCGAACCATGTCGGCTTCATAATTTGAAAGAATCTGGCCTGTTCCTTCAATGATTGAAACGTGCGCGCCAAGGTTAGCATAAACGGATGCCAATTCACACCCGATATAGCCGCCGCCAACAACGATCAGGTGTTTCGGAATTTTTTTCAAATCAAGGGCGCCAGTCGAGTCAATCACCCGGCCTTCATACTTGAAATTTGGAATCTCGATCGGGTGGCTTCCGGTTGCGATAATCAAGTTCTTAAACGTATAGGTTTGAGCCTGATCGTCCTTGATAACCCGTAAAGTGTGGTCATCCTTAACATAGGCACTACCCCAGATCACGTCAATGTGATGTTTCTTAAACAGGCTGGCAACGCCGCCCGTTAACTTATCAACCACGCTTTGTTTCCAAATTTGGGTTTGTTGAAAATCAAGTTGGGCAGCCGTTACCTGCAACCCCATTTTCTGTGAATTCATCGCGCTTTGATAATGGTGGGCCGCTTCAACAAGTGCTTTTGATGGAATACAGCCTATGTTAAGGCAGACTCCTCCAATAAATTCACGTTCAATGACCGTTACCTTTTGTCCTAATTCAGCCGCTCGAATCGCAGCAACATAGCCGCCGGGGCCGCTGCCGATGACAACCGTATCTAAATCAATTGCAAAATCACCAACAACCATTGTTATCCCTCCATCAATAAGAGTTCCGGATTACCTAAAAGTTCCTTCAACCGGTTAAGGGCCTTTTGCGCAGTTGCCCCATCAATTGCCCGGTGATCAACCGAAAGTGATAACTTCAGCACTTTTCCAATCGTGACGTTTTCAGGATCTTGGGCATCAATGATCGGTTGGTCAGTAATGCGGCCAATTCCTAAAATAGCAACTTCTGGGTAATTAATAATTGGGGTGAAGTATCCCCCACCGATCGAACCAATATTTGTAATCGCGATCGTGCCGTTTTGCGCAGCTGCCGGATCAAGACTGCCATCCGCAATCTTTTGCGTGTGGTCTTCAATTTGTTTAGCAATTTCAAACATACTTAACCGATCAGCGTTTTTAATATTCGGCATGAACAATCCGCGTTCCGTATCAGTTGCGATGCCAACATTAATGTCGTTTTTATATACGATCTCGTGTTGATCCATATCAAGTGATGCGTTGAAAATCGGGAATTCTTTAGCAACCACTGCCAACGCCTTAACGACATATGGCATAAATGTTAAGTGGATTCCCTTATCAGCTGCCATCTTCTTAAATTTGTTCCGGTGATCCCATAATTGATCCACCACGACTTCATCAAATAACGTAACGTGTGGAATTTCTTGAACTGAACGACTGACTGACTTGGCCGTTGCCAACCGGACGGAACTCATCTTTTCCCGCCGTTCGCCACCGGATACCGGTTGACTTGAATTTGATGAAACTGATTGATTTTCACGTAAATCTTGTTGCGGAACAATCTTTGATGCCGTTCCGTTTTGGTTACTCAAGAAGAGATCCACATCCGCCTTCAGAATTTGACCATGATTTCCAGTTCCCTTGATTTGGGTTAAGTCAACCTGCTTTTCACGCGCATATGCCCGCACTGATGGCATTGCCAACACTGGCAAACTGTGATCTTGCGGGGTCATTTGCCGTGGAGCAGGTGTTGCCTGCGAGTTTGATTGCGAAGTCGACGTTGGCGCAACCTTCGCTGGTTGGGATTCGGCTTTTGAATCCGTTGGTGCTGGTTGAGCATCTTCCGGAACGGCACCTGCCGTTTCAATTTCGATCAATGGATCCCCAACGTTGGCGGTGTCGCCTTCTTGAACAATAATCTTTTTGATTTTCCCCGTGACTGGTGAAGTTAGATCTTCAACCGACTTATCATTTTCGATTTGAACCAAGTCAGCATCTTTCTTGATCGAATCGCCTTCATGAACGTACCATTTTCCAATTGTTCCTTCGGCCATTCCTTCACCGACATCGGGAAGTTTAAATGCATAAACACCCATTAATTTTTCCTCCTAAAAATTAACAATTTCCTTGGCTTTCGCTACAATGTCGTCCTTGGTTGGCAACCAGCGTTCTTCGGCTTCACTGAATGCATAAACGGTATCAGGCGCACTGACGCGTGCAACCGGAGCATCCAAACTTAAAATTGCCTTTTCAGCAATCAACGATGCGACCTGATTACCAACCCCTGCCATGTTTTGCGCTTCTTGAACAATGACCACTTTCCCCGTCTTCTTTACACTTTCAAGAATCGTTTTTTCATCTAACGGTGAAACAGTTCGTAAATCAACGACTTCCGCATTGATGCCTTCCTTCTCAAGTTCATCAGCAGCCTTCAAACATTCTTGAACCATGTAACCGTATGAAATTAAGGTTAGATCCGTTCCTTCCCGTTTAATATCAGCCTTATCCAATGGCAAAGTGTATTCCTGTTCCGGAACTTCTTCCCGCATTGACCGGTAAAGCTTCATGTGTTCCAAGAAGACAACCGGATCATCCGACCGAATTGAAGAAATTAATAATCCCTTGGCATCATACGGTGACCCCGGAATTACGACCCGTAATCCTGGAACTTGACCAACGATTCCTTCCAGACTGTCAGAGTGCATTTCAGGAGTATGCACCCCGCCGCCAAATGCTGACCGAATCGTGATCGGCATCTTCTTGGTTCCGCCAGTCCGGTAGTATTCACGGGCAATTTGACCAACAATTTCGTCCATTGCTTCATATAAGAATCCAAAGAATTGAATTTCTGGAACTGGCCGGAAGCCTTCATATGCAAGTCCGGCAGCTAACCCGGCAATTCCGGATTCAGCAAGCGGGGTATCAAAAACTTGGTCTTCGCCGACATCGGCCTGCAAACCATCTGTTGCCCGGAAAACACCACCGTTTTTCCCAACATCTTCACCGAAAACGAGCACTTTCGGATCACGTTTCAATTCTTGATCGAGTGCCTGATTAATTGCCTTGATCATTGTTAATTGTGCCATGTTACTTTCCCTCCTTTTCACATTCATCAATTTTTGCTTGAATTGATTTTGGAATTTCTGAGTAGCTTAATTTATAGAAATCACTAACTTTTTGTTGGGGTGCATTTTCAGCCTTTTCCATTGCGGCATCGATTTCCTTATTGACCGCTTCTTCCCAATTCTTTTCCATGTCTTCATTCCATAAGCCTTTGTGATCCAAGTATGTTCTGAACCGAATCAACGGATCTTTCTTCCGCCATTCCTCTTCTTCGTCAGCTGTCCGGTAACGTTTTGGATCATCACCTGATAATGTGTGCGGGCCATACCGGTAAGTTAACGTTTCAATTAAAACCGGACCATTTCCGGCAACTGCCCATTCACGAGCTGCCTTGGCAACCGTGTAAACAGCTAATGCATCCATCCCATCGACTTGAATTCCAGGGATTCCGACTGCAACTCCCTTTTGGGCCAATGTTTGAGCTGCGGTTTGTTTCCGCCGCGGAACTGAGATTGCATAACCGTTATTTTGAACAAAGAATAATGCTGGAACCTTAAATTCACCCGCAAAGTTGATTCCTTCATAGAAGTCACCTTCAGAAGTTCCGCCATCACCAGTGTATGTATATGCAACGGTTGGTGATTTCTTCTTCTTTAAGCCCAATGCAACGCCAGCTGTTTGAACGGTTGCAGATGCGACAACGATTTGCGGCGTCGTTGCCTGGACGTCATCTGGAATTTGACCGCCCATGTAGTGTCCGATTGACCATAAGAATGCACGGTCTAATGGAAATCCATGTTGAATTAACTGTGGAATATCCCGATAAGCTGGTAAAAGGAAATCTTCCTTTTCCATTGCGTAACTTGATCCCATTTCACTGGCTTCTTCACCTGCTGTTGGAGCATAGAATCCTAAACGTCCTTGACGGTTTAATTTCGTTGACCGTTCATTTAAAATCCGTTCCCATAACATTTTTTTAAACAGATCAACTAATTGATCGTCAGTTAGATCTGGAAATAGATCCTGATTTACAATTTCACCTTTTTCATTCATTACTTGAATTGGTTTCATATTCGGTTGATTCATATAATTATTAAAATCAATTTTCGTCATCAATGTCCCCTCCTTCTGAGACTGCTTCGATATATCGCTTACATTCTTTATTCTACTTAATTTGTCATTGATTGTTAATTGATATGGTATGCGGGACTTTGCTTATGATTTGACTACTCCGGAAGTTTTTAATGATAAATTAATTTGGAAAGGATTTCATTCGTACTAATATTATTCTTTTATCATTTTTAGAAAAAAGCATCATAAATTATATTAGAATAATTTAGTACTTTAATATTCAATTCTAGATATGTACAAAATGGGTACAACATAGATACAAGATTTGAGGAACTAATTAAGCCCCTCTTTTTGTTTATAAAAAAAACCTACCTAAACCTACTTCAGCATCAAATGATGGCACAAAAAGTAAGGTTGAAACAAAATAATTAATTAGAGATTAAAAGAGGTTGTGGCCTATGTTATGCCACAACCTCTTCATTTTTAATTTATTCAATTTGGTAATAAAAAAATAAGACTTTCCCCAAAGCCTTATCCCTAACGAAAACTAATTTTTAACACTTAGTCCTTTTCTCTCTAACACTTACAAGCTTATATTACTCCGAGGCAGAAAAAGCGGACTAAAGTTTCCTCAATCATGGATTTTAATTCCTGAATGAAAATAAATATTGTGTACAATTCATATTTGAATAATAAAAAAACAGCTGTGCCGTAACACAACCGTTCTCTTATTATTTACGACGACGTTCTGGAATACGTGCAGCCTTACCTTGACGATCACGTAAGTAGTACAACTTAGCACGACGAACGCGTCCTTGACGTACAACTTCAATCTTTTCAACCCGAGGTGTGTGAACTGGGAAAGTCCGTTCAACCCCTACACCGTTACTGATCTTACGAACAGTGTAAGTTTCTGAAACGCCTTCGCCGCGACGTTTGATAACAACACCTTCAAAGATTTGAATACGTTCACGCTTACCTTCAACGATCCGTGCGTGAACCCGTACTGTATCCCCAGCACGGAAATCTGGAATATCATCACGTAATTGTGATTCAGTGATCTTCTTGATCAATGGATTTACTGACATGTTTTTCTTCCTTTCCCCGATATTCATGTCCAGTTGCAGCGGAATACCGTTAATATGGCAACTAAGCCAAATAAAATATTATCATATCTGCTATTAGTTTGTAAAGCTATTTTTGAGTTTTAAATTCTCGCAACCATTTCCGATCTTGATCCGTCAACGGAAAATCTTCAAGCAGATCCGGCCGCCGTTCGAATGTCCGCCGCAATGATTCTTTCCGGCGCCATTCAGCAATCTTTTGGTGATTACCGCTCGTTAAAACTTCAGGAACCTTCATTCCGCGAAAATCAGCGGGCCGCGTATATTGCGGATATTCAAGCAATCCGGTTGAAAATGAATCACCAACCGCTGACTCATCATTTCCAAGAACGTTTGGTAATAACCGCACCGTTGCATCAATGATGACCATCGTTGCTAATTCGCCCCCGGTCAACACATAATCTCCCAGTGAGATTTCATCCGTTACCCGGGTCCGAATTCGTTCGTCATAGCCTTCATAGTGACCGCAAATAAAGGTCAAATGCTTTTCTTGGGCCAACTCTTCCGCCACTTTTTGATTGAATTGCCGTCCAGCCGGATCAAGCAAAATCACTTTCCCCGGTTCCGGATGTTTTTCCTGAACCGCATCAAGCGCATCAAAAATCGGTTGGGCCTGCAATAGCATTCCAGCACCGCCACCATACGGCGTATCATCCACGTGGTGCTGCTTATTGGTCGTGTAATCCCGAAAATCCGTGACATCAATGTTTAAAATTCCATTTTCCTGAGCTTTACCGATCATTGAGGAATTCATCGGGCCATCGAACATTTCGGGAAAAAGGCTTAAAATATCAATTTGCATTAGTCATCCAACCCATCTAACATATCAATAATCACTTGCTGGTTTTCAATCTGAACGTCCCTTACAACGTCCTTAATTGCTGGAATCAGCAAATCTTTCTTGCCTGCGCGTTGAATTACCCAGACATCATTGGCACCCGATTCCATAATTTCCTTGATCTTGCCGATCGAATTTCCGTCCAAATCAACAACGTTTAATCCCACAATCTGATGGTAATAGTATTCACCATCTGCCAAATCATCTTGCTGATCTTCAGCAATTTTTAAATCCGCCTGCTTTAACGGTTCAACCAAATTAATGTCTTCCATTCCTTCAAAGCTTAACAAATCAAATTGTTTGTGCTTGCGGTGACTTTTAACCGTTAATGCGACCGGATCCTTTCCTTTTTGAAAAGCATAAACCGTTGCTCCCGGTGCAAACCGTTTTTCAGGAAAGTCCGTAATTGCCTGAACGCGAACTTCGCCTTTAATTCCATGAGTATTAACAATTTTTCCAATTTGGTAATAATTCATGCTTATCCCTTTCTAATAAAAAAACCTCCACAAAACATCTCTGCTTTATTGGAGGTCCGTTAAATAATCAGTCAATAACGTTCAATTTAATCCGGCGATCATCGTCAATGCGAATTCCATAGATCAATGACCGAATTGCTTGAACGACCGTTCCATTTTTTCCAATAACCCGGCCGACGTCCTGGGAAGCAACCTTCAAATTAAAGTTCACAAACTGATCATCATTTGCCACTTCAATTGAAACTTCATCAGGCGTCGTAACCAACGCTTTGACAATCGTTAATAACAATTGCTTAACCGTTTCCTTTGTCATTGAACTTTACCCTGCTTATTTCTTTGAGTATTTTGCTTCGTGGAACTTCTTCATTACGCCTTGACGTGAAAGAATGTTACGAACTGTGTCTGATGGTTGAGCACCATTGTTTAACCACTTCATAATTTCTTCTTCCTTAAGGGTAACTGTTTCTGGGTTTGTTAATGGGTTGTATGTTCCAACATTGGCGATGAAACGACCATCACGTGGTGAACGTGAATCAGCAACAACGATCCGGTAGAATGGACGCTTCTTTGAACCCATACGCTTTAAACGAATTTTTACTGACATGTTTGCACCTCCTATTAATTTATCAACATTAATAATATACCAAGTTTTGAATTAGCTGTAAAGGAAAATTTCTTGACAGTTAATATTTTTTTACCGTTTCCGTCTTCTCCGGGCTTTTTGAAGCTTCCGAAGCTTTTTCTTCTTATTCTTCCGCACCATCTTCGACATTGACATCTTCGCTAATTTACCGCTCATGCCGTTGCCAAAGAGGCCTTCCATACCAGAAAAGTCTCCGTTTGAAACCTTCCCCATCATGTCGCGCATTTGCTTAAACTGCTTGATCATCCGGTTAACGTCTTGAATCTTAACCCCGCATCCGGCTGAGATCCGGCGCCGCCGACTCGGATTCAAAATATCTGGATTTTCCCGTTCTTCCGGCGTCATTGAGTAAACAATTGCCTTTGTCCGTTCAATATCTCGCGGATCAACCTGCACGTTCTTCAATGCTGGGTTATTTGCCATCCCTGGAATCATCTTGATCAAATCTTCCATCGGGCCCATCTTTTGAACTTGAGCTAATTGTTCAAGAAAATCGTTAAAGTCAAACGAGTTGGCCTTCATTTTTTCTTGAAGTTCAACGGCTTTTTGTTCATCGTAATCTTGTTGCGCCTTTTCAATTAAGGTCAGCATGTCCCCCATGCCAAGAATCCGGGAAGCCATCCGATCTGGGTAGAAAACATCTAAGTCCGTTAACTTTTCGCCTTGCCCAATAAACTTGATCGGCTTGCCAGTAACGGCACGAATTGAAAGGGCAGCCCCACCACGGGTATCCCCATCTAACTTCGTCAAAACAACCCCGGTCACATCAAGTTGATCGTTAAAGCCTTTTGCAACTTCAACGGCGTTTTGACCAGTCATGGCATCAACGGTCAAAAGAATTTCATCTGGGTGAGTAAGTTCCTTGATTTGAGCTAATTCATCCATTAACTTTTCATCGATCTGCAACCGGCCGGCCGTATCGATCAAAACGTAATCGTTCTTTTGTTCTTGCGCCTTAGCCATCCCTTGGCGAACAATTTCAACCGGATCAACGTCCGTTCCCATTTCAAAGACCGGAACGTCGATTTGTTCACCTAAGATTTTTAACTGATCAACCGCAGCGGGACGGTAAACGTCGGCTGCAATCATTAATGGACGGGCTTTTTGTTCATTTTTTAACTTTAAGGCTAATTTCCCGGCCGTTGTCGTTTTCCCGGCCCCTTGAAGCCCAACCATCATAATGACGGTTGGAATCTTCGCTGATTTGTTTAATGGGACTTCCTTTTCACCCATCACCTTAACTAATTCTTCGTTAACGATCTTAACGATTTGTTGTGCCGGTGTTAAACTTTCAAGCACTTCCGCTCCGACTGCCCGTTCGCGGACTGTCTTGATAAAGTCCTTTACAACCCCGTAGTTTACGTCGGCTTCCAGCAATGCCAGCCGAATCTCACGCATTGATTCCTTAACATCATTTTCCGTGATTTTTCCTTTGCGTTGTAAACTATGAATTGCATTTTGAATTCTTTCTGTTAACCCTTCAAAGGCCATTTGATTTCACCAACCTATTCTTCAATACTTTCCAATTTTTCTGCAAGTTCAAGTAACCGCTCATCGTGCGGATAACGTTGCTGAATGTAATCGATCAACGCATCTAAATGAGCCGCATTTTTCAGAAAATCAGCATACAAATGCAACTTTGATTCGTATTCTTCAAGGATTTTCTCTGTCCGTTTTATATTATCATAAACTGCCTGCCGCGACACATTATAATTTTCCGCAATCTCGCCAAGCGAAAAATCATCCCGGTAATACTGGGCCAAATATTCCATCTGTTTTTTGGTCAACAGCGGCTCATAAAATTCGAATAACGCATTGATTCGATTTGTTTTTGCAATTTCCATTTAAATCACCCTAGTCTTCGCGGGGAGTAATCAATCCCTTAAATAATCCGTATGCAAAGTCTTCGGTATTAAAGTCGCGCAAATCATCAACCTGTTCACCAAGGCCGACAAGCTTAACTGGAATGTGCAGTTCGTTCCGGATCGCCAACACGATTCCGCCGCGAGCCGTTCCATCCAGCTTGGTCAAAATAATTCCCGTTACATTGGTTGCATCCTTAAACTGTTTAGCTTGGGACAATGCGTTTTGACCAGTTGTTGCATCAAGTGCCAGTAAAACTTCATGCGGGGCCTCTGGAATTTCACGGGTAATTACCCGTTGAATCTTTTCAAGCTCATTCATCAAGTTGACCTTGTTTTGCAACCGGCCAGCCGTATCAACAAGCAAAATATCGTAATTTTCCTTCTTCGCTTTGGTAACCGCATCATAAACAACCGAAGCCGGATCGCTCTTTTCAGGTTTCTTGACGATCGTCACGCCAACGCGTTGAGCCCATTCATCTAATTGTTGGATCGCACCGGCCCGGAATGTATCCCCGGCGGCAACCATGACCTTCTTCCCTTCGTCCTTATACCGTTTAGCAAGTTTTCCAATCGTGGTTGTCTTTCCAACGCCGTTAACCCCCACAAAGAGGAAGACGGTTGGGCCTTCTTCAGCAAAATGCAACGCTTCATCCTGATCTTTACCGGCCTCTTCATATAAGTCAACCAGTTTTTCAACGATGACTTCTGAAACTTCAGCCTTACTCTTCGCATTTTGGAATTTAACTTCATCCCGCAACTCGTCACTGATCTTCATCGCAGCTTCAAAGCCAACATCAGATTCGATCAGCATTTCTTCAAGGTCATCGAAGAAATCTTCATCAACGTGACGGAAGTTAGCCAGCAATGCATTAATCCGGCCCTTGAATCCTGTCCGGGTCTTCTTCAAACCATGCGTGTACCGTCTGGTTTCCGATTCCGTTTGGGCTTGCTTTTCGACCTGTTCCGCTTGACCTTCATGTTCAGCAACATCTTCAGCCGCTTCGGTTTCTTCTTCGGCCGCCTTTTCAGCTGTTTCCGCCGGTGATTCTTCACCCGTGGTTGCGGCTGGTTGCTCAACGGAATCCTCTTCTTCAGTTGCCTGGTTCGCATTTTGCGTTGTTATTTCCCAATCATCGTCAGCTGATTCCGATTTTGTTTCTGTTTCTGTTTTAGAATCGGCTGCTGGTTGCGCTTTGTCAAGTTCATTGGCTTGAACTACCTCAGATTCTTCCGTGGCGGAATCGGCCGGTGATTGCTTGGCAATAACTGGTTGGTCCTTTTCTTCAGCAATAACTTCAGTTGACGAATCTTCATCAGCTGATGCTTTTTCAACTGGTTCAGCAATTACATCATCTGAAGTTGACTGAGTTTCAGCAGATGCCTGATCCTTTTCACCTGCTTCCGATAATTGATCTTCAGTTTCAGGTTGAGCCTCATTTTCAGTTTCATTCGTTGAAGATGATTCTTCGGTTTGTTCTGCTTGAGGCTTTTTGTCTTCATCTTCGGCTTGATCAGTTGAATTTTCAACCTTTTCATCTTGTTTGACTTTTTCATCATCATCGCTGGTAAAGCCAAACGCCTTCTTTAACTTATCAAATAATCCCATTCAGTCTCAATCCTTTCTAAATTACGTCCGCAAGCGATACGGAAACCATCTTGGAAACCCCCGATTCCTGCATCGTTACTCCATAAAGAACATCAGCTTGCATCATCGTTCCCTTCCGGTGAGTAATGACGATAAATTGGGTTTCATCATCAAAGTTCTTCAAGTATTGCGAATACCGGGCAACATTGGCATCATCCAATGCCGCTTCTGCTTCATCAAGCACCGCAAACGGAACCGGACGAACTTTCAAAAGCGCAAACAGCAAGGTGATCGCCGTTAGTGACCGTTCACCACCCGAAAGCAAGCTTAATCGCTGGGCTTTCTTTCCCGGCGGCTGCGCGGTAATTTCAATTCCGGTATGTAAAAGATCATCCGGGGCCGTCAACGTTAAGTAAGCTTTCCCGCCACCAAAGATTTGCGGGAATAATGACGCAAAGGCCGTCGCAACCTGATCAAAGGTTTCTTTAAACCGGGTCTTAACTTCATTATCCATTTCATCCATACTCTGAACCAATGTTTCCTTCGCATTGTTGAGGTCATTTTGCTGGGCATTTAAGAATTCGAACCGTTCATTGACCCGTTCAAATTCGTCAATGGCACCTAAATTAACTTCTCCAAGTTCGTCAATTCCACGTTTCAAGAGCTTCAAATGACGTTGAACCTCATTCAGATCAGTTTCTTGAGCTTCTTGAACCGCCTTTTCAAACGTCATTTCATACGTATCGGTCAATTCTTGAAGGTGCTGTTCAAGCTTCGATGTTAACCGGCCAAGTTGCAAACTCGCCTTGCGCTGATCATCATTTGATGCTTGCTGTAATTCATTTGCCCGCCGTAAGCGGCTTTCCGCATCCGCAACCTGATCATGCAACTCATCCCGTTGCGCCCGCATTTGCTTAACCTTAGCGGTGTATTCGGCATGTTGCTTTTCAATTTCAGCTTGCTTTTTGGCCAATTCATCACCATGCATATCATTCAAGGATTGCTGGCTTTGAATTCGTTCAAGGGACTGCTTTCCCTGATCAAGCGCCCGGTTAAGCTGATTGATCTGCGTTTGATATTCGTTGGCCTGTAATTGAGCATTCGTCAACCGTTCATTCACAAGCAATAATTGTTGTTTAAATTCATTTAACTTCGCCGAACTTTCCCGTTGCGTTGACCGCGCATCTTCACTGAACTGTTTTTTATCATCCAATTCAGTTTGAAGCTCCACAATTGACGCTGTTAACGATTCAACTTGTTTTTTTAATTCTGCTTGGCGGGCAGCGGCTTTCGTCCCATCCAAGTCCTGCAATTGCCGGTGCAACTGTTCTTGATGACGGTGCTGTTCATCAAACTGTTGTTGAATTGCAGCAAGGTTCTTCTGCATTGCTGTCAATTGTTGATGCAGTTCGTTGACCTGCGTTGCATTTTGCTGATCCTTAGTGATCACATCCGCTAACTGACGTTTAAGCTGCTTCCCATGTTCCTCAAGTTCGCCAAGTTTGGTCTGCATCGTCTTTAACTGTTCTTTTAAAACCGTGCTTTCCTGTTTCTTTTGAAGCAAGCCATTTCGTTGAGTGCGGTTTGCACCCCCGGTCATTGAGCCGCCAGGGTTTACAACTTCGCCCTTTAACGTTACCAGTTTTACGCGGTGATTGACTGCCCGCGCAATCCGGGTCGCTGCATCAATATCCTTAACGATCAACGTTGTTCCAAGCAAATATTGGATCACGTTGCGATTGGAAGCATCAAAGGTTACCAAGTCACTTGCAATTCCAACCATTCCGGAATCATTCCGGGCTTGCTGGAGCAGCCGTGAATCGATGGACCGAGCCCGCATCGTCGTTTGCGGTAAAAATGTCGCCCGGCCTAACCGTTTTTGGGTTAAGAACCGAATTCCGGCCTTAGCTGCATTTTCATCCTTCACAATGATATTTTGCAGCTGACTTCCAAGAGTCGTTTCGATTGCTTGAGAATATTGTTGATCAACGTTGATTGCTTCGGCAACTGAGCCAACAATGCCTTGCAAGTGGTTCCGTTGTTTTAAAACTTCGCGAACCCCTTGGTAATACCCAGAATAATTATGAGCAACGCTTTCTAACGCTTCCAGCCGGGCCTGAGCTTTTTGCATGATCTCGCTTGCTTGATACCAGTTTTGCCGTTGCTGATCGATCTGCGCGTTCAGCTTTGTCCGCTTTTCGCGATACGTTTCAGCTTGACGTTCAGCATCCTCAAGGTTCGCTTGGCATTCAGCCGTTTGTGTCTTGGCCGCCGTTAATTGATCTTGAAGCGGCTTCGTTTCTGCTTGGGCCGTTGCTAACAGCTTTTGAACCTGCGCCAGTTCTGATTGGCGCTGGGTTTCGCTTTGTTCCAATACATGAATTTCATTTTCGGCCTGCATCTTTTGCTGGGTTTGCTGATTGATTTGATCAGTAAGCTTAGCAATTGCTTGTTCAAGTTCTTCGGGCGCAAGCTTTTGATCCGCACTCAAACTTTTAATTTGATGCTGCAGTTTTTGCTTTTCACCCTTCAATTCTTCGATCCGCTTTTGAGCCGTTGTCAACTTTTCTTGAATCTTTGCTAAATCGTGTTGATTTTCATCGATCTGCTTTGTCAGGCTTTCGATTTTTTCAATTTGAAATTGCCGCTGTTGTTCGGAAATATCCTTCTTCCCGGCAAGGCGTTCCCGTTGCTGAGTTAAAGTAACTAATTGTGTTTGAACTTGGTCCAATTGATTTTCGATTGTCTGCTGTTGCTCGTGCAATTGGGTTGTATGTTCTTCTTGATCAAGCGCCGCCTGCTTATACTTGGCTAATAATTCCTTAGCCTGCTTTAACTGCTGATCAAGTTCAGCTTTTTGCTTTCGACCCTGCTGAATTTCAAGCACCAATTCATTTAAGTGATAATAATCAAATTGCTTCTTTTGTTCAACATAATCCTTCGCAATGCTGGCCTGTTCTTCAAGAGGTTCCCGTTGCCGCTTCAATTCCGTTAGAATATCAACAACGCGGTCTAAATGGTCCGTGGTTTCCTTTAATTCTTTTTCGGCCCGTTCCTTTTCTTTCTTATATTTCAAAACCCCCGCAGTTTCTTCGATCAAAACCCGGCGATCTTCAGGCTTACTGTTAAAAATTGATTCCACTCTACCTTGAGAAATAACCGAAAACGATTCTTTTCCCAAGCCGGTATCCATGAAAAGGTTGACGATATCCTTTAACCGCACTTTTTTCCCATTCAAAAGAAATTCACTTTCACCGCTGCGATAAATTCGGCGAGTGATGCGCAACTCATCTGGCTGGTCTGGCAAAAAGCGGTCAGAATTATCAAATTCGATTTCAACTTCCGCCCGGTTCAACGGCGCGCGGGTTGCCGAGCCGGCAAAAATAACATCCGGCATCTTGCTTCCCCGAAGACTTTTGGCTGACTGTTCACCTAAAACCCACCGGAGCGATTCAATGATGTTGCTCTTCCCGCTTCCGTTCGGACCGACGATTCCCGTAATTCCAGGTTGAAAGTCAATTTCAGTTTTATCTGCAAATGATTTAAAACCATTGATCGTTAATGATTTTAATTTCAACGCATTTCCTCCATCTCATCTATTTGACTTGGAATTTTTTCAACGCTTCAAAAGCTGCGGCCTGTTCGGCAGCTTTCTTCGTATGGCCAATTCCTTCACCAATTTCATCGCCGTTATACAAAACTTTCATCTTGTAAGTCCGATCGTTATCCGGTCCCTTACTCCAAACTTCTTGATATTGAATATCACACTGGCCGTCTTTTTGTAAGTATTCTTGCAACGCCGTCTTGTGATCAAAGAAGGTGTTGAACCATCCCATATCAAGTTTAGGAAAGACAACTTCACTGATAAACTTGACAACGGTTGGTTTGCCCTGGTCAAGATACAATGCCCCAATAAAAGCTTCAAAAATATCACATAGAAGTGATGGCCGCTGCCGTGCATTGTTTTTCTCTTCACCTTTTCCCAGTCGAATAAATTCATCAAAGTGGCATTCCTTGGCGAATTTACTAAAACTGTCTTCACAAACCATTGCTGCCCGTAAACGTGATAATTTTCCTTCCGGCATTTCTGGGAACCGCTTAAAAAGGTATTCTGAAACGCAGAGCTGCATTACCGCATCTCCCAAAAACTCGGTTCGTTCATAGTAATCGAGTTTTTCTTTCGGATGTTCATTGACATATGATTTATGCGTAAACGCAGCGTCATAATAATCCATGTTATTAATCGTAATTCCATAGTTTTCTTTTAAATGTTGAGCTAATCCGATTATCATAATTTCTCCTTATCTTTTCTAATTGTCGACAATTACTCCGATGATACATTATACCATATCAAACGGAGTTACAAATTCGGCCATTCAGATATAACAAAGGAGGTTGTGCCATAAGCCGCAACCTCCTTGAAAACTTAACCATTATTCCATATTTTCTTTGATGTATTGAACTGCATCACCGACGGTATTCAACTTTTCAGCTTCTTCGTCAGGAATTTCAGCGCCAAATGCGTCTTCCAAGTCAAGGATGAATTCAACAAAATCAATTGAATCAGCATCCAAGTCCTTCTTAAAGTTCAATTCGTTTGTAATTTTATCTTTTGTAATTTCAAAGTGGTCAGCCATAATGCCGGCGATCTTATCAAAAATTTCTTGTTCGCTCATGAACATCCCTCTTTTCTATTAATTTATGGAATATAATTTAACACTTTTAATTCGATTTTGAAAGAATTAATTTTGTTCTTCATCTTGGGTTTGAAATGCCGTTTCAAACTTACTTAATAATTTTTCATTTAAAATCGTCCGAATCTGCTTCATGGTGTAGTAGACTGTCTGAGCATCACTTGACCCGTGAGCCTTAACAACTGGAGCTTTAACTCCCAGCAAAACGGCGCCGCCATACCGTGATGGATTGACCCGGTCCTTGATCTTCATCAAGTTCGGCTTGAACATCAATGCGCCTAATTTGCCGAAGACA
Source organism: Ligilactobacillus aviarius (assembly GCF_001654615.1). Taxonomy (GTDB): domain Bacteria; phylum Bacillota; class Bacilli; order Lactobacillales; family Lactobacillaceae; genus Ligilactobacillus; species Ligilactobacillus aviarius_B. The sequence goes on from NZ_LWUD01000051.1 coordinate 156,786, forward strand.
TTGGCATCCTTTACACTGTCTTTTACCAAGTGCATTACCGCCGAAGCTGTTCCTTCGATTGCTTTAAGAACCGCATTGCCGGTAAATCCATCCGCAACCGCAACGTCGCATACCCCATTTGTTAAATCGCGGGATTCGACATTGCCAACAAAATTCAATGACGGATCTTCACTGATCAATTGATATGCTGCTTGCGTTAATTTGCTTCCCTTATGCGGTTCGGTTCCGTTATTCAAAAGTCCGATTCGGGGATTTTCAATTCCACGAACCGTTTGGGCATAAAACTTCCCCATCACGGCAAATTGATGCAGGTACTCCGGCTTGTTATCCGCATTTGCTCCACTATCAAGCAGGTTGAAGCCCCCTTGAGCAGCTGAAACAACCGGCAAAGTCGAAAGCAAGCCTGGCCGTTCAACGCCTTTGATTCGCCCAATTAAAAGCAACCCGGCAGCAAGCAAGGCCCCAGTGTTTCCGCATGAAAACAGGGCATCGGCTTGCCCTTCCTTAACCGCTTTAGCAGCCAAAACTAACGATGATTGTTTCTTCCGCCGAATTGCTTTTACCGGTTCATCGTTCATTACGATCACCTCATCAGCCTGTTCAAAACTGATTCGGGTTTGATCCTTCACTAACGGTTTAACCTCGTCAATCTTCCCAAATAATACAAATTCCATGTCTTCAAAGGCATCGCGGGCTTTTTCAACCCCTTCAACAACACTTTGCGGGGCGTTGTCGCCGCCCATCGCATCAACTGCAATTTTCATCTTCTAATCTCCTCCACTTCTAATCCAAATTATCACCTTGGTTGCGATGATGATTTAAATAACGAATCAACTCTTGGTTCTCTTCCCGAGTTTCAAAATCCGGTTCATTGATTATCCGGTGCGCCTCTTCCTGCGCAATCTGCAAAATCTTTAAGTCCGCAACCGGATCGCCGACTTTAAATTCTGGCAGTCCAGCTTGAGCAGTTCCAAGAACGTCTCCTGGTCCCCGAAGTTCAAGGTCGCGTTGCGCAATTACGAACCCGTCCGTCGTTGAAACCATCGTCTTCATTCGTTCTTTGCCATAATCACTATTCGGATCAGCAATCAAAAAACAATATGATTTCCGTTCACCCCGGCCGACCCGACCGCGCAACTGGTGCAACTGTGCCAGTCCAAACCGGTCAGCGTCAAGGATCATCATGATCGACGCGTTCGGGACATCAACCCCGACTTCAACGACCGTCGTTGAAACCAGAATATCATATTCGTGGTCTTTGAACTTTTGCATGACTAATTCCTTTTCGTCCGGTTTTAAACGTCCATGCAACAGTCCAATCTTAAACCGTCCATTGAAATAGTCCTGCAGTTTCTGGTAAACTTCCTCGGCATTTTGCAAATCCAGCATTTCAGATTCTTCAATCAACGGAGACACAACGTATGCTTGCGCGCCATCATTCAGCTGCCGCTCCATGAACTTCAACGCGTCATTCGTTTGCTTTTTCCGTAACCACGTTGTTTCGATCGGTTGCCGGCCTTGCGGCAATTCATCAATGATCGAAACATCCATTTCACCATACGTGGTAATCGCTAATGTCCGCGGGATTGGGGTCGCCGTCATTGCCAAGACATCCGGATTATGTCCTTTTTCCCGGAGTTTCTTCCGCTGATTAACCCCAAAACGGTGCTGTTCGTCCGTAATCACTAACCCTAAATTTTTAAAAACAACATCGTCCTGAATCAACGCATGGGTCCCAACGACAATTTGAAGGTCATTATTCGCCAAATGCTTTAACATTTCACGCCGGGCGGTTACCTTGCTGACCGTTGTTCCCGTCATTAACCCGACGTTAATTCCTAGCGGAGCAAACAGCTTACTTAATTTTTCGGCATGCTGCTGGGCCAAAATTTCAGTTGGGGCCATTAATGCCGTCTGAAAGCCCGCCGTTACCGCCGCATACATCGCAATGGCCGCGACAATCGTTTTTCCGGAACCAACATCTCCCTGTAACAGGCGATTCATCTTTAACGGTTCGCGCATGTTGCGACAGATCTCATTGACAACCCGCTTTTGCGCATTCGTTAACTCAAATGGTAACCGGCCAATAAACTGCTTCAATTTTTGATTATCATAGTTGATTGCAATTCCTTGATTTTGGCGATCTTCCTTTTTCAGCATCTGCAATCCGGCCTGAAAGCGGAAAAACTCTTCAAAAATCGCGGATCGCCGGGCTAAATCAGCCTGCTTTTTACTGGTTGGAAAATGCATATCGTGAATGATCTGTTGTCGCGGTTCCAACCGGTACTTATTCCGCAACGAAAGCGGCACAAGGTCGCGAATCACATCATGATACTGGTCATATGCAAGCTCAACCAGCTTTTGGACTTGATTCGCCTTCAATTCCTTCGAAGCCCGGTAAACACCCTTAAAATCATTTTGCTGCCCGACTGGAATGATCTTCATCCCCGTAAAACTTTGCCGCTTAGCATTGTACCGGCCATAAACTGCAAGTGAAGCTCCTAATTGAACCTTTGATTTCAAATACGGTTGGTTGAAAAAGGTTACCATGATCACTTGATGTTCAACTAACAAGCGGAAATTTAACCGGTTGCGGCGCCGGCCAAACCGAATCACGGTCGGTTCCGAAGCTACCGTCCCCTTTAAGGTCACCTTTTCCTGTTCACTAATTTCAGAAAGGTCCTTAACTGCCAAGTCATCGTAACGAAACGGATAATCAGTAAGAAGGTCATCGATCGTTGAAATGCCAAGTTTATTCAATGCAACTGCTTTTTTAGGACCAACACCCTTTAACATTGTCACTGGATCATTTAAACTTCGAGCCATCTGCTGATTCCTCCTTTCCGTTCTTGAATATGGAAGGAGGCTGTCCCATCGTCCAGCCTCCACTTGAATTTTTAAATTTTATTATTCAACCGAAATCAAGTATGGGTAAACCGGTTGGTCACCTTCATGGATCTCGATTTCATAATCTTCATCCCATGATTGGATCTCATCAGCAATTGCTTGGGCTTCTGCCTGATCAGCATCCGCACCGTAGATGATCGTAATCACTTCACTATCCTCATCAAGCATTGCTTTCACCATTTCAAGGGTTGCTTGCTTGCGATCCGGATCAGTTACCTTGATCGAACCATCAACAATTCCCATATAGTTATCCTTCTTGATTTCTTGACCATCGATCGTTGTGTCCCGGACAGCAACCGTTACTTGTCCAGAGATCACATCATCAAGGGCTTCTTCCATTGCAGCCACATTTTCATCAATGTCGGCTTCCTTATTGAAGTTGATCATTGCGCTCAACCCTTGAGTAATTGACCGGGTATGAACAACCTTCACGTTTGCATCCGCAACGTCGGCTGCCTGTTCAGCTGCCAAGAAAATGTTCTTGTTATTTGGTAAAACAATTACCTTATCCTTGCCCGTCGCATTGATGGCATCCACGATGTCCTTTGTACTTGGATTCATCGTTTGCCCGCCTTGAATAATTTGGGTTACCCCAACGCTGTGGAATAATTGGGCAAGCCCATCGCCTGAAGCAACGGCAATGATGCCATAATCGCCGGCAATTTGATTGATTTCAGCTTGTTGTTCTTCTTCGGCTTCTTTATCCTGTTCAAGGATCGTTTCGTGTTGAAGCCGCATGTTATCAACCTTAACCTTGATCAATGAACCGAATTTTTGACCATACGAAAGAACCTTCCCTGGTTGTTCAGTATGCACGTGGACCTTAACCACTTCATCATCCGCAATTACCAAAAGGGAATTTCCGATTTCTGAAAGATAGCCGCGGAAAGTATCATAATCGAATTTTTCATCCACTAACCGGCCAGCACCTAATTTAACCATGATTTCAGTACAGTAACCGTATTGAATGTCTTCCGTGTTTAATTGACTTTGGACACTCTTATGGTGTTCAGCACTTACCATGTCGTCCATATCAGCCGGAGTTGGGTGGTATTCCTGTTCGTCACGAACATTTCCTGATAAAGCATCAAAGAATCCCTGATAAACAAAAGTCAATCCTTGACCACCGGAATCAACAACGCCGACTTCTTTTAAGACTGGCAATAAGTCAGGGGTCGTCTTCAATGCAGCTTCAGCGGCTTCATAAGCGGCTTCCATGACTTCCACACAGTCATCAGATGTCTTAGCTGTCTTCGTTGCAGCTTCAGCAGCTTTCCGGGCAACCGTTAAAATCGTTCCCTCTTGGGGCTTCATAACGGCTTTATATGCCGTTTGAACTCCCGCAACAAGGGCATCAGCTAAATCTGCGGGGGTCAACTCTGCTTTGGCTACCGCATTCTTGCTGAATCCGCGAAAGACTTGTGAAAGAATAACGCCTGAATTTCCGCGAGCGCCCATCAGCAATCCCTTTGCAAGGGCTTGTGAAAGTTCGCCAACACTTGATGATGTTGATTCTGAAACGTACTTTGCACCGCTTGCAAATGAAAGACTCATGTTAGTCCCAGTGTCACCATCTGGAACTGGAAAGACATTTAATGAATTAATAAATTCCGCATTATTATTTAACCGATTTGAACTAACCGCAATCATCTTGCGGAATTCATTTTCAGTAATCTTTGAAATTTTCAACCTTCAAAATCCTCCTTGGTACCCATCAACGTTAATCTTCAATAACCTTTACGCCTTGAACGATCACGTTAACTGCTTTGGCCGTTACCCCAAGCATTGAGTCCAGATTATACTTAACTTTTTCTTGAACATTTCGGCAAACTTCTGAAATCTTCGTTCCGTAACCGACAATAATGTAAACATCGATTACAATTCCGTCGTCAGTTTGACGAACAACAACTCCCTTTGAGTAGTTATCCCGTTTTAAAATTTCGTTTAAATTATCCCGAATTTGATTTTTACTTGCCATGCCGACAATTCCAAAAATTTCAGTTGCAGCTCCACCGACAACAGTTGCGATTACATCGTTACTAATATCAATTTTACCGAGTTGGTTTTGAATCTTCACTGCCATTCGAATTTGCCTCCTTATTTATGACAATAATCGTTATCGCCATTGTATCATACGCAATTTTGAAAAAAAAGCCAATTAAACACCATTCAGGATATTTAAATAAGCACTATATTATCATAGCACAAAAATCGATTTTAGCTGACAAGTTAATTTACTTTACAGAAAAATCTTGCAATCACACCTTATGTATGATAATTTAGTCTAGTGAATAAAGAATCTTTATTTTTAAGATCGTAAAGGTAAAGGAGGGAAATCAAAATGGCTAAAGATTTTGTAACCGGTCGGAAGACAACTTTCGGCAAGAAGCGTTCACACGCTTTGAACCAAACAAACCGTAGCTGGAAGCCAAACTTGCAAAAGGTTCGCATCTTAGTTGATGGTAAGCCAAAGAAGGTTTGGGTTTCTGCTCGTGCCTTGAAATCAGGTAAGGTTACTCGTGTTTAATTAAAGACGAAAAAACAGGATGGACAATGTTGTCCATCCTGTTTTTTTAGTCACAACTTTGAACCGTCATTAAAATTCCCTGTTCAAAACTAAAGGTTGCCTTCTCACCAACAAATTCATTACTTGACAGTGCAACTGGAAAATCAAAATCGGTCCGTTGCAGCTGATACTTTTCATCTGGAAGGACCAACCCGTCAACCGCTGTTAACGGAATAAATGCCAAATACTTCATTTGCGGATTCCGCTTAAGCTGGTGGCGTCCCGGTTTGAAAAAGCGAATTTCATTCCACCGATCAATGATCGTGATTCGTTCAACCTGTTTCCGATACTCCGGTTTCAAAATAAAAAACAAGTTTGCCAGCAGCTGATCCATGCGTGCACCGGTTGCCCCATAAAGATTAAGCTGGTCAATTGTGTAATGCGCAAACAAATATCTTAATGCCAACTCCGTATCCGTAATATCATCCTTTAACGGCCGGTAAACGAATTGGTGACTTTGACTTTTAACCTGCAACCGTTCTGCAGCAGTCGCCGTGTCAAAATCGCCAATTGCAAGGATCGGGTTAATTCCATGATTGATCAATTCAACTGCACCGTAATCAACCCCGCACCACTGTTCATCTTTTTGTTCAAAAATCGTTTGCGGAACGCATGCAAGCGGTCCCCCAGTTAAAACATTGACCTTCATCGCAATCCTTCCTTAATAACGCGGTTTGCGTTCCAAAATCATTTGATGAAATTGCAAGTAATTTTCATACCGGGACTTCAAAATCTCGCCGTTCGCTACCGCTTCTTTAACCGCACAGTGCGGTTCATTCACGTGCAAACAGCCACGATACTTGCACTGATCACGATATGCAACGAAATCCGGATAATAATTCGGTAAATCTTCCTTCGCAATTTCAAGTAAGTCAAATGACGAAAAGCCCGGCGTATCCGCAATTAAATTATGCTCGATCTCCATTAATGTTACCTTTCGGGTCGTGTGTTTCCCCCGACTTAATGCTTTCGAGATCTCACCGGTTTCCAGTTTCAAATCCGGATTTAATTGATTTAGTAAAGTCGATTTCCCCGCACCGGTCTGCCCCATTACAACGATCACCTGATCTTGAAGATCGCGCAGAAGCTTTTGCGGGGCGTTGTTTCCGGCAACTTCAACCGGGTAGTACTTTTGATAATAATCGATCACCAGTTGCATGGCGGCCTGCTGGTCTGCATTTAACAGGTCCCACTTTGAAAAATACAGAAGCGGGTCGATTTGATTAGCAGCCAGCATAATTAATTGCCGGTCCAGTAAATTACTCGAAAAATCTGGCTCCACGCACGCCGAAACAACAATTGCATCGTCGACGTTCGCAATCGGCGGCCGGACCAATTGATTCTTCCGCGGATCAATTTTTAATAAATAGCCGCCATCCTTTTCAACTTTAAATTCAACCCAGTCACCGACTAAAGGTGATTGTTTGCGTTTGCGAAATACCCCGCGCGCCCGGGTCCGGTATTCCGCCCCATCAGCAGTTACCACATCATAGTAACCGCTTAAAGATTGCCTAATTTGGCCTTTCAATAATCTTTATCCTTTCATTTAACTCTGACTTGTTGCGGAGTTATTATTCCCGTTTTCTGAATTATTATTCGGTCCAAGCGATAACGTTACGATCACCTGCGAACCAGCCTTAACGGTCGTATTTGCCTTTGGATTTTGCGAAATCACTTGTCCCTTTGGCACCGTATTTGAATACTGTTGTTCAAAAATAATCGTAATGTTATGTTCTTGGGCATAGTCGATCACACTTTTCTGCGTGTAACCCGTCAAATCACGAATCTTAAACGTTTGAACCCCTTCACTGACCGTAAAGGTAACCGGAAGCTGATACAAACTGACCTTCATTGACGGATCAATGCTTTGACTAACGATCTGACCTGCCGGATACTTGTTTGAATACGTCGTTTCCTTATCCACAAGGACGCCCTTCGCCTTCAACTTTTTCCGAACCTGATCAAAGTTTTGTCCAATATATGATCCAAATTTAGTTTTTAACGGCCCTTTTGAAATCACAATGTTGACCTTCGAATTCCGGCTAACCGTCGTTTCGCGCGCTGGATCACTACTGATCGTTTGCCCTTTCAAATACGAACTACTGTATTCATACCGCTTTTTACCAAGTTTAAGGTTATTGCTCAACAAAACTTCCTGGGCTTCACGCACGCTCATTCCACGTAAATCTGGAACCTGGACCTTCAACGACATCAGTAAGATCGTAATCACAACGATCACACCAAGCGTTCCAATCAAAAAAGCGATTGGATGCCGGCGATAGACTCGTTTTTTCTTCTGCTGCTTTGTTTTTTTCGTCTTGCGTGATCCGGTTGAAGGTTGCCGCTTGGATGATTCGGTCGTCGGAATGACCAACGTTTTCGTTTCAGCGTCATCTTCCGTTGGGACTTCCCATTTCGGTTCGTTTTTCCGCACCGGTAATAACGCCGTTTTTAAATCCCGCGCCATTGTTTCGGCATCCGGATAACGGTCTTTCAGCTTTTTTGCCGTTGCATGCAAAATAACATTTTCCAATGCTTGCGGAACCTTGGGATTGATTTTCCGTGCTGACGGCAAATTATCCCGGTAATGTTTAACCGCAATTGAAACCGCCGTTTGCCCTTCAAACGGAACCTTTCCGGTCAAAAGTTCAAACAGGATAATTCCAAGTGAATAAATATCAGATTGCTTCGTGATGATCGATCCACGGGCCTGTTCAGGTGAAATGTAATGAACAGACCCAATCATGGTATTCGTTTTCGTAATCGTTGCCGATTCCATTGCCGCAATTGAAATTCCAAAATCCGTAACCTTAACCTTGCCGTAATTGTCGATCAAAATGTTTTGCGGCTTCAGATCCCGGTGAATAATACCGATTCGATGGGCACTTTCAACTGCCGAGAGAATCTGCTCCATAATATCAACCACTTTTTCGCATGATAGCGGATAGTGTTCTTTTAAATACGTCTTTAAATCCGTCCCCTTAACGTATTCCATGATCAGGTACGGCACCCCATGATCATTACCAAAATCATAGATTTGGACAATGTGCGGATTATCAAGTTTTGTTAATGAATTCGCTTCTTTATGGAAACGTTCAACGGAACGCGGATCATCCTGCAAATCAAACCGCAACATTTTAAGGGTCACGCGGCGCTTTTGAACAAGATCTTCGGCTTCATATACATTTGCCATGCCGCCTTCACCAAGTGAACGAATAATGCGGTACCGTTTACCAACTTCATATCCTACTCGCATCGCCGTTCACCACTTTCGTCTGCCGCAACCAAAAGAGCAGTAATGTTATCATCGCCACCGTTGACCCGTGCTTGGGTGATTAGTTGCTGGCATTTTTCTTCAAGCGAACCCGGAGCCGTTAAAATCGCTTTGATTTTAGCCTCTGCCACCAGTTTGGAAAGCCCGTCAGTACACAGTAAGAATAAATCGTGTGGTTCAACCTTCAACGCATAATGATCCATTTGGGCATCGTGATTGATTCCCAGGGTTTTAACGATTACGTTTTTTTGCGGATGGTTAGCTGCTTCTTCCTTCGTGATTGCACCCTGTTTGATCAACTCATTGACAAGCGAATGATCCCGCGAAATTTGCTGTAACTCATTATTTCGCAACCGGTAGCCCCGGCTGTCTCCAATATTTGCAATAATGCAGTTTTCCGAATCGATCAGAATCAAGACTAACGTTGACCCCATTCCTTCAAGATCCGGGTACTGCTTACCTTTCTGGATCAAAAGATCATTTTCAACTTGAACCTGCTTTTGCAACCACTCATAAGCCTGGGCAACCGTTTCAAATGACGATTCTTCAAACAGGTAACCGAGATGCTGAACGATCATTGCCGATGCAACGTCGCCGCCACGATTGCCGCCAATTCCATCAGCAACTAATCCTAAAGTAATTTGTTTTTGATTTTGATACAGTCCGACCGAGTCTTCATTGACCTTGCGAACCTTGCCAATATCACTTAAAAATGAACTTTTCAAAATTGCACCTACTTTTTCACCAGCGTTGCAATAAAGAATCCATCCGAACCGAAATCGTCCGGATAGATCGTTAATCCAAGCGCTGACCGTTGATCCTTAACATTCTTTTTCGTCTGTGTTTTAACCTGTTCGAAATCCGGATGCTGTTTCAAAAATTGATCAACAACCGTTTGATTTTCCGATGGTAAGATCGTGCACGTACTATACGTTAATTTTCCCTGTGATTTTAATGTCGGCGCAACGGCGTCTAAAATCTGCAACTGGATCTGGGCCAGTTGATGCGAATCCTGCAACGTTTTTTCATAACGAACTTCTGGTTTTCGCCGCAACAATCCGATTCCAGAACACGGCGCATCAACTAAAATCTGATCAAACCGTGCATTTCCAAGTTTTCCGGCTTGGCGGGCATCCAAAAGTTGAGGATCAATAACGTTCTCAACTCCGAGCCGCTCTGCATTGTGTTGAATCAATTTTAGTTTGTGTTGATGAATATCAAGCGCAACGACCTTTCCTTGACCGGCAAGTGCAGTTGCAATTTGGGTTGTTTTTCCGCCGGGAGCAGCACATGCATCCAAAACACTTTGACCGGGTTGAACATCCATTGACTCAACCGCTAACATTGCACTTTCATCCTGAATAATAAAGTCGCCCTGCTTGAATTCGGCGGTTCCCGCTAAAAAGCCCTTTTGCGCAACCAACCCAGCAGCAGCGATTTCACTTGGAGACGTTGGGATTCCTTCCTTTTCAAGTTGAGCTTGTAGTTCTGCACCCTTGATTTTCCCAGTGTTCACCCGTAAACTGTCATGCGGCGTTTGGTTAACGGCCCGCGCAATTTGGGTTGTTTTCTCAAGCCCGACCTTTGAAATCAATTGCTCAATGATCCATTGCGGGATACTTTCTTCAACTGATAACTGTTGAGCGCCCGTTAAATCGTCAAAATTACGCAATCCATTCCGTTTGATCGCATGCAAAACACCCGTCACAAATTTACGTGTTCCGGCATGGCCTTTAACCTTTGCAATTTCAATTGTTTCATTAAAGATCGCATGGTCCGGAACCTTGTCTAAATACTGCATTTGATAAATCGCTAATAAAAGCAATTCCCAAACCCATGGGTCAACTTTTTTCTTATTTTTAATAAACGGTTCAAGCCAATATTCCAACGTTAAGCGATGCTGCAAGCAACCGTACACAAGTGTCGTCAACAAATTGGCATCGGCCCGTGATAATCGGTTTTGCCGAATCACATCATTTAAAGCAATGTTTGAATACGTCCTGTGCTTTCGAATCCGCAAAAGCAGATCCAGGGCTAAAAAGCGCGGCGTCTGTTTAATCGTTTTCTTCATTGATCAATTCCTGTCCTGCTTTAATTCCTTGGCCAACCCCATTCAAATATGCCGTAATATCCATTTGCGGTTTCCCAGCCGGCTGAATTCGATTGATTTGATAAACTGTTCCATCCGCTGCAGCAACTTTTAATTGATGCTTGCCAACTTCAACCACAGCTCCTACGGGAAGATCTGTTTGTTCATCCAACACCGTTACGTCCCAGATCTTGGTCCGTTTTCCTTTGAAGGAACTGAAATATGCTCCTGGAGCGGGACGAAGAGCGCGAACCTGCCAATCAATTTGGTGAGCAGTTTGCTTTAAATGCAATTCTTCTTCTTCAGGACTGATCGTTGGTGAAAAGACAACTTCATCTTCATTTTGAGCAACCGGATGAATGTTGCCTGCAATTAAATCAGGAAGAAGTTGCAATAAAGTATCCCGCCCAAGATCACTCATTTTTTCAAAAATTGAGCCCGCATCATCATTTGACGTGATCGGCATTTCAGCCTGTTTCAGAATATCACCGGCATCCATTTTCTTTACCATGTAAATAATCGAAACGCCCGTTTTTGAATCGCCATTCATAATGGCATGCTGAATCGGGGCCCCGCCACGATACTTTGGCAAAAGTGATCCGTGAACATTCACGGCCGCAATTTTCGCCGCATTGATCAACTTCATTGGTAAAAATTGGCCAAACGCTGCCGTGACGATCAAGTCCGGTTGAAGATCGATCACCCGTTGACATTCCGGACTGCCTGAAATTTTTTCCGGTTGAAGAACTTCAATTCCATGGTCCAAAGCAACCTTTTTTACCGGTGTCGGGGTCAAAACGTGTTTCCGTCCGACCCGCCGGTCTGGTTGGGTCACAACGGCCTTTACATCATACCCAGCATCGATCACGCCAGCTAAAATGTTGGCAGCAAAGTCGGGGGTTCCCATAAATACAATTGATGTCATTCATTTCACTCCTCAATTAAATAAAGTTCATCGGATCGCGATCAATTACGATTTGCAATCCGTTTCGTTCTTCTTTTTGACTGGTTAATAATAAGTTTTGAAGATATTTTTCAAGTTGTGGTTCATTTTTATATTTAATTACTAATTGGTAATAATACCGGTTATTGATCCGCATAATTGACTGCGGTGTCGGCCCCAAAATCACGGCTTTTTGAGACAAATAATTGACGACCTCACCGCGAATTTGGAACATTTTTTGCGCCGCATCCGCTTCCGTTCGCGCACTTGCAGTAATTTGAATCGTATAGTAATACGGTGGATATCCACCTTGATGCCGAACCTGCATTTCTTTTCCGAAAAAATGTTCATAATCTTGCCGCTGGGCATACTGAATAGCATAGTGATCCGGATTGTATGTCTGAATCAAAACATTGCCTTCTTTTTCAGCCCGGCCGGCACGCCCACTTACCTGGGTCAAAAGTTGAAATGTGCGTTCACTTGCCCGAAAATCCGGCAATCCCAGCGAAGTATCGGCATTTAACACTCCCACAAGCGTTACGTTGGGAAAATCAAGCCCCTTGGCAATCATTTGAGTTCCAAGCAAAATGTCTGCATGATGCTTGCCAAATTCATCTAAGATTCGTTCATGCGCTCCTTTGCGCCGGGTCGTATCAACATCCATGCGTAAGATCCGGGCAGTTGGGAAAAGTTCAGTCAATTCCTTTTCAACCCGTTGCGTGCCGGTTCCAAAATACCGGACTGCCTTGCTGTGACAATTCGGACAAACTTGCGGAACCGGTTCTTCATGGCCGCAATAATGACACTTTAATGAATTCGTATCTTTATGATACGTCAATGAAATATCACAGTTCGGACACTTGATCACTTCACCGCATTCGCGACACATCAAAAATGAAGAATATCCTCTTCGGTTTAACATTAAAACAACTTGTTCATTCAACGCAAGTTTTTTCTGAATCTCAGTTGCCAATTCTTGGGAAATATCTGTCGTTGGCGCATAGCGGCCTGCCTGCCGCATATCAACTAATTGAACATGCGGCAAATCCTTCCCGTTAATCCGCTTCGTCAATCGTAACCATTGGTAAACGCCCTTTTGCGCCCGTGCCCGGGATTCAAGCGATGGCGTTGCACTTCCAAGAACAACTGGACAATGGTGATATTGGCCGCGCCACTGGGCAACATCGCGCGCATGATACCGCGGCATGTCCTCCTGTTTGTAACTTGTTTCATGCTCTTCATCCATGATAATGACGCCCAGATTTTTGATCGGTGCAAAAATTGCTGAGCGGGCGCCAACAACGACTTGAGCATCGCCCTTTTCAATCCGACGCCATTCGTCATATCGTTCACCGTCGGATAATGCACTGTGTAAAAGCGCAACCTGATCGCCAAACCGGGCTTTGAATTGCCGTACGATTTGCGGGGTCAACGAAATTTCCGGAACAAGCATTAAAGCTGATTTGCCCTGCGCAAGCGCATGCTGAATGATCTGCAAATAAACTTCAGTTTTGCCGCTCCCCGTTACTCCTTCAAGTAAAAAGGTTGCTGCTTGTTTTCCGTCAATTGCCTGATCAACCGCATTCGTCGCCTTGGCCTGTTCAGCAGTCAACTTTTTGGGCGTCGACGGTTGGACCTGGTCAATTTGATATGGATTACGGTACTTTTCAATTTGATACCGGGTAATCCATCCTTTTTGGGCAGCCATTTTCAAGTCGCTTGCAGTAAAATTATTTTTCCGGGTCACATCACTTTGAACAAATTCTTGCTCATGATTCGTGATCAAAAAGTCAAGCAAGCGTTTCTGTTTGGCTGCATTTTTTCTTAACGTTTTCTTGGCTGTCTGCAATTCTTCGACCGTCATTTGAGCTTTAAATGCCCAAACTAACTTTGATTTTGCCCGGTCATCAACGTGATAGACAATTTCAACTTGGTTTGCCTTGCGTAACTTCTCAACTTGATTTAATTGACTTGAAGTTAACTTTTGTGGATTAAACTCAACTTCACTTTGGTGATCAAAAAGAGTGGCAAGGTCTGGGGTTATATTTTTACCGGTCAACTTAAGCGTTTTGCGGTAACTTGCCCGCATTGCATTCGGGAGCATGACTTGCAAGCAGCGAATCTTAAATGCAAACGTCCGCTGCGTCAGCCAATCTGCCATCGCCATGGCTTCATCACTTAAAACCGGATTCAAATCAATCACATCGATCACTGATTTTAATTGGTGTTCACCTGAATATTCATCTGTCAGTCCCGTCACAAATCCCTGAATTTTCCGGTTTCCGTTACCGAATTCAACCACAACGCGCATCCCGATTTGCAAAAAGTCCTGAAACTTTGCTGGAATTTGATAAGTAAACGGATGGTTGGTCTGCATTGCCGGAACATCGACAATTACTTCTGCATATCGACTAATTTTAACCTTCCTCTTTTCTGATCAATTTTTCGATTTCATTTAATATTTTCTGTGCAAAAACCTGCTTTGAAACCTTTGAAACTTCAAGTGGTTCCTGATGCGGCTGCAAAATATAGCCGGCATTTTGGTCACTGCCAAATCCAATATCGCTGCGCGAAACATCATTGGCAACGATCATATCGACCTTTTTATCTTCCAGTTCAGCCGTTGCATTTTGAAGCAGGTGATCCGTTTCAGCAGCAAAGCCAACTAAAACTTGGCGATGCTTTTGATTACCTAATATCCGCAATAAATTTGGATTCCGTTTCAGTGTCAACTGAACTTGCTGGTTAGCATTCGCTTTAATTTTTTGATCATCCGGCCGTTCAACGTGGTAGTCTGAAACCGCGGCGGCCATGATCAAGACATCATTTTGCGGAAACTCTTCCATTAATTTAGTTTGCAGATCCGCAAACGTTTGGATGCGGATCACGTTCACGTTCGTTGGCAAATCAACCGTAACCATTCCCGCAATCAACGTTACATCGGCTCCTTGAAGGGCTGCATTTTCAGCAAGCGCGATTCCCATTTTGCCGCTTGAACGGTTTCCAATAAACCGCACCGGATCAATTGGTTCTTGCGTTCCTCCAGCCGTTACCAGCACCTTGATTCCCCGAAGCGGCTGATCATTCGCTTGCTTTTCAATCCACTCTAAAACTGCTTGCGGCTCCGGCATTCGCCCTTTTCCGGCATATCCTTCTGCTAAAAAGCCGGTCGCCGGTTCCATTATGTGAATTCCATCGGCTTTCAACTGATGAACGTTTCGTTGAACAGCAGGGTTAGCCCACATCTCATCATTCATTGCGGGAACAACGAATTTATCCTTCGCCGTTGCAGTCAGTGCCGACGAAACAAGGTCATCAGCAATTCCATTTGCCATTTTCCCAATGATATCTGCCGTGGCCGGAATGACGATCGAAAGGTCTGCCCACCGCGCAATTTCAATATGCGGAATAAACTCCCCGCGTTGCTCAGCGTCATTAAAATTTGTTAATACCGGATTTTTGGACAACGTCGCCATTGTCAACGGTGAAATGAAATTCGTCGCTGCCGCCGTCATCGCCACGCGGACTTCAGCTTTTGCCTTGATCAAAAGCCGAACAAAGCTTACAACCTTATAACTTGCAATTCCCCCGGTCACATAAACCGCGATTTTTTTACCTTTCAATGCCATTTCTTCACCCCATCGCTTATTAATACAAGAAAAGAGGTCGGACACCATGTCACAACCTCCCATCATATTGATTTAAATTAAAAATTAGTTTTCACCTTTAATTGTCAACTTGCCAGCTTCAACTTCTTCCAAAGCCTTACCAACATTCTTATCTGACTTGTATTCGTCTTCGTTTAACAATGGTAATGCGCCAGCATCTAATTCATGAGCACGTTTAGCTGCTAACATTACTAATGAATAACGTGAGTTAACATGTTCTAAAAGTTTATCGACAGATGGATATAAAATCATTTGACAGCATCTCCTTATTGTTGATCATCGTCTAAGCCAAGTTGTTTCTTGTAATCAGGTAAGAACCGTTTTACGCGCCAGCGTTCAGCCCGAATGATCGTTTGAATCTTTTCTGCAGCCTTTGGAACTTCATCATTCACAACTGCATAATCATAATTCTGCATCATTTCGATCTCACCGACAGCCTTTTCCATTCGCTTGTCAATTGTTGCTAAATCATCCGTTCCCCGATTAATGATCCGTTGACGTAATTCCATTAAATCTGGTGGTGTTAAGAAAATAAACAACCCATCCGGAACCTTTTCCCGGACTTGCATTGCACCCTTAACTTCAATTTCAAGGAAAACATCCTTACCTTGATCTAACATTTCATTAACATATTTTAAAGGTGTTCCGTAATAGTTGTCAACATATTTAGCGTATTCCAACATCCCGCCATTTTCAATTTCCTTTTCAAATTCTTCCTTTGAAACAAAGAAATAATCTTTTCCATCAACTTCTCCGGGACGCTTCTTCCGGGTCGTCATTGAAACTGAATAGTGGAAAGTATTATCCTCACGTGAAAAGATTTCCTTTCGTACAGTTCCCTTTCCAACTCCTGATGGTCCTGAAAGAACAATTAACATTCCGCGTTTTGGCATTTTGAATCTCCTCTAGAAACAATTTTAATAACTATTATCCCCTTTGAACGCCTATTTTTCAAGTGATTTCCAAAGGTTTTCAATTTTCTAATGAAGATTTCATTTATTGCTGATCAAAGAGTTTAAAACACGATCATCTGGAGATAACAAAAAGGCTGTGACATCCGTCACAGTCTTTAATCACTTTCAAATTGATTTTAATACAATTCAAGGTATTGGTCGCGTTCCCATTGTGAAACGTCTTGCCGGTATGAATCCCATTCAAGTGTCTTTGCTTCAACGAAATTGTTGAAGAGGTGTTCCCCAAGAGCGCCTTGAATTACTTCATCATTTTTCAATTCTTTAAGGGCATTGTGCAATGTTGATGGCAAATCTTTAATGCCATTTTCACGCCGTTCTTCTTCATCCATTGCGTAAATGTTACGGTCAACGGATGCAGCCGGTTCGATCTTATTCCGTAATCCATCAAGGCCGGCTTCCAAAATCGCAGCAATCGCCATGTATGGGTTAGCTGACGGATCAACTGACCGCAATTCAAACCGGGTGCCTTGTTCACGTGCCATTGGAACCCGGATTAATGGTGAGCGATTCCGACCTGACCATGCAACGTAAACCGGAGCTTCAAACCCAGGAACCAACCGTTTGTATGAGTTAACGGTTGGGTTGGTAATTGCCGTGAAACTCCGGGCGTGCTTCAATAATCCGCCTAAGAAGTAGTATGCTTTTTGAGATAACTTTTGGTCGCCATTCTCATCGTAGAAGACATTGCCGTTCTTATCGAAAAGTGACATGTTGATGTGCATTCCAGAGCCGTTAACTTGAGCTAATGGTTTAGGCATGAATGTTGCATGCAAGCCGTGCTTCCGGGCAACGGTCTTAACAACTAACTTAAAGGTTTGAATATTGTCACAAGCATGCAAAGCATCTTCATACTTAAAGTCAACTTCGTGTTGACCAGGAGCAACTTCGTGGTGCGATGCTTCAACATCAAAGCCCATGCGTTCAAGTTCAAGGACGATTTCCCGCC
Organism: Ligilactobacillus aviarius; assembly: GCF_001654615.1. GTDB lineage: Bacteria > Bacillota > Bacilli > Lactobacillales > Lactobacillaceae > Ligilactobacillus > Ligilactobacillus aviarius_B. The sequence goes on from NZ_LWUD01000051.1 coordinate 174,153, forward strand.
GGCAGTTTTCCCCCATATCAACCGGAGCAAAGTCAAAGTAGCTGCCGTTGTCGTTCAAATGCATCGTTGGTTTGCCGGTTTCTGGATCAAGTTTGAAAAGGAAGAATTCAGGTTCCGGACCAATGTTAAAGTCGGTGAACCCTTCTGCTTTCATTTCATCCAAGACGCGCATCAAATTATTCCGCGGATCGCCCATGAATGGCTTGCGGTCAGCTGTGTAAACTTCGCAGATGATCCGGGCAACCTTTCCGTGTTCGCTTCCCCATGGAAAAATCATCCAGGTTGATAAGTCTGGATATAACCACATATCACTTTCTTCAATCCGAACAAAGCCGTCAATTGAAGAACCGTCAAACATTAATTTATTATCAAGCAACTTATCTAATTGGCTAATCGGAACTTCCACATTTTTGATCGTTCCGTAAAGATCGGTAAACATTAACCGTAAAAATTGAACGTTTTCTTCTTTAGCCATCCGCCGAATATCGGCCTTAGTATAATCATGCTTAACCATTTTATTAATAGGCTCCTTTTAAAATTGATAAATTAGAGCGTCCGATTGTTACGAATCGAAGGTTTGCTATGCCGGTTAAGTCCGCCAGCGTTGACAAAGTCATTGCGCAAAATTTTCCGAACAGCGTCATCTGACAAAGATTGCGCCATCTTTTCACGACGACGTTCTTCTTCAGCTGCCTTTTGGGCATAAATTTTCTTGATTGAAGCCATGTTATACCCATCTGCAAGGTAGTCCTTAATTTCAAGCAATTTATCAATATCGTTTAATGAATACATCCGGCGGTTTCCTTCATTTCGTTCAGGAATCACCAATTCTTGTTCTTCATAGTACCGAATTTGCCGGGCACTTAAATCCGTAAGCTTCATTACCGTTCCAATTGGAAGAACAGCAAGGGAGCGACGTAGTTCCTTTTCTTTCATAACAACCCTCCTCTCATTGGTTCAATCATATCAATCACCCACTCGTCTGTCAATGGACTTATGTTATATTTTATAACATCTTACGCTTTATAGTATGTTTCATTTACCGCATTGGTAATTGCAACCTTCACGTGGGCGTATGATAATCCCCCTTGAATATACAATGCATACGGTTCGCGCAGCGGCCCATCACTTGATAATTCGATCGTTGAACCTTCAACAAAGCTTCCGGATGCCATAATAATTTCATCTTCGTAATTATCCATTTCACTTGGAATTGGATCAACAAACGCATTCAACGGTGAATTATGCTGAATACTTGCACAGAATTTGATCATTGCTTCCCGTTCATGGAAGATCACCGTTTGAACAAGATCGGTCCGCGGAGCATCCCATTTCGGTGAAACTTCTGCTCCCATCTTTTCAAGCAATGCGGCGGTAAAAATTGCTCCCTTAACGGCTTCGCCCGTTGTATGCGGAGCAAGGAAAAAGCCGCGGTAAAAATCACGTTGATAGCCGTACGTTGCGCCTTCGCCTTTACCAGGACCTGGTGCAAATAAGCGTGATGATGCGCGCATGATCAAATCATGCCGGCCAACTAAAAAGGCTCCTGATTTGGCCACTCCCGCACCAGCATTTTTGTACATTGAGCCGGCCATTAAGTCTGCTCCGTAAAATGTCGGTTCGTCCTTTTCGGTGAATTCACCATAACAGTTATCGATGAAAATAATTGCTTCCGGAGCAATCGCCTTTACAAATTCAATCATCTTTTTGATTTCAGCAACCGTAAAGCTATCCCGGGTAGCATATCCGCGCGAACGTTGAATTGCAACGACCTTGATCGATTTATCCTGCTTCAGCTTTGCCCCTACTGCATCATAATCAATTTTGCCGTCTTTAAGTGGAGTATAGGCAAACTTGATCCCATATTCCTTCATTGAACCCGGATTATCGCCGACGATTCCAATTACCTGTTGGATCGTATCATACGGCATTCCTGTCATGTAATATAAAGTATCGCCTGGCATTAACGATGCAAATAACGCCGTTGAAATCGCATGCGTTCCAGAAACCATTTGCGGCCGTACAAGGGCGTCATCACACTTAAAATAATCAGCAAAAATATCTTCCAGTTTATCACGGCCAACATCATCATACCCATATCCCGTTGAACCAACGAGGTCTTCTTCAGCCACATGGTGTTTACGGTATAAATCTAAGATCCGCTGTTGGTTATATAAAACCGTTTCATCAACTGCTGCCAATTGTGGCGCAATCATTTGATCAACTTCAGCAACCTTTTGTTGTAAATCCTGCGGAAACTTTTCAATCCATTTTTCCATTATCTTTTCTCCTTTAACCATTTTTCAACTAATTCAATAATTCGCGGATAGTCCGTGTCAAAGTTTTGAACAAGGTCAAACCAGTGAACATCCATCTTATTGCGAAACCATGTTAATTGCCGTTTAGCATAATGCCGCGAATTCTGTTTGACTTTTGCGATACATTCTTCAAGCGAAGCCTGATGTTCAAAATATGGATAAAATTCTTTGTAGCCAATTCCTTTTCCAGCTGGTAATTTGCTTCCACCATTTTCATACAAATAGCGGGCTTCATCAAGGACCCCATCCTTGACCATCAAATCAACGCGGTGGTTAATCCGCTCATACAATACCGCCCGTTCCGTATTTAACCCGATGATCAAAAAGTCATAAGTATCATTGGCGTGATCCCTTTGAATCGAAAACTTCTTACCGGTCTTTTCAAAAACTTCCAATGCCCGAATTACCCGGCGTTCATTGGTAACCGGAATTTTGGCAGCTGCCACCGGATCGATTTGATCAAGCCGGTCCCACAGTGCTTGTTGCCCATGCTCTTGGGCATACTGATGAAGTTGATTTCGCAAATGGTCATCCTGATATTGATCATTTCCAAAATGAAAGTCATCAATAAGTGACTGCAAATAGAAGCCAGTCCCACCAACCAGCATTGGCAGCGCATCTTGAGCCGCAATTTTTGAAATTGCTTTTTTAGTCCGGTCGATGAAATCGGCAACCGAAAAACGTTGGTCAACTGGAATCTCATCCAATAAGTAATGCGGAATTCCTTGCATTTCTTTAGCGGTGACCTTCGCGGTTCCAATGTCCAGCTTTTGATAAACCTGCATCGAATCTCCCGACACAACCTGACCGTTAAATTTTTGGGCCAGCTTAATTGATAACGTTGTCTTTCCAACCGCCGTTGGCCCAACGATCATTAAAACCTTCTGCGCCACTTTCCTGCTCCTTTCTCCTTACTTCTCTTGTAATTGTATCATTCAAGTTAAATTTTAACAGTTTTACCTAGCATTTTTTGGCGATTTAATTCATAATGATAATATACCAATAATTGAGGAGGAATTTCCATGAAATCATTTGGTAAGGGATTCTTTACTGGGATCGTAACAACCGTTGGCGTTGTTGCTGGTGCCGTTTATGCATTTAAGAAAACAGTTGTTGAACCAATGGAAGAACGTGAAGCAATCTTAGAAGAACACCGTCGCCGTGCTCTTCGGAAGAGCCGTTCAGCTCATCAACGTTAATTAAGGTAATAAAAAAGGCTGGGATTTCGATCCCAGCCTTTTTTTATCGGGTTCCAAAACAAACGAGCTGTTTTGTCACACCTTCTTTTTAATTTTTCTTCTTTTTTCCGTCCCACTTATTGTATCCGCCTTTAAGAACGAAGATCTTATCAAAGCCTTCCTTTTTCAGCATGATCGCACACCGAAGAGCAAGGGCTTTTCCTTGTTCATACAAGTAAACCGGCATGTCCTTCCGGATACCACCAATATACATCTTAAATTGTGAAAACGGGATATTCCGCGCACCTAAGATATGACCGGCTTTAAATGAATCTTCTTCACGAACATCAATAATTTGAGCGTGGTGCATTGCCTTCTTGAATTCTTCGTTATCAACGATTTTAGCTGCCTGCCGACTACGAACAAAAATTACAACTTGATTAATTACCATCCATAACAAAATGATAATTAAAATCATATCGACCCAAAATAAAACAGAGTGGGCTTTTCCTAAAAGCAATTCAATTGGCTCCTTTCAAAATAACCAAATAATCTTAGTCCTTAAACTTCAATGCTAATGAAGCAGCTCCAATTACGCCAGCTTCATTTCCTAATTGAGCTAACTTGATTTCAGTTGAACTCTTAACCGTTGGGAATGCATATTCGTTAAAGTAGTTTTGAACTTGATCAAGCAAGAATTGACCGGCAGCTGAAACGCCCCCGCCAATTACGATTGCACTTGGATTCAAAATACTTGCAAAGTTGGCACAAGCCAAACCTAAGTAGTTGCATACCCGGTCAACAACCATTTTAGCCAATGGATCATTTTCTTTAGCCAAATCAAAGACTAATTTTGATGTAACTTCTTCACCGTCATCGGTTAATTGTTTAAGTTTCGAATTGCCGGCATATTCTTCAGCCATGTCACGAGCAACCCGAACAACCCCAGTTGCTGATGCATAAGCTTCAAGACAACCCCGGTTTCCACATGTACATAAGTAGCCGCCTGGGTGAACGTTCATGTGACCAACTTCACCGCCGGCACCCATTCCGTGAACAAGTTTTCCGTTGGTAATGATTCCGCCACCAACACCGGTTCCTAACGTAATGAAGACAACGTCATCGGCATTTTCGCCGGCACCTTTCCACCGTTCGCCAAGGGCTGCAACGTTGGCATCGTTATCAACCGCAAACTTGATGTTTGTGCCTTTTTCGATTTCTTCCTTAACGTTTTGAACAGTCTTCCAGTTCAAATTGTATGCCCCAACAACTGTTCCTTTTTCAAGATCAACTGTTCCGGGAGTTCCCATTCCAATTCCGATAAATTGATCTGGCTTCATTCCATACATTTCAAGGTGGTGGTTGATTGATTCGATGATATCAGGAACGATGTGGCTTCCTTCATCTAAAATATTGGTTTCAATACTCCACCGTTGTTGAATTTCACCATCTTCAGTTGTAATCGCAAATTTGATCGTTGTCCCGCCAAGGTCAACCCCAATTAATTTTTTTTCCATAATGCTCCTCCTAAATGTCTTTTTTCGCCGCTTCGCGCTTTTCTTCTTCGCGATGCTCTTTGTCCAAAATAAGTTTGGCATTGAGGTACGTCTTTTGATCAACAACACCGGCTTTATACAAGTGATCAAGTTCAATTGCCGTTAATTCAATATCCCATAACCGCTTGCCGACGTAAATAAAAACGCCGAACTGCTTTAAAAATTGCTGAACGTCATAGTAGTTTTTCAAAATAACATCCCCATCTTAAGCCGTAGCGGTATGCATTCCTCTGACAAAAATTGCTGCAAACAGAAGAACTAAACCAACTAAGGCCAGCCATCTTTTATGCGTTTCAACTTTTCCAATTTGAGGAGCGCCAACAATGTAACCTAATAAGAAACCGCCCATTAGGCCGCCAAGGTGTCCCCAAAGATCAATTGATCCGGTCAAATCGCTTAACAAATTCAAAACAACTAAAACTAAAAATTGCTTTGCAATCGTCCGAATATACGGGTCATCCCGAAATGACTCGCCAAGCATCAGGTATGCGCCAAACAGACCAAACAATGCTGTACTTGCCCCTGCTGAAATCGCAGGCGTAAATGCAAAGCTTGCAATGTTTCCGCAAATTCCGCTTATCAGATAAATAACTAAGAAACGCCACGTGCCAAATAAATATTCGATCTGCATTCCTAAAAAGTAAAGGGTTACCATATTTAATACGATATGTTGAAACCCAATATGCAAAAACATCGGCGTAAATAACCGCCAAATCTGTCCCGCCGCAATTAACGCATTATCTTTCGCACCAAATTCAATTAAAATATTCGGATTCGTTGAACCGCCTGCAACTGTCATTAATAAATACATCGCAATATTAATGACAATTAACATAATCGTCATCTTTGGTCTTTTCTTGCTCATGCTTTTTCCTTTCAATCACAGCACTAATGACACCGATTACATCAGACTGTGATAAAAAACATCCCTTTTTTAAGGGGATGAGCGTTTTAAAAGAAAAACAACAGGGTTTAATTCCTGTTGTTATTTTGTTTCACGGTGTAAAGTTGCTTTACGACAACGTGGGCAATACTTCTTAAGTTCTAAGCGATCTGGATTGTGACGCTTATTCTTGTTTGTTAAGTATGTTTGTTCGCCACATTCTGTGCATTCTAATGTAATATTAACACGCATCGAAATACCCTCCAACTCTTCATATTCTGTCTAATAAGGCGTTTAAACCTTCAACGTTAATATAATATCATCTTTTAAAAGATATTGCTACCGTTTTTTACTAATTGTTAAGGAAAATTCCTTGACACGGTTTTTAAGATAAAAAAAGAAGGTGATCAATTCACCTTCTTCTCACTTGATTCTCAATTAAAATCCATCACTTGACTGAACATCTTTCCAGTAAGCTGCATAAATCTGCTTGATTGCATCCAGGTTAACTTTACTTTCAGTATTATTCGCCATTCCAGGGAATGCAACCGCAACAACAACTTGCGGATTATTATATGGAGCATAACTTACCCCACTTAACGTTTCAGTCGGATTATTCTTGTAATATGTTTGGGCTGTCCCGGTCTTTCCGGCAATTTCCGGTTTAACGCCATTCAGGTACTTCCCAGTAACATATGGATTATTTCCGTGCATTACAAGGTAAAGCCCCTTCTTAACAACATCCCATTGAGCGGCTGTTCCTGGAACAACATTCAAGATGTTTGGCATAAATTGATAGATCGTCTTGCCCATCTTTCCGTCTTTTCCATTGTCGTGGATCGAATCTAAGACGTGCGGTTGCAACCTGTAACCGCCATTGGCAATGGTCGAGATGTACTGTGCCAATTGTAATGTTGTATATGTATCGTAGTTCCCGAATGAAAGGTCAAGCGCCTTCCCAATATCCGCCTTGGCTGAAGGACCTTCAAAGCCGGCTGATTCACCCGGAAGATCAATGCCGGTCTTAACCCCTAATCCAAATTGGTTGAAGTTATCCCGCATCTTTGTAAAGATCGACGGTGACATGCTGGCCAGCGACATTCCCGGTGAATATTTAATTCCCGCTTCAAGCATTGCAAGCTGCATCATATACGTGTTTGATGAAATTTCCAAGGCTTCAGGGGCTGTTAACGGCATGTTAGCCGAACCACTCTTGTTAAACCATGATGTCTTCGGTGCCGTTCCAGCTAACTTGATTGGTTGTTCTTCAAGGGTATTATTCGTTGGCGTAATTACCCCATCTTGAAGAGCTCCCATTACCGTCGCACCCTTCACAACGGACCCCATTACAAAGGTTTGGTTAATTGCGCCAATTGCGTTATCCGTGATCTTTCCGGTTTGAATATCACGACTGACTCCCGCAAGCGCATAAACCGCACCGGTATGCGGATTCATAACAACGGCATAGGCTCCTGGAACATATGGGTTCCCGCCCGCAACGCTTTGAAGAGAGTTCTTCATGATATTTTGAACATCATTTTGGAACTGGGCATTGATCGTTAATTGAATATCATCCCCTGGCTTTCCGCCATATTGTTTGATTTCTTTCTTGATTTTATTGTTCTGGGTTTCAACCTTAATGATCTCACTGTCGCCCTTCAAGGCATCTTCATATTGCGATTCAATGTAACTTGAACCAACACTGTCATTGCGTGAGTAACCCTCTGCAAGCAAGATGTTCAGCTTATCACTTGGCAATCCCTGCTTTTCAGTTGTTACCGTCCCCGCAATTTCCTTGATCGAATCCCCGCCAGGATAACTCCGTGACCAGCTGGTTCCAATCTTAACTCCTGGTAATTGTGATAAATGCGCCCCAACCTGAGCCATTTCAACGGCTGAAACACCATTGGCTTTTAACATTACGGTTGAAAGGGAATATGCCCCGTCCATCTTATTGTACAAAACGGCAGCTTGTTGCTGTTGTGGACTAAGATTATTGACCAATCCATGATCCTTAACATATGCCATTTCTTGTTTATAAAGAGCAGAACCGCTTAATGAGTTGGCATCCTTAATATGTTTTTGAACCTTTTCCGCATTGGCCGTACTTCCAAGATAATATGCCTGCTTCATGTTTTCAGTTAACTGTGACGTATCAACGCTGATATACTTTGTTAAATTATTCGCAACGTCATACATTTCTTGGGATGTAACTGAAAGCGGCTTTGTATACGTAATTGCCGTTGCTGCATCATTTGAAACCAGCAATTTACCTGAAGAATCATAAATCATTCCCCGCGGCATATCTTTGGTTTCGGTCTGCATGTTACTGTTTGAAGCATCATAAACATATTTCTTTCCATCAATGATTTGTAAATGGGCCAATTGAATAATTAATGCCGCAAAAAGTAAGAACACAATTACGAATAAAAAATTTAACCGAAACGGAATACTGTCTGCTTTATGTCCATTTCGATTACTCTTTGATAATTTATGTTGTTTTTTTAAAATTTTCAAAAGATTTCACCGTCACTTAATTACTAAATCAATTAAAATAACATTGATTGAAATTCCTGCTTAATCAGCATATGATAATGCTGAACTATACCTAATACATGGTATCACAAATTGGCAAATCGAACCATCTAAATAAGGTAATCAAATTATAGATTTTTATGGAGAAATTATGAAGAAGACATTTATTAAAAACGATACCCTCTTTTTTGAAAATGGAAATTTAAAGATCAGCGAACTGGTCAATCTTTTAAAGGCGCTTCCCTTCGAAGTCCTTTTTATCGATTCTGCTGGTCGCATCAAATTGATCATTCATCCGCTCGATCCGGACTTGAAGCTTAATCAACGAATTTCATCCCATTTATTTTTTAAAACGATGCCTGCAACCTTTGATTTTCTTGAAAAATTAAAACACGGAAAAAATTCAAAAATTTCGCGGGCATTAAAGGTCAAGGAAGAATACTATAACCTGACCTTCATTGCAATTTATGACGAAAACCAGAAATATCTTGGCTGCTTACAAATCAGTGAAAACATTACTGAAATCATTAAAAAATACCGGTACGGCGGTTTTATTGAATCTGAATTTCAAAAATCCAAGCAACCTGACCATGATTTCCATTACCATGATCAGTCGTCCGAAACATACCGCCAGGAAATCGAAAAGGACCTGATCGATATTAATACTGATGATGACAGCGATGCCATTTCTGGCGCATCCGAGTTATAAAGTAGGTGTAGATGATGCCAAAGTATCAAACCCACTTTAAAGCCTTAGGAACCAAAATTACGCTGACCGTTTTCAGTTCGTTTGATCAGCAAGTTTTCGCTCCCAGTAAGCACTTAATTGATTATTATGAAAAATTATTTTCAATCTATCTGTCAGATTCTGAAATCAGCCGGATAAATCGCGCCGCAGGTCAAAAAATGATTAAAGTTTCAACGCCAACGTTTGATCTCGTTACGCTTGCCAAAAAGATCAGTCTTAAATCATGGGGATTCAATGCAGCAATTGGCCCGCTAGTTAAAGAATGGAACGTTGGTTTTGAAGACGCGCATCGACCTGACAAAAACCAAGTTCGCCAATTATTACACCAGATTGATCCACAAAAAATTGCAACCCAAGCCCCCAACCTGATTGGCCTTCAGCAAACTGGCATGCAACTTGATCTTGGCGGAATTGCAAAGGGATACATCGCTGACCGGCTCGAAGATCTTTGGGCAGCCTTCGGGGTTCGAACGGGAATCATCGATCTTGGCGGAAATCTGTTAACAATCGGAAACAGTCCATTGCACGCTGATCAAAAATGGCGGATTGGGATTCAAGATCCTTGGAATCCACGGGGAAAGGCCCTGCGAGTGGTTCGAATGCCAGCATGTTCCGCGGTGACTTCCGGAATTTATGAACGCAACTTTACCGAAAACCACCACTTTTACCACCACATTCTTGATCCCCGGACTGGTTACCCATTAAAAACGCAGTTAATGGGGGTAACGGTCTTTACTGATCAATCAGTGTGGGGCGAAATTGAATCGACGCGGTTGTTTTTTAACCCTGAAACTGCAGTTGACGAGTTAAAAAAAGACCGCCATTTTATGGCAGCCGTTTTTGTATATCAAAATCACGAAATTCGAATTCTTAAATAAAGCGCGATTGCGACATCGGTCGCAACCGCGCTTATTATTTATAAACAAATATTTGATAACTGTTCCCGCAAATTCAACATCTGCCCGAACGTAATATTATTTGAAAAAAGGATAAACGCCTGATTTGTTCGATAATTAGCAATAAAACAGCTTTGGTAGCCATTAATTGAACCGTCGGCGTGAATAATCCCATCTCCAAGGTAAACACCATCATAATAATTATATGGGTTAGAAATGATATTATATAATGGCACATATTTTCCCGCAACTAAACCGCTAATAAAGTTCCAGTAATCTTGCGCACTGCTGAACACTTCGACGGCCCCCAGTTCGCCAGACATTCCGGTTTTCAATTCTTCGAAATTTAAATGATTGTTTTGAGCATTTCCCGGTCCCTTGGCGTTCGTAATTTGGGATGCATTCGTCACCTGATTATAAAACTTGATGTTTTTTAAATTATTCGGCTTGAAGAGATTCATTGATAAATATTTTTCATAACTTTGTCCTGTAACCTTCGAAATAATTCCGGCAAGCAATGCATAATCACTGTTCGAATAGTTCCAAGCACCCGTCTTCCCCGTTGAATCAAGATTCTTTTGGGCAAATTTCATTTGGGCTTTTTGATTTTTCAATAAATCAGTTGGCCCGCTTGTCCGGTCTTTAATCCCTGAACGGTGAGTCAACAAATTTTCAATGGTGATCTTTGACGCATTGGGAATGGACGGATAAAATTGACTGATTTTGGTATTCAGCGATAATTTCCCTTCATCGATTAATTTTTGAATTGCAATTCCCGTATAAACCTTTTGCAATGACGCAATTGGATATAGCCCCGTTGCCGTAATCACATCATTTTGTTTCATTCCGGGCTGATTACATTCAACCACGGTTGGATTCGTTCCTAAATCACCAAATAAAACGACGCCGTTGACCTTATTATTTTCTAAGAGACTGTTAACAGCATCGCGTTTGGCAACCGGTGAATCATTGACCGCGGCCGCATTACAATGACCGAAATTCAAAAATAGAAATGCCAAAAGAATTCCGAAAATTACTTTCACAAAGAATTTACGTTTCAAAGATAATCTCCCTTACCATTATTCTGATAGTTTCTATGTTATAAAAAATGAGGCTGTAACTCAAGTTACAGCCTCACCGTTTTAATTTGCTTGATGCGTTTGCAAATACTGTTTTAATTTCTTTCCTTGCATCATTTGCCAACTCTTATTGTAGAAATAGTTGTCAATATGATATTCCGGTGCCGGTTGATCATTTGATAAGAATGGATCAACTGCTTGGTCCATCTTCAACCATCCGCGCCATCCAAGGTGAATCGTATCTTGCATAAAGTATGGTTCCCTGCCATCGTTAGTTAAATCAACAATGTTATTGAACCCTTGTTTTTGCAATTGATACTTAATCTTTTGATTAAAGTCATTGATCATTGACATTCTTAATCCAGTATACTTTGCCCACCGTGCATTAATTGGCGGAATGACAAATAAAACATTGGTATGATCCTTTGCAAATTGATTTAAGACTAATTGGAAATCACCAAATTCAGGTGATGAAACATAGTCAAACTTTGCTTGTTCGCCATGTAATTTTGAAACTTGGCTCTTTAACCGATTATTCCAAAAGGCATTATCGACCCGGAATGGATTGTTTGTCGTATTCTTTGCACCTAATTGATAAGCAAGGGAATCCAACTTTTGATAGTTGTATTGCCGTGGCAACTTACTTGCTTCACGATCAATTTTGGCAACCCGATCGTTCATTCCAATCGTTGAGAACAATTGATCTTCGTGGATCAATTCATTGTACTTCAAATCTAAGTATACTTTTTCAGCCTTATTCAACTTTTGACCAGCTGCGACCTGTAATAAGCACTGTTCAATCATCTTATCAGAATGCGATGACGGCATATCAAGCAGGCGCCGTGCAGCATAACGATCCATCAAAGTATTTTTGGCTGTCTTCAACCATGTTACGGCTTGTAAATTTGAATAATACAATGCAAAGGCATTTTTGTTGATTCCACGTTTAACAAACCACTGTGGTGAAATAATAAAGACAACCTTCTTGCCCTTAAGCTGATTATTGATTCCTTGCATTCCCCAGAATTGAGATAAGGATTGCGAACCCGCAGCTCCTAAAAGGAATGGCCGGTAATTCCGGTCATACTTTTGAGCCAAAACTGACGGGTGCATCGGATCCATCCGTGATAATTCAGATGAACCCATGAACGGAACATAACCTTCTTCAAGCGCCTTTTGCTTAACAACCGTTCCCTTAAAAATATTGGTTGATTGGGAAACCGCTGCTTCACGAATCGTCTTCGAATTAAAGCTTCGGAAATTAAAAGGTGAAACTAAAATCGCAATTAAGATTACAGCTGCACAAACAACTGGTCCAAAGATCTCAAACAGTTTCTTTTTTAATTTCATTATTTCATGCTTTCAACTTTCGCAATAATTTTGTTTGGTGTATCCCATTCAGAACGGTCAAATTCTGAAACCGGAACATCAACGCCAAGTTGGTTTTGGAATTCAAGCAACAATTGAACTGTTCCCATTGAATCTAACAATCCTGTTTGGAAAATGTTAACATCTAAGTCTTTCTTAACTTCATCGCTACCTGTAATATCAGCTAAAATGTCTAAAATTTGATCTTTCATTATTAAAACCTCACTTTTTAAGTATTAATTAGTGTACAACAAACATTGTATTTAGGAATCCTGAGAAAATCAAGAGACTGAAGCACATCACGTTAAACGTTAAGAAAATCGCAAATGCTTCGGTAAACTTGTTGTGCGGGATCATCTTCCGGTGTTTCTCCTTGAACCGTTGCCATGCATCACAGATGATCATCGCAATTGCTTGGAATAACCCATATGCAATGTAGTACCATGTTTCACCATGCCAGAAGCCCATGATCAAGAACAATGTTAAGTAACCGATATTCGCCATCGCGATCCGGCTCTTTAACCATTTCTTCTTCATCATAAAGAAAACTAACCGCATGTAAATGTAGTCACGGAACCAGAATGAAAGGGTCATATGCCATCTATTCCAGAAGTCCTTTACGTTGTGTGAAATCCACGGTTTATTGAAGTTCATCGGGGTTTCAATTCCCATTACATAACTGGTTGCAACGGCAAACAGACTGTATCCGGCAAAGTCGAAGAACAAGTCCATCGCATAAACGTAACCATGTAAGAATACCCATACTGACCAACCGCCGTGAGCAATTGCCAATGCATCAACCTTTGGCATCAAGTATTGGCCAAAGAAGTATGCAATTACAAACTTATACAAGAAGCCAAGGAAAAGGTAGTGGACAGCTTTTTCCAGCATCTTCACGTATTTTTCCCGGTCAGGAACATTGTTATAATCCTTCTCAAACCGACGATAACGGTCAATCGGGCCAGATGAAATCGTTGGGAAGAAAATGATAAATTGTAATGTCGTCCATGGATGGAATTCTTTGATCATTCCATCCCGGATTTCCATGATCATCCCAACGACCCGGAACGTTAAGTAACTGATTCCAAGGAATCCAATAATCGATTCTTTGCCAAAGTCAAACAATGGCGTTAATTTAACGATCACTAACGGAACGATTGCGAGAATCACCGCTAAACAAAAGACCCATGATTTATTATGCTTCTGCCGATAATTGAAATACCATCCAATCAAAAGCAATTCAAAAATCACATAACCAATCAGCGCGATTCCTTGATGCCACTTAACTCCGCCAAACGTCAGAACTAAGAATGCAATTGAAATCAATGTTTCATAAGTTCTGAAACGCCGGCCATACAATAATCCAATCATAATTGGAAGCAATCCAATTACTAAGAGAATGAAATATTCAGGATTTTGATACGGTTGAATATTGATCATTCGTTATTAACCTCTTTCATTAATGATTTGCGGTCAATTTTTCCATTCGGAGTTAATGGTAATGAATCAACGTAAACAAAACGTTGCGGCATCATATAAGCCATCATGATTTCCTGAAGTTCTTTCTTAATTGCCTGAGTCAACTTGAACTCATCTTCGTAATCATTGTCTTCAGGAACAATGTAAGCAATTAATTGACTGACTTTGTGGTTTTTATCATACTTCGGAACGGTTGTTGCTTGCGAAATCAAGCTAACTTGACCTAAGTGGTGATCAACATCTTCCAATTCGATCCGGAAGCCGTGAACCTTAACTTGGAAGTCCATCCGTCCTTTATAAAGCAACTGGCCATTTTCATCAAATTGGCCTAAATCACCTGTCCGATATGCTGGAGTCCCTTCAATTTCCAAGAACGCCTTGGCTGTCTTTTCAGGGTTATTGATATATCCCTTTGAAACGCTCGGGCCAGCAATTACGATTTCACCTTCATCGTGATCGCCCACTTGGTGAACATCATCATCAACTAAAATGATTCGGGTGTCAGCTTTGGGAGTCCCAATTGGAAGCCGCTTATAATTTGCCAAAACTTCATCCGTAATTTCCACTTGGGTAACCGCAACGGTCGTTTCAGTCGGACCATACGTATTGAAGATCCGGGCATGTGGGAACCGTTTCTTTAAGTTGGCTGCTGTACTATGCGTTAACTCTTCCCCACAGAATAAGAAATGAGTTAATTCAGGCATATGCTTTTCATCAAATGTCGGTTGAAGCAAGCAAATATCCATAAATGACGGGGTTGAAACCCATTCATTGATATGAAGCTTCGGTAATACTTCAAACAATTCCTTAAAGTTATCGGTTGTCTTCTTTGGCAAAACTGCAAGTTTGCCACCCGCTGTCAACGTTGGATATAAGTCCATGACTGAAAGGTCAAACGAGTATGGTGCTTGTGAAAGGCAGATTCCATCGGCTTTGATTCCAAAGTCATCGGAATGCATCCAGTTAACATAACTCTTCAAATTATCGTGGCTAATTTGAACGCCCTTAGGTTTCCCTGTTGTTCCAGACGTAAAGATGATATAGAACGTATCATCCCCATCAACAAACGATGTTGAATTAATTTCATCTGAAAATTCACCGTGAGTATAAATATCATTTAACTCTGCCTTGGTGATTGATTTAACCGCCGGCATATCAGCTGGTAAATCTTCAACTTGAATATATAATGCCGGTTTCCCAATCTCATTGATTGATTCCAACCGTGATAACGATGAATTAACATCGACTGGAACATATGAATGACCTGATTTAACAACTCCTAAAAAAGCTGCGATCATTTCAAAAGTTTGTCCCCCAAATACTACAATCGGTGCTTTTGCTGGCAAATCCATTTTTAAAATATAGTCTGCAAGTGCATCCGAATACTTCTTCAGATCACCATAGGTATTTTCGGTCCCAAGGTAATCGTAAGCAACCTTATCTGGATGGCTAACTGCAAACTGGTCAATTTGAGCAATCAAATTTGCTTCCATCTCAACATCTCTCCTGTTTAAAATTCGTTATAAATAAAGTGTGGCTGTGTAAGTCCACTGTAACTGAACATGTATACTAGAGCAAACAAAACGACAAAGTAAAAGACAGTCCGTGCAATGAAACGGACCCAATCTTTTTGCCAGAATGCACGCAACTTCTCTTTCATCGCAATCCTCCTTGCTTCAACATTACCACGATTATATCCTAAATGATTTAAAAAATAAAGATATATCAATCAGGATAAATCAATTTTAATATTCCATTAAACTTAACATATCATAACCTTTAATTTTATCGCGGCCATGCAGATCCTTTAACTCAATAATGAATGCACACCCAACAACGATTCCGCCTAATTGTTCAACCAAGTCGATCGTTGCACTGATCGTTCCGCCAGTTGCCAAAAGATCATCGGTAACTAAAACCTTTTGCCCCGGCTTGATTGCATCCTTATGCATGTAAAGAGCTGATTTTCCATATTCAAGTGAATATTCAGCCTTAACAGTTTCCCGCGGTAATTTACCTTTTTTCCGGGCAGGCGCAAAGCCGACCCCTAATTCGAATGCAACCGGGCAACCAACGATGAATCCCCGGGCTTCAGGTCCAACAATCATTTCAACTCCTTTATCGCGAGCAAACTGAACGATTTGATCAGTTGCTTGGTGATAAGCTTCACCATCAGCCATCAATGGTGAAATGTCACGGAATAATACACCCTTTTCAGGATAATCTGGGATACTTGCCACATAATCATGTAAATCTAATGTCATTATGTTTCTCCTTAAATCAAAATACTTATATTGTTAAATTCAATCGCTTTAGCAAATCCGCCGTTTTTGAATTTAAAAATAATTGTTGTGCCTGTATTTCGGCAACGCGTGCTTGATAACGCTTTGTCTTGGTCAATTCAATTCGTTGATTGGATGGTGTTCCAGTTAACAGACCATTCTTAATTTTAACAAATTTAGCCTCAGAAAACACCTGAATCATGAAAACAAGTGATTCTTTGTCAAAATTCAAATAATTTGCTAACTTTTCTAAATCTTTTCTTAAATCAACATCGTGATGCGTACTTGTAAAACGATATAATTTTCCAAAATCCTGTCGCCTTGGCAATGGCTTGGAAGCAATATTATGTTGCGTATAACATTTTAATACAATCTGCTTGACTTGCAACCGGTCAACTAAACTTTCAAACGCTGAAATCGATGGTGGACAGTCAACGATGACTAATGTGTCACCCACGATCGGTGCCTGATCAGTTAACGAAATCAATTTAATGTTTGGGGCAACCTGGGTCGCAACCCGCTTCAGTAGTTTCATATCAAAAAAGCCGTATATCAATTCTGAATTAAATTTATTCGGCGAACTTGTAAAACGATGATCGATCACCTTTATTTTCGATTTGATTTCATTTTGAACTTCGGTCTTTAAATCACAAATTTGAATTTGGGGAGTCGTCCGGCCTTGCCACCGGTTCACCGTCAATTCCCCGGCAATCTCAATTCCATCAAGGGAATCAGCTTGTAATTGGTGAACTTCAGCTGCGGGAGCGTTAAATTTTACCCCAGCTAAGCTGCCATGACCGCTTTGAAAGTTAATCCGAAAATGCTGTCCTTGATCACCCATAACCTTGAATTGTGGATTTTGAATTCCGGTGATCTTAAACACCGGCCGCGGATTATCACATCCAAATGGAGCTAATAAATTCAATTCATTGATCAAATCAAGTGAAATTGAAGCAGCTGGAAGTTCTTCATTGATTTCAAGCACTGGGCGCTCATTGCCGTTAAAATGTTGATTTTCTGCTTCTTGATCGGCAATCACTTGAAAACCGGCGAGATTATTCGGTTTGATCGAAAGACCGCACGCTTGTGCATGGCCGCCGAAACTTTCAAACAGCTTCCGGTGCGGATCAAATGCATCAAAAAGACTAAAGCCCTCAACTGACCGGCCTGAGCCTTTATACAGATCGTCTTCAGTCAACGTTAAAACGATCGTCGGCCGCTTCGTTTCTTCCGTGATCCGACTTGCAACAATTCCAAGGACACCTTCATGCCAGTTTTGACCAGCAATCACATTTACTAAATGCGATTGCTCAGTCTGATTTAAAATCTGCTCAGCCTCCTTGGTGATGGTTGCAACCAAGTCTTGGCGCCGCTGATTTAAATCATGGGTATGTTGTGCTAATTGAGTAGCTTCACTTTCATCAAGCGTTGTCAGTAATTTTACCCCTTGCGCGGCATTTTCAAGTCTTCCAAGCGAATTAAGCCGGGGCGCAATGGTAAATCCAATCGTATCGCTGTCAACTTCATCCGGCTTGGTTTTCGTAACTTCAAGCAATGCGCTTAACCCCGGACGCATTGTTGTTTTCAGTTCTTCAATTCCAAATGAAACCAAATCCCGGTTTTCATCCGTCAGCGACATTACATCCGCAACCGTCCCAATTGCAACCAGGTCAAGCTCTTCTTGCGGAATATCATCAAGGAGGGCACACGCAACCTTGAACGCAACCCCAACGCCGGCAAGGCCTTTAAACGGGTAATTGCCCTTCGGATGCATTGGATGCACGATCGCATATGCCGGCGGAAGTTTTTCCGGCAATTCATGGTGATCCGTGATAATGACATCAATCCCCTTCTCCATCAAATACTGGACTTCATCATATCCCGAAACCCCATTATCAACGGTGATCAACAGTTGCATTCCCTGCGCTTCAAGATTTTGATATTCTGCTAAATTCGGGCCATACCCATCCTTAAACCGGTCCGGAACAAAGTAGTGCACATCCGCCCCCAACTGAAGCAGGGTTTCATACATTACAGCCGTACTGGTAATTCCGTCAGCATCATAGTCACCATAAATAAAAATTTTCTGGTTTTCAATAATCGCCTGTTGAATCCGATCGATTGCCTTTTCCATATCATAAAGCAAATACGGATCGTGAACATGCTGGCCCTGCGGCTCTAAAAAATCTTTAATTTGATTTGCGGTTTCCATTCCGCGCTGAGCTAAAATTTTAATCAGCAGCGGCGAATGATGCAAGGTTTGAGCAAGCTCATTGATTTGCTGATCATCAAGCTTGGAAGCCGCCATTTTCCAATCATAATTTGAAGTAATCAAGTCTTATTCCTCTTTGTTTTCTGACTTTCCTGCAACCTGTTCCTGTAAATCTTTTACTTGACTGTTCAAGTTCTTGATTTGCTTCTTGTGCTTAAATGATGAGGATACTGAGAACAGCATCGCAATAATCACTCCAATTAAAATTGAAATGATGATTAAAATCACAAGGGGAATTTTAACCTTGGCCACAAAAAAGTTTACTGAAACACTTTGCATATTTGAGATTGAAAAAATTGCCACAACTAACAGTAAGACAATAACTCCAATCAAACTTAATTTCTTTTTCAATCTAACCTCTCCTAAATATTAACCGACTTACTTTTGATTAAAGATCCCCGCTGCCAAAAAGTCGCCCAGTCGCGGAAACAAGGTATAACCAACATTTGCAATATTGAAGAAAAACGGAAGGTTAAGTTCCCGTTTCGCCGTTCCAATTGAATGAACGATCTTTTCGGCAACCAGTTCTGGATTTAAAACGATACCTTTGATTTTGTCCAAGTAATCGCCGCTTTCATCCGCCTTATCGAAAAATTGTGTTCGAATTGGCCCGGGATTAACCGTCATTACACTAATTCCAAGCGGCTTCAATTCAAGCCGTAAAGCATCAGAGTAACCTAAAACTGCGGCCTTCGTTGCCGAGTAAACGGATGATTTCGGGGTTGAAATCTTCCCCGCCATTGAAGCAATGTTAATGATTGCCCCGCGTTTGCGCGTTGCCATTTGTAAAGCGGTAAATTTCGATAAGTAAATCGTTCCTAAAACATTGACCCGGAACATTTTTTCAGCAACCTGCATGTCAAAATCAAGGGCATTTTGCATTAAGCCAAAGCCCGCATCGTTTACTAAAACATCAATTGGGCCAACTTCATTTTCAACCTGCTGAACGACCTTTTCAATTCGGTCTGGATCAGCCACATCCATTTGAACGGCATATGCCTTCTTGCCGCGAAATTCAGCACACGCTTTGGCAACTTCCTTTAACCGATCTAAATTGCGAGCGCAGGCAACCACGACGGCTCCTTTTTGGGCTAACTGGTAAGCAATTTGTTCGCCAAGCCCCGATGAAGCTCCGGTTACCAAAACGACCCGGTCCTCTAAATTTTTTAAATCACGATATCCACTCATTATTTTTCCCTTCTTTCTGGAAAAGGAACATTATACGTATCAAAGTCCCGGACAACCCGCGTATTCGGGAAAATCTCCCGGGCATCCGCCTGCAATTTCTTAACCATTGGTCCAACATACCGGGCTGAAATATGGGTCAATAACAACTTCTTAACGTGATCCCGCTGAGCAGTTTGAGCTGCTTGAATACATGTTGAATGGTAGTAATTGCGTGCAAGCTTTGCTTCGCCCTTTCCGAAAGTACTTTCATGAACAAGAACATCCGCATTAAGGGCTAACTTATCAATTCCAGCTGTTTTCCGGGTATCACCTAAGATTGCAACCGTCCGCCCCTTCTTTGGCGCACCAATAAAGTCTTTGCCATTTAACTGAGTCCCATCATCAAGCGTCACGATTTGGCCTGCTTTAATCTGACCGTAAATTGGACCTGGATGAACGCCAACTTCCTGTAATTTTTCAACCATTAATTCGCCTGGATAATCTTTTTCCTCGATCCGATAACCAACACATTTGATTCGATGATCAAGACCGGCATAAGAAACCTTAAACCGATCATTTTCGAAAAGGACGCCCTCTTCATCATCGAGTTCAACGTATTGGATTGGATATGCTAAATGGGTTTGCGAAACCCGCATTGAAGTTTCAACAAACTGTTTGATACCCCGCGGCCCGTAAATCGTCAGCGGAGTTACTGCTTCTGCTCCTTGAAATGAACGACTGCTTAAAAAACCTGGAAGACCGAAAATATGATCACCATGAAGATGGGTAATGAAAATCTTCGTCACTTTCCGGGGACGGATTGTCGTTCGTAAAATCTGATGTTGTGTTCCTTCGCCGACATCAAAAAGCCAAACTTCATTAATTTCATCAAGCAATTTCAACGCAAGTGCCGTCACGTTGCGGAATTTTGACGGTGATCCGGCACTGGTTCCTAAAAATTCAAGTTCCATGAAATCGACCCTATCTATTTTTTATTTCTCTCAAAAAATAATAGTCCACTATAATTAGTGAACTACTATACCATTATTAATTTTACTATCATTCAATCTAAAATACAAAATGCATTTTAAAGTTAAATAAATGCCAAAACAACAAAATTCAAAATAAACAGAATCGTGCAGATCACGAGCATTGGATGAATTTCGTTGAATTTCTTCTTGCAGATCTTAACTAACAAGTAGAAGATGAACCCGGCAGCGATTCCGTATGAGATGCTGTAACAAATCGCCATAAAGACGGATGCAAAGAATGCGGGGATCGCATCTTCAAGGTTTGACCAGTTAATATCTTTAAATGAACTCATCATCATGATTCCAACAATGATCAATGCTGGAGCCGTTGCTTGAGTTGGGATAATTGCGATTACCGGGGCCAATAAACTGCTTAAAGCAAACATTACGGCGGCCGTCAAACTTGTTAATCCGGTTCGACCGCCGGCACCGATCCCAGATGCACTTTCGACAAAGGTTGTAACATTTGATGTTCCGCAAATTGCAGCAACAATTGAGCCGGCAGCATCTGAGAATAATGACCGATCCATTTTTGATTTGAATCCCTTTCCGTTAAAGAATTCTTCTTCATCGGCTTGAGAGAAGATTCCTGACTTTTTCCCTGTTCCAATAAAGGTTCCAATCGTATCAAAGATATCGGTCAATGAGAACGCAAAAATTGTCATAATCGCTAACAACAAGCGTCCTGGATGGTCAAATAATGCCACCATTCCGTGCGGGCCAAACGCAGCTCCCATGGTTACCCCAAGCTCTTTAAATGATTCAGCTAATGACGGGGCATGGGCAAGACTTAAATGCGTAACCCCAAACGGAATCCCAATTAACGTCGTTAAAATAATTCCAATCAAAATTCCGCCGCGTACATTCTTGATCATTAAGAATGCCATGATCAATAACCCGATCAAAGCAACTAATGCCCCTGCCTGATTAAAGTTGATCAATGCCGGAGTAATTCCGCTTCCCGAAACAATTGATTGAATTCCGTGTGAAAAGTGAGTCGTTGCTTGATTGAATGGATGATTGTTAACTGTTAAAATATCGCTTGAATCAGTGGTAAACTTAAGAAAACCCGCATTTTTAATTCCGATATAGGCAACAAACATTCCAATCCCACCACTGATGGCGTGTTGCAAAACTTCAGGAATTGACTTGATGATCATCTTCCGAATCTTGGTCAACGTGATCGTAACGTTGATCACCCCGCAAAGAAAGACCAGTGCCAAGGCCTCCTGCCAACTAAAGCCAAGTTGTAAAACAACGGTATACGTAAAGAACGTTGCCAATCCCAATCCGGGAGCTTGAACGTATGGAACATTGGCAAACAAGGCCATGATCAAGGTACTAACAACTGACGCAATAATCGTTGCTAAAAAGATTCCTTGAGTCGGCATCCCGGTCTTGCCAAGGATGTTCGGGGCAACAAAAAGAATATACGACATTGCAAAAAAGGTGGTTAACCCTGCAGTAATTTCGGTTGAGACGCTTGTCTTATTTTCTTTTAGTTTAAAAAAGCGTGTCATCAATCAATCCCTCTTTCAAAATAAATTACCTGCATTATAGCAGAAATCATTCGGGGTTAAAAGATAATCATCAATAAAAAATTATTTTTAATTTAATAATTTATCTTATAACGAACAAAGGAGTTTAAAATGAGAATTCAAACATTTCGCGAGGCAACTCAAGGATTTAATCCTCAATACCAATGTTACTGGGAAAACGAGGCGCATGCAGTCGCAATTTCCGATTTTGATTTTGATAAGCAGACCAATGTTCTTTACCTTCTGCCCTATCATGATCATCCGCTTCAATTTAAAGCCCTGGAAGTGATTGCAAATGCCTTGAGTGCCGATGTTAAAATTCAGCTTAAAACAAAAAGCGGGAAAAAGTTCCCGCTCTTTGGCTTTCGGATCGTTGATCAATCCAAAATTCTATTTTCATAAATTTACTATGCATAAAATTCAAATACAAAGTCATCGATCCGGACAAGATCGCCATCTTTGGCTCCCCGTTCTCGAAGAGCATCATCAACGCCCATGCCCCGCAACTGCCGGGTAAACCGCAACAGACTTTCATCGTGATCCAAGTTCGTCATCTTAAAGAGCTTTTCAAGCTTATCACCTGAAAGAACCCAGGTTGCGTCCGGATCACGCGAAATTGTAAATGCAGGGGTATCCTCATCGTCATCAAACCGGTATTCAGACCGGTTAGCAGCCATTTCCTTTTCTGCTTTCGTTTCAAAGTGCGGCGTCTTGTCAAGTAAGTCCGCTGTTGCCTGCATCAGATCTTGCAATCCTTCATGGGTAATTGATGAAATTGCCATTACTTGCGGTGCTTGAGCTAACGGAGCGTAATCCTGTTCAATCTTGGCCTTAAACTTTGCTAAGTTTTCGGCTGCATCTGGCATATCCATTTTCGAACCAACGATAATTTGCGGCCGTTTTAACAAGTCTGGGTCATACTTCTTCAATTCATCATTGATCTTTAAAAAGTCTTCGTACGGATCCCGTTCTTCGACCCCTGACATATCGATCAGGTGCAAAATAACTCTTGTCCGTTCGACATGGCGCAAGAATTGAATTCCAAGGCCAATTCCTTGCGAAGCCCCTTCAATCAATCCTGGCAGGTCAGCCATTACAAAATCACGGCCATCATCAAGCTGAACCATTCCTAAGTTTGGAACCAACGTTGTGAAATGGTATTCAGCAATTTTGGGTTTTGCACTTGTAACCGTTGAAAGCAGCGTTGACTTTCCAACCGACGGGAAGCCTACCAACCCAACATCAGCCAAAACCTTTAATTCCAAATTCAAATTCCGTTCTTCACCCGGTTCACCATTTTCGGCAATTTCAGGAGCCGGATTTTTTGGACTGGCAAAATGGATATTGCCGCGGCCGCCACGACCACCGTGAGCAACGACCAATTCCTGATTGGCCTCCGTTAAATCGCCTAATACTTCGCCGGTATCGGCATCCGTAACCGTTGTTCCTTCAGGGACATCAATATACAAGTTTTCAGCTGCCCGACCGTATTTTCCCTTGATCATCCCGTTTTGACCAGCCTTCGCTTTGAAGATCCGGTGATAACGAAAATCCATCAAAGTCCGCAGCCCCTTATTGACCTTTAAAATAATACTTCCGCCGTGACCACCGTCACCGCCGGCCGGACCCCCATTTGGAACATATTTTTCACGCCGAAAAGCAACCATTCCGTCGCCGCCTTTTCCGGCTTTAACTTGAATTTTAATTTGATCAACAAACATTGACATTGTCTTTTTGTTCCTCTTTCTACAATTTATTTAATCGATCCAGTCTCTAACTGGCATATTTTACTCGCTATAACTATATCAAGTTTTGATTAAAAATAAAAGCACGACCGGTTCGCCGTGCTTCATTGATTTTAATCGTTAATTTTATTTGTCCGTCTTGCAATTGCTGGAAGGATCAATCCTAACGCAATCAAAATGATTGGGGTAACAACGTTCATTGCAATTTGGAACCACCATGAACTTGTTCCGAATGCAGCCATGTTAGCCTTTGGAACCATTCCCATGATACATGCAAACGCAGTAAAGACAAACGTCCAAATTCCAAATGCGTAACCAACTGGTTTACTCTTCACGAAGACATAGTCTGACTTGTACTTGTCCATGTACTTAACAAGCATAATGTATGCTAAGAATACCCAAAGGTAACGCATTGGCATACAAATTGAATTCAAGTTCAAAAGCCAGTTGTACAAGTTTGACATTCCCTTAATTCCAAGGGCTGGAACAATGATCAAAATTGAAACTAAAACCGTAACCATCTTGTAACCGTTAATAAAGACGCCGTGCTTGTTCTTCTTTAAAAGAACCTTTGGAATGAAGCGTTCATCGGCTTCATCCAACAACATCCGTAACGGCGCATCAATTGAAACTGCCAAAGCGGTTGCTGAACCTAATGTATTGGTAATTGCAAAGATCCACATGAAGAGATCGCCAACATGGTAATACCGGCCAAGAATTTGGAATGCTTCATATGCCCCGTTTGACATCAAGTCATTTGGAATGTGGTGCGCGTTAATTACGATTCCCATTCCGATTGATCCTAAAATTGCTGATAAGGCAACGATGATTGCTAACACAAGCATGCCCTTTGGAAATTCACGGGATGCGTTGTGCGTCTTGTTAACGTATGGTGAAATTTTTTCACAACCACCAACTGCAAAAATCAACATTGAAAGGGTCGTTAGGTATTGGAAACTGAATTTTGGCACATAATCATGCAAGCTGCCCATATTAGGCGTTGCAATGTGCGTATGCAGAATAAACGGCGCACTGATTCCGAGAATAATGAACAGGAATGACATAATCAACAGCAAGATTCCCGCAATGTTCCCTAATTTCTTCAGCGCATTCAATCCTTTAGTTGCAAGCCATACAAATCCTAAGAAGAGAACTAAACTAAGCAATTGAACAACAATCGGCTTGGTATCATTAACAAAGGTCCCATTGCCGCGGAAAAGCCAGCTTAAACTGATCATAATAATTTGTGGTTTTTGAGCTAAATACGGAACGTGAACGACCCAGTAAGTCCAAGCAGCTAAGTAAGCCCACTTACTTCCGAGTAATTCGTTGATCCATGAACTGACCCCTGCTCCTGAATTCTGAAATGCTGATCCTAACTGCCCAACCATTAAGGTATATGGGATAAAGTAAAGGAACATAATCAAAATCCATGAGAAGACAACGGTTAGTCCTTGATTAGCAAAGTTATTGACGACATTTGTGAATCCCCAAACGACGGTAAATGCCAGTAAGGCAATGTTATACCAGCGCAGTTTTGAGGACTGACTTGTATTTTCCAATGAAATTCACTCCGTCCATTGATTAGTTATCAAAATTAACGGTTAAAATTGTAGCATACATTTTTAATTTTTTCTAATCAATCTTGTATCCTGCCGGCCTTCTTCAATCGAACCCGCACTTAAATGAATCGTTTGCGCAACCTTCTTCGAAATTCCCAGTTTTTGAATTTCTTCAACCGATGCTTCAGTAATTTTCTTAATTGAATGAAAATTCCGCAAAAGTTTGGTTCGCGTTTTCGGGCCTACGCCTGGAATTTGTTCAAGCCGGGATGACAATGAATTCTTTGAATGTAACTGCCGGTGATAAGTAATCGCAAACCGGTGGACTTCATCTTGGATTCGTTGCAACAAATAAAAACCTTGACTTTTCGGATCGAGTTCTAGTTTGATTCCGTTCTGGTTCATTAAATCCGCTGTTTTGTGATGATCATTTTTAACCATTCCCGCAACCGGAATATCAATTCCCAGTTGATTGTGCAAAACATCGACCGCAGCGTCAATTTGGATCTCTGCCCCATCCATTAAAATCAAGTCTGGAAGTTGGGCGTGCTCCTTGAGCAACCGGCTGTACCGGCGATAAATAACCTCTCGGGTACTTGCCGCTTCATCCGCATGATCAACCGTCTTCAACTTATATTTGCGATACTCATTTTTATTTGGCTGACCGTCAATGAAACATACCATTGCGGAAACCAGGTCCTGGCCCTGAATATGTGAATGGTCAAATGCTTCGATTCGGTGACCGTGCGGCAACTTGAGCGCATCCATAATTTCATTCATGGCGCCGGTTGTTTTCCGGTTATCAAGTTCAAGCAACCGGAACTTTTCTTCAAGGACAAGGCGGGAATTCTTTTGGGCCATTTTTAATAAGTCGCGTTTCTGTCCCCGTTGCGGTGTCCGGACTGGAATCCCTAAAATATCACTTAAAATCTGATGGTCGATATTTTGCGGAACAAGAACTTCATGCGGTTTAACAACGTTTTTCTGATTGTAATATTGCAGAATAAATGAAGTAAACTCGGCTTCAGGTTCATCAATACATGGGAAAAGCCGTTTGACCCGCTTCATTAACCGGGCCTGGCGAATACAAAAGACTTGAATTGAGATCCAGCCTTTATCCATGTAATACGCAAAAATATCGCGGGTTGTATAATCATTTGAAATAATTTTCTGTTTTTCAACGGTCATTGCAATATAGCGGATCTGATCGCGATATTCCGCCGCCCGTTCAAATTCCATTTTAGCCGAAGCCTCTTCCATCTTTCGTTTCAATTCGTTCTTGATTAGGGCAACATTGCCGTTTAAAAATGACTTGATCTTCTCAATTTGAGCGTCATATTTTTCCTTAGGAACTTCTTTGAAACATGCTCCTAAACACTGGCCCATATGATAATACAAACACGGCCGTTTCTGCGGGCCGTTACATCTTCGAAGCGGATATACCTTTTGAAGAAGCTGCAACGTTTCTTGAGCAGCGTAAACATTTGGATATGGTCCAAAATAGTACCCGCCATCTTTTTTGATCTTACTTACAAGCTTCAACTGCGGATCGCGTTCATTCGTAATTTTGATGTATGGATAGCCCGTTCCACGTTTTAATTTTGTATTGTAATACGGCTGATGCTTTTGAATCAGCGTAATTTCCAACAAGAAAGCTTCCTTATCGGTTGACGTGATGATCGTTTCAAAATCCCGAATTTCCGCAACGAGTTGGGCCCGCTTTCCGACCTGCTTGCTTTTGAAATATGACCGCACCCGGTTCTTCAAATTTTTGGCCTTTCCAACGTAGATAATATGACCGTTAACATCTTTCATCAGGTAACATCCCGGTAGATCCGGAAGTAATTTTAATTTTCGTTCAATGTGTTCCGTTGCCATTTTGATGGTCCCCCTTTCTTAGAATTGAAAACTTAAATAAAAACTGGTACGCTAAAAGAAAAATAGCAGAAGGAAGTCGAATTATGAGTTTAAAGATCAACCGGCAAACAAACCTTGAAAAATTATTTGATGAATTTGCAATCGACCCGACTAACACATCAAATAATAAACCAAAGGATCCCGAAAAGGACTCCTCAAAGAAAATCGATTCCCAAAAGAAAGAAAAATAATATTTAAATGAGGCTGCGATTCAATCACAGCCTCATTTTTTCCTCTCGCATTTCACTAATTTTCGCTCTTAAATCCATTTGGATAACGTTTATTCAACGTTTCAATGTTTTCCTTCGCAACTTCATCAAACGGAATTCCTGCCCATTCAGCAATTTGAGACAAGTACCAAAGAACGTCTCCCATTTCATGAGTTAATTGCTTTTTATCTAATTTTTGGCCTTTAAACGTATACGCCTTTACAAGATCGATCACCTGGCCGCTTTCACCTGCTAACCCTAACGCACAATTGGTTAAAACCTGTTCTGTTCCGTAAAGGGTCCGGTTTGCTGCTTCTTGATACTCATTAAATTCCATTTGATTTTCCTTCCTTACATCGTATGCTTTTCGATCCAATCCCAAACCTCTTCCTTGCCGTAACGGGTTTGAGATGAGAATAATTGTAATTGGTCATCGCCACTTAAATGCAATCCCTTGCGAATTTGACTTTCAGCTTTATTCCATTTGCTTTTTGGAACCTTATCGATTTTGGTTCCAACGACCAATAACGGCAATTCATAGTAATGAATAAAGTTGACCATTTGCTGATCAAGTTTCGTTGGCGCATGCCGCGCATCAACAAGGGAAACAACGCCGCATGTTTCTTCGCGTTGGGCAAAATAGGTTTCAATCATTTCAGCCCACTTTTCACGGTTCTTTTGTGAAACCTTGGCGTATCCGTATCCCGGAACATCAACAAAATACATTGCATCTTCGATCCGGTAGAAATTCAACGTTTGTGTTTTCCCAGGCTGGCTTGACGTATGGGCGAGCTTCTTCCGATTGATCAACGTATTGATCAACGATGATTTGCCGACATTTGACCGGCCGGTTAACGTGATTTCCGGTAATCCATCTTTTGGATATTGATCTGGGCGAACTGCACTGATCGTGAGTTCAACGTTATGCACATCCATGTGTTAATTCCTTTCTTCTGATAATATCTGTTTTCCATTCTAGCATAGGAATTTAATCAATGGTAAAAAAATAGCACTTCAGTTCACACTGATGTGCCGCAAAAAGATTGAGGGCCATGGTCCCATCGATCTTTTTATTCTTCAATTTTAAAAAATTAGTTGTTCTTTACTTTAACAACTTCGCGATCACCATAGTAACCACAACTTGGGCATACACGGTGTGAACGACGTAATTCACCACAATTTGGGCATGCGCTCATACCAGGTACTGACAATTTGTAGTTTGTCCGACGTAATCTCTTACGTGTCTTTGATGTTTTACGTGCTGGTACTGCCATTGAGAGCCACCTCCTTCAAAATAATCGACAAGAATAATTATACTTGCAAATCTTAAATTTGACAACTACTCATCCGAATTCTTCTGATCGTCGTTTTTGAAAAAATCTTTTAATTTTGCCATCCGCGGATCAATTTGATCTTTTCGGTGAGCGTTATTTTTCAACTGATCTTCAGTCAAAACACCCCAGCTCTTCCCTTGCGGCATCTCGCTGAATTCTGCATGTTGTTCTTTTTCACTCAGAACTTGCATTGGAATTTGAACAAGAATATTGTCAATAATCACATCTTCAAGTGCTAGCACATCATTTTCAAGCACAATTACCACGTCTAAGTCATCAAATTGCGATAGATCATTTTGATGATGGCTGACATAGTATTCTGAAAAGTCAAAGTCGAGTGGAATTGTTACCGGTTCAAACGTCCGGGTTGATGGAACCTGAATTTTAGTTTTCACATTAAAACTTCCTAAAATTCCCCGTTGATCAACCGTAAAGACCCCTTCAACTTGGACCGGAGCAGCTGAAATCAAATCATTTCGGCGTTTCTTTAATGCTGCTTCCAAATCAAGGGTTGTATCAAACTCAATGGGCGTTTCCTTTGCCTGACGCAATTCGTTTAATGACCACTTCATTTTCTTGCCTCCTAATGCAACACGTCGATTATACTTGGAATCCAAATCACTGTCAAGCTGATTTACTTGACAGTCATAATCGGAGCATGTTTTAAATCCTGTTCATTCCCGCACACTGCCTGGTAAACCTTTCCGGCACGGTAATCAATTCTTAAAATTCCCTTCTTCTCGTCTTGAGAAACGTTTGTAATAATTGGATGATCGCAACTCTTTTTAGCAGCGTGTAAAACTGCCTGTCCCTTCTTGGAAAACCCTAGTACCCGCAAATATGGCTGGGCTTCAAATGAAGCAACATCGTCCCAGGTAATGTGCAGCAGCGTCATCGTTGCCAGCCGGCTTAACCTGGTGTATGTGAACCGTTTACTTTTAGCCGCTTTGATCCATGAATCAAAGTCCTCAGCAAATTCACTTCGCTGAGCCATCGCAATCATCCGATATTGAATTCCTTCAGCCATTCCGTAAATTTTTTCCAATTCTTGCGGTAAATGGGTCAATAATTCCATCTTAAGATGAATCCAAAAATCATCCCATGATACTAATGGCTGGTTTTTTAAATCTTGAGCGGTTTGGTGTGGCACAAATTTTTCAAAATCTTGATTTTGATGATGTAAGGCTTCGCGAATCGCCGATGCACTCGCAATCGTTCCCGCATCGTTCAATTCAATATCGTGGTAATTGGCATTTTTCCGTTGAATCGGATGAAGGGTAATGTTAGCCTTCAGCTTCAAATTGGCCTTCGCATATGCCAATCCCAACAAGTCATTCGGCTGATCGACTTGATGACCAACCTTTTCGGTAATTACCTGTTGATAAGTCTTCGCAAACGACTCATGGTACTTGTTAAAGTTTCCGGTAATTTCCATTGCTTTTTGGGCATCATGCATAAAGTCAAACGTGGCATGCTCCGCACCGAAAAACAAGTCCGTCACGCCCATCTGAGCAAGCGTCCACACCCCATAATATGCAAACCGGTCTGCAGGTTGAACGGCCGCCATTAACGGTAATTCCATTACTAAATCTGCGCCATTCGACAAACATTCAGCCGCCCGGT
Source organism: Ligilactobacillus aviarius (assembly GCF_001654615.1). Taxonomy (GTDB): domain Bacteria; phylum Bacillota; class Bacilli; order Lactobacillales; family Lactobacillaceae; genus Ligilactobacillus; species Ligilactobacillus aviarius_B. The sequence goes on from NZ_LWUD01000051.1 coordinate 204,873, forward strand.
GCCACTTATCAATGATTGCCGGTTCCCCGCGTTGTAAAAAATTTCCGCTCATTGCAATTACTAACGGGGCATCCGGAAATTGCTTTTTAACCTGCTGGATCTGATAAAGGTGGCCGTTATGAAACGGATTATACTCAGTAATTATTCCTATGATTCGTTGCATTGACTACTTGATCCATGCTGAAATATCAACGTCATCGGCATCTGCCCATAACTTTTCAAGGTTATAGAATTTCCGGGTTTCAGCTTTAAATACGTGGGCAACAACATCGCCAAGGTCGATCAAAATCCAGTTCGCACCGCTCTTTCCTTCAACATCAAGCACATCATAGCCTTTTTCTTCGGCTTGTTCTTCAATATTTTCGGCGATCGCCTTTACTTGCCGGTCTGAGTCAGCTTGCATGATTACAAAATAATCCGCTAATAAACTGATATTTTGAACATCTAATGCAATAATGTCTTCTGCCCGCTTATTGTCGGCCGCTTCAACAACTGTTTTTAATAATTCTTTACTTTCATTCATTTAAATTCCACCTCTTCATCGATTTTCAGCGTTCCACTGGTTATACGTTAAAATTGCAGCCGGATAAATCTTTTGATTATTTTCTAACAAATACTGCAACGTATGCTGGGTTTCATAACGCACCCCATCATCCAAATCAGCAAACGCTACTTCGCGTGCATAATTTGCTCCTGGAAAATCACGTTCGGGTTCAACGTAATCGGCAACGTAAACGATCTTATCAAGCGTTGTCATTTGAACCGCACCAATCGTATGGCGCCGCACCGCATTTAAGATCTCTTCATCCGTAATTTTTAGCTCATCCTGAATGATTTCAGCACCAACTTCACCGTGCCAAATGAAATTACCCCAGTTTAATAAATCTGGGTCCATCTTTTTGGCAATGATCACCCGTTTGAATTCTTCCGCTGAGCGTTCCTTGGCATAATCATGAATCAGCCCGGCAACCGCCGCCTTTTCAACGTCTTCATGGTTTAGTTTTGCAAGCTGGATTGCCGTTTGTTCGACCCGTAAACAATGTTCAAACCGCGATTGCTTATTTAACGAGTCTTTTAGTTTCTGAACTAATTCGGAACGCGAACCAGGATAATAATGTTTTTGATACTCAATTTCAGTCACGATATAGGTTCTCCTCGTTAATGTACTGTTCAACTGCATCCGGAACAAGATACTTGATTGAACATCCGTTTTTAATCTTTTGCCGAATCAACGTTGAACTGATCTCTGTTTCCGGAACATCGACCCACAGAATTGGATATTGACTGCGTTTATGAAATCCTGGACGACCAACGCCGACAAACTGAACAAGTTTGACCAGCTCGTCAATTTCCCGCCATTTCGGTAAATATTCTACCATATCGCCGCCAATTATAAAGTAATATTGATTTTCAGGATGTTGCTGCGTCAGGGCTTTCATCGTGTCAATGCTATAACTGACCCCGCCGCGCTTGACCTCATAATCTTCAATTCCAAATTTGGGATTATCATCAACACATAAATGCAACATCTTAAGCCGATGGCGGGCATCAATCGCATCCTTATGGTCAACGTGCGGCGGAATGCTATCCGGCATGAATAACACCTGATCAAGTCCCAACTGACTTTGAACCTGATCAGCAATCATTAAATGGCCTAAATGCGGCGGATTAAACGTTCCGCCTAAAATCCCAACTCTTTTTTGCGGGGCATCGAATTCAACCTTGCTAAAAACTTGAACTTCAGGCGTGATCACCCGTTGTTTCTCCATTCCAAAGCACCCTTTCTAAATCCGCGCAACTTCTTCGGAATAGTGACGATGCTCTGGTTTTTGAGCGCGTTTAAATAAAACAAGGGTATGCCCAATGACTTGAACTACCTGAATATCAGAATTTTGTTCAATGTATTCCTGAACTTCATCAGTTTCTAACAATGAATTATTTAAAATGTTAACTTTGATCAATTCTCGCTTTTCGAGAGCATTTTTAACCTGTTTAAGCCATTCTTTATCAATTCCGTCCTTTCCGATTTGGAAAAGCGGCCGCATTGAATGGGCTTGACTTCTTAAATACCGTTTTTGTTTTCCACGTAATTTCATTTTTTCACCTCTAAATCATTGCTTTGCGAATCGTGACGCCAACTCCATCTGGGGCCCAGCCGGCAATAATACTGTTCTTCGGCACCGTAACCCAACCAAGGCCAGCAAAAACAAGGTCGCTTTTTTCCGTTGTCTTAAATTCATACCGAACAAGTTTCGGGAAAGTCGTTTCCAACTCTTTCTTAGTTGGCGGTTGCAATATCTCACCAGCATGGTTGGCATAAAACTGATCAGCGTTGGTCAATTTTGTCCGGTGCACCTTTAAATTATTGTCAAGGTAAATCGCAATTCCATTTCGTTCTTTAGGTCCTTTAATAAAATCAAACCGTGCTAAAGCACTCAAAAAGAGGGTTTGCCCTGCTTGCAATTGATATGTCTTCGGCTTGATTTCCTTTTGCGGCGTCGCAAGTCTTAATTCCTTTGGTGAAAGGTAGTGCGCCATTTGATTCCGGTGAATAATCCCTGGGGTATCAATTAAGAAATGCCCATCATCCAATGGAATTTCAATTCGATCCAAGGTTGTTCCTGGGAACTTCGACGTGGTGATCAATTCCTGAACCCCCGTTAACTGGCTGATGATTCGATTGATCAACGTTGACTTTCCAACATTCGTAACCCCAACGATATAAACATCACGGCCTTCACGGTATTTTTCAATCGCAGCCAATAATTCGTCAACTTGACCGCCCTTCTTGGCACTCGTCAAGAAAACATCAATTGGACGCAATCCTGCCTTGTTGGCTGATTGCCGCATCCAATCCTTGATTTTTGAACGCTTTAATGACCGCGGAAGCAGATCTTCCTTATTTCCAACCAGTAAAATTGGATTATTGCCGACAAACCGTTGCAATCCCGGAATCAATGAGCCAGTAAAGTCAAAGATATCGATCACGTTAACGATCAATGCTTCCTTATCGCTTAATTGATTCAAGAAACGTAAAAAGTCATCATCACTATAATCAACATCCGCAATTTCATTATAGTGTCTCAGCCGGAAACAGCGTTGGCAATACACCTCATCTTTTTGTTTGTTTAACGCAGATTGCGGTGTATATCCAGCCTTATCCGGATCAGTCGTTTGAATCACCGCACCGCATCCAATGCATCTTAATTCATCAGTCATCGAGATGGTTCCTCCATTGAATTTCAAAATTTTCTTTTTTCGCTAATTGAGCTTGAATTTTGCGTTCCATTAACCGGTTGATTCGGGTATTCCAAGCATCCGTTTGCATTAACGGCTTAACTAAAATACTGCGAATGTTCATCCGGTTAGCTGCCAGAACATCCGTCAGCATTTGATCGCCAACCATCACCACTTCATCTGGTTGAAGCTGATATTCCTTAAGCGCCTTTTTGATTCCCGTTTTAAATGGCTTTAATGCCCGGGCAACAAACGGTAAATCAAAGCGTTGAACTGCTTTTTCCACCCGTTCATGGTTATTATTTGAAACTACGATCACCGGGATTTGATTAGCTGCCATTTGTTGCAACCATTGATGCAGCTCACGCGTCCCGCTCGGATTATTCCACGCAATCAACGTATTATCCAAATCCGTTAAAATTGCTTTAATGCCATTTGCTTTAAGTTCATCTGGCGTAAGATTATAAATCGATTCGATCATCCATGTAGGTTTAAATTGATTTAACATTCAACCGCTCCTATTTTTAATAATTCGATATTAAAAATTATAAAATAACAAAGAGGCTGCGACAAGCGTCACAGCCTCTATCATTTAAAGATCAATTATTTTGCTAAAGCTTTCTTAGCTTCGTCAACAAGTGCCTTGAATGCATCTGCATCGCTAACGGCTAAGTCAGCAAGCATCTTGCGGTTAACTTCGATTTCAGCTAACTTCAAACCGTGCATTAACTTGCTGTAGCTGATGCCGTTCATCCGGGCTGCAGCATTGATCCGTGCGATCCATAATTTACGGAAGTTTGATTTTGTCTTCCGACGATCACGGAATGCATATTGGTATGACTTCATTACTTGTTGCTTAGCAACTTTGAATTGAATGTGCTTTGAACCGCGGTAACCCTTGGCTAATTTGATCATTTTTTTACGACGTTGGCGTGTAACTGTTCCACCTTTAACACGTGGCATGAAAATTCCTCCTCTAAGTTAGAACCGATTTGGTCCTGTCAAAAATTTAATTCGTAATAATTATTTCATTTGTGAAAGCATTTGCTTGATTCGCTTCATATCTGATGAAGATACCATGCCTGCTTTCCGTAATTGACGACGTTGTTTGATCGTCTTACCGTGGAAACGGTGTGATGTATATGCGTGATGACGCTTTAAACCGCCCTTTCCTGTACGCTTAAAACGTTTTGCTGATGCGCGGTGTGTTTTCATTTTTGGCATAATCAAAATCCTCCTATTAATCTACTCACCTATTTTTCAGTTTTAGGTGCAAGCATTAAAAACATGCTTCTTCCATCCATCTTTGCCTTTGATTCAACGGATGCAACATCCTTTGTTTCTTCAGCAAAGCGACTCAGAACTTCACGTCCGATGTCTTTATGTGTAATGGCACGTCCTCTGAAGCGAATTGAAACCTTAACTTTGTCTCCCTTCGCAAGGAACTTCCGTGCGTTCTTCATCTTAGTATTAAAGTCATTCGTGTCAATCGTTGGACTTAACCGAACTTCCTTAACATTAACGGTCTTTTGTTTCTTCCGGGCTTCGCGTTGCTTCTTTTGTAATTCAAAACGGTATTTCCCGTAATCCATTACCTTTGCAACCGGCGGCTTTGCCTTCGGAGCAACTAAAACCAAGTCAAGATTTTCCTGTTCAGCGATTTGTAAAGCTTCGCGCTTTGATTTAACTCCAAGCTGATCACCATTACTGCTGATCAAACGAACTTCACGAGCACGAATGCCGTCATTAACCATCTTGTCTACTGCTATGATACTTCACCTCCAAATAAATTCAGAGAGAAAATGCAGATAAAAAAACCTCCGTTTGAATACTTCAAACAGAGGTCATTAAAGCCGCTTTTAACGGAATTAATTTCTTAATTTCTGCCCGGAGACTTTCTTGTCTGCTAGGCGAGAAGCTTTTGCCTCTGCTTTTTTCTCAACTTTAAGTAGTTTACCAGCTTAAAACTACCCTGTCAAGCCTAAATTAATCTTCGCGACTGTATGTTTCAATATCATGATTGATCATTGTTACAAATTCATCAAACGCCATGGTTGTTTGTTCGTCTTCACCGTATTTCCGAACCGTAACCGTGCCGTTTGCCTTTTCATTATCACCAACAACCAATGTGTATGGAATCTTGTTGACTTGAGCTTGACGAATCTTGTAGCCCATCTTTTCGTTTCGGTCATCCATCTTAATCCGAATGTTGTGGGCAACTAACTTGCTAGCCAATTCCTTCGCATAGTCAAGGTGAAGGTCGTTCTTAACCGGAATAATTGCAACTTGTTCCGGAGCAAGCCATGTTGGGAATGCTCCCTTGTAAATTTCAGTTAAGTAGGCAGTGAACCGTTCCATTGTTCCGACAACTCCACGGTGGATCATGATCGGCCGGTGTTCTTCACCATCAGTTCCCGTGTACTTCAGGTCAAAGCGTTCTGGAAGTAAGAAGTCAAGTTGGATCGTTGACATTGTTTCTTCCGTTCCAAGGGCCGTCTTCGTTTGAATATCCAATTTAGGACCATAGAATGCAGCTTCGCCTTCTGCTTCATAGTATTCCAAACCAAGGTCATCCATGGCACCCTTCAACATCTTTTGTGACTTTTCCCACATTTCATCGTCATCGAAGTACTTTTCAGTGTTCTTCGGATCACGGTAACTCAACCGGAATGAGTAATCTGTAATGTTAAAGTCTTTGTAAACATCCATGATCAACCGCAAGATCTTTGCAAATTCATCTTGAATTTGATCCAATGCAACGAATGTGTGTCCATCGTTTAATTCCATTTCACGAACCCGTTGTAAACCTGAAAGAGCTCCTGATTTTTCATAACGGTGCATCATTCCGATTTCAGCGATCCGCAATGGTAATTCACGGTATGAACGCTTGTGGTGCTTGTAAATTTGAATATGTGACGGGCAGTTCATTGGCCGTAATTCAAGGAATTCGCCATCGCCCATGTCCATTGGTGGGAACATGTCATCATGATAGTGATCCCAGTGACCTGATTGCTTGTAAGCATTCAAGTTCATCAAAACTGGAGTATAAACGTGTTGGTATCCATCGGCAACTTCCTTGTCAATGATGTACCGTTCGATCGTCCGCCGAATCGTAGCACCCTTTGGCATCCAGTATGGTAAGCCGGCACCGACTTTAGGATCAACAAAGAATAAGTCTAACTTGTTTCCGATTACCCGGTGATCCCGTTCTTGAGCTTCTTTCCGCCGTTCCAATTCAGCATCCAAATCTTTTTGCTTGTAAAAGGCTGTTCCGTATACCCGTTGAAGCATTGGGTTGCTTGAAGCGCCTTTCCAGTATGCTCCGGCAACTGATAAGATTTGGAAGACCTTAACTGCTCCGGTTGCTGGTAATTGAACGCCACCTAAGTACTTGAAATCGCCTTGTTGATACATTTCAACTTGACCGTCAACGGCATTTTCATTGATCAAGGCTGTTTGATATTCATCGCCTTCAGCCATTGATAATGCTTCATTAACTGGAACCATAATCTTTTCAATTGCAATGTTTTGCTTGATCAACTTGTTCATTTCAGCAGTGATCTTGTCGAATTCATCTTCTGAAATTTGGCCGTCAGCATTATCTGTATCTAAACAGAAACCATGTTCAGTTGCTGAACTTTCACCGAACTTCATCTTTGGATACATGTTATGTAATGCGTGTTTCAAAATTTGAGCAACGGTATTCCAAAGAACAACCAATCCATCTTCGCTGTCTTTCGTAATGATTTCAATTGAACCGTCTTGTTCAAAAGCATCGTGATAACCAACCAACTTGCCGTCAAATTTACCGGCAACGGCCTTTTTAGCCAAGCTGATGCTGATTGACTTGGCAATTTCTTCAACCGTTACGCCCTTTTCAAATTGTTTAACCGTTCCGTCTGGGAACTGAATGTTGACTTCTGCCATTTTTCTTCCTCCTTCAAAGTCGGACAAACAAAAAAACGCCCCAATACTGACTTTTCAGTATTGGGACGTTCGTTAACGTGGTTCCACCCAGTTTTAGGTATTAAAAATACCCCTCATTTTGCTTTAACGCGCAACACGCTCACGATTAAGTGAGAAAACTGAAAGTGGTAAGCTCGTTAGTTAGGAGACTTTCAGTCACGATCTCCTTCCCTGAAGTTAACGATCCGTTTGTCTTTCTTGACTACATTGAACCATAAATCTTTTCATTTGGCAATAGTTATTCTGGATTTCTTCGGTTTGGACCGACCATTTGATATTCAGTTGCCAAAAACTTAATGCGTTCCATGATCCGCATTGCCTTCAACGGCTCGCTGTCCCCGCGATTGTTGTACGTTAAATATTGTTCTTGTAAGTCTTTCATCGAAAGATTGGAACTAAATAACGTCGGCAATTCGTTTTGCATTCGATATTCTAAAATAATTCCCAAAACGTCATCCCGCATCCAGCTTGTCAGCCGGGTTGCTCCAATATCATCAAGCATCAAAACCGGAACCTGTTTAATCTGATTCAAAATCTGATTTGGATTCCCATTTTGGATCGCCCCCGTCATCTCGACACTAAATGACGGAAAATGGATCATCATTGATTGAATTCCATTTTCAGCTAACTTATTCGCGATTGCAGCTAATAAATAAGTTTTCCCAACTCCTAGACTGCCGGATAAATAAAGACCCTTTGGAAATTTACCATTTTTTTGATAATCAATGCACTCATCAATGAACGTTAATGCCGCCCGCAACGGTTCCTCACGGCCGCTAATATCATAATCTTCAATCCGGGCATTTCGTAACCCCTTTGGAAGGTTGATCATTCCAACCATTTTTTGCCGTTGTTGCGCCTGTTGCTGTTCAACCATTTTGGCCGTTGGATGATACACAACTTCGATATGGTGGTCGCTGACAATCAGTTGCGGCTCATATCCTGGAGCAAAGGTCTGTTTACCTGCAGCAAGTTCTTTGCGTAAATTTACAAATTCATACAATTTGCTGAAACCCGTAATGATGTCCTGCTTTGATAACCGTTCTTGATTATCTTTCAGAAACTGAGCAACCACCGGATCCTTAACAACATCATCAAACAGCTTAAGGTATTGTTCCCGCATCTTCGGGTCGCGAAAGCGGCGTTTTAATCCATCACTGATATTATCCATTAACGTTCATCTCCTTTCGGGGTCTTCTGATTGATCCGCTGCATTAACCGGGAAATGTCCTGATTAACATTTACAGATTGATCTTTAGTTTGGTTTTTAATCGTTGATTGATTCTCTTTCTTTTGCGCCCATGCCGGCAATTTTTCTGCATACTGAGAGCGGCGCGCATACCGGGAAGCGTGCTGTGGTTGCTGCCGTTTCTTTTGCCATTCACGCACATAAGCGATTGCCTTTTCCGGCGTATTCACCTTATTTTTCAACCAATTATTCGCTGTGCGTTCAAAATATTTCTGATTTAACGAATCCATATTTTCATTAACCAGCATATAATGGGTCAACACGTTAATGACCGCGGGGGCAAGCCGTTGCGCTTCAACTGCCCGTTGAATCGTGATTTGCTCTTCATGCGTTACGGTTTGCCCCTGCTCATCCTTCAATGCCGTTAAAAATTCCATCGGGGCATACTGTTCACAAGCCGTGATCAGGTCTTGATCAACAGTCCTTACCGGCTGACTTGGTTGTTGAATTTCCACATTTGAATCAGAATCATCACTTTTGCCCGGCTTCATTGTAAATTCATACTGCTGACTTGCCAATGCACGGAATCGATTCCAATTGACATCATCTTGATGATTGATGTCAACCGCTTCTTCCAGCAAACGGACAAGCTGGACTTCATCAAGGCCATACATCACCGCAACCGTATTCACAGTCTGTAAGTTTTGCGCAACTGATTGTTGATTAACAAAGGTCTTCGTTAACAACTGTTTTAACAATTGAACGTTAAGCTTCATCTTCAAATCGGCCACCGGCGTTGACTGAACCGGCGCATCAGTTACTGAAGAGGAGCCCTTTACCCGGAAAACATCCGTCAATTTTTTCGAAACATCCTGAAACGCATGCCGATTCCAATGGTTGCCTTCAAAGAAATTCAACAATTGGGCAAATTGCTGCTCGCCAACATATTCCATTAGCAACCCGCTTAAAACCGAATCTTCAAAGAATGCACTTCCGCTTTTAGCCGGAAGCATTTCGTACAAAAAACAATGCTTTTGCGCGTTAAACTGCGTTCGCATCAACCCAACCGCTTCAAGCTTTTCCTTGGCAGTCGTAAATTGCTGGATATTAATTCCGAGCCGAACTAAAAACTGCTCGTGATTCCATTCTGGAAGTTGATCCCAGTCACCCGTTTGAATTTCAGCAATTAGGGACATGTAAAGGGCAACCGCCGTTTCGCCGATAAATGGCTGGTATAATTTCGTAAGCGTTTGAAATTGAAATTCTTGAGGAAGTGCCTTGGAAACAACCTTAAATTTATCAGTTGCTAAAATATGAATTTGATTCAAGTTCCTTCCTCCTCGTAATATATGTTTTGTAATCATCTCACGATGATTTTCCTTAAAAATTAAATTCCTTGTTTTAGTGCTGTGTGGTACCTGAGATAATAGTCATTAGGAAAGTCCTAAATGGGATTGCTCTAGTTCCTCCTGTAGTTTTGACTACTAAATCAAGCGTGTTCCCCAGATCATTGCTATAACTTCATACGCATTACTTGTTTCTCTATGGGATTTATTTCAACTTAGTAGAGTTGAAATGCAGCTTTTATCTCATAGAATGGAATTCTTTTATGCGAGGCTGCTGTTATGCAATGTTATCTTGGGTAGCCCTCAGTGCTAAAACAATTCCTAAATTCAATCAGAAAGGAGGTCTTTCCTTATGAATTTATTTGTTGGTTTAGACGTTAGCTCTGAGACATTAGAGGCGTGTTTTCTTGGTGATCAAATCGACCAAGTATTCTTACGAACCCGTTTCACTAACGACACCGTTGGTGCCAGTCAAATCAAAAATGAGATCATCAAACTTAACGATGAAAACCGTTTTAAAAAGATCATGATTGGTATGGAATCAACTTCACTTTACAGTTTTCATCCGGCAATTTTCTTTCAAAACGATCAAGAATTGAAAGCATTAAATGTCAAAACTGTAATTGAAGATCCACGGCGAGTTCGAAAATATGCCGAGTCTTACGATACTGATAAAACTGATTATAATGATGCTTTTATCATTGCTGATTATTTGAGAATTGGACGAGGAACTACTTCACCAATGCGTGAAGAAAAATTTATGGCTTTACAACGCCTTACTCGTTCTCGCTACCAACTAATTCAACAATTAACCGAAACTAAACAACACTTTCTCGAAAATCTTTGTTATAAAGTCAATACCTTGTCACGTGAACTGGACTCTGTCCAAGTATTTAGTGCGACAACGATTGAATTAATGACTGAAGAATTATCAGTCGATGATTTAGCTAATATGCCACTTGAAGACCTTGCTGAATTAGTTCAGAAAAAAGGTCACGGGCGTTTCAAAGACCCAGAGGTTTTTGCGAAAACCATTCAAAAAGCATGCCGCAATTCATATCGTCTTGATAAGGCGATGGCTGATTCTATCGATACTATTCTTGGAATCTTAGCTCGTGAAATGCGTGGATTAACTAAATCAATCAAAGAACTCAATAAAGCAATCGAAGATTTAGTTTCTACAACACCAGAATATAAATGTTTAACCAGTATTCCAGGCGTTGGCCCAGTTTATGCCGCTGGCATTTTAGCTGAAATCGGCCAAATTGAACGTTTTCCCGACCAAGCTCAACTAGCGAAATATGCTGGTTTAACCTGGAAACGAAAACAGTCTGGAAACTTTGAATCCGAAAACACTAAATTAAGCCAAACAGGAAATCGATATTTTCGATATTACCTTGTTGAAGCTGCCAACTCGGTAAAGAATCGTGTTCCTGAGTATAAGACTTTTTATCAGCGTAAATACGCTGAAACACCTAAACATAAACATAAGCGAGCCCTCGTTTTAACCGCAAGAAAATTTGTGCGCTTGGTAGATACGCTACTACGTAATCACCAACTCTATATGCCACCGAAGGAGGCTAAAGAGATTGAATAAATAATTTTTTATTCAATGCGCATATCCTTTTCAACCTAAAATTTTTAGAATTTTAGGCTAGTCTTATTTGAGTGCGCCTAAAAACAAGAATCATAGTGGTAAATCAAATCAATTTATCCTTGACTTAATACCATTACGCTTAATTTATTTCTGCTTATTCCGTTTCATTAATTCCTGCAATTCATCTGCAAATGATTGCATATCCTTGAATTCATGGTAAACACTTGCAAACCGGATGTAAGTAACATCATCAACATCCGCCAAAATGTTCATTACGTATTCGCCAATCAATTGACTTGAAACTTCGGTCCCGCCGACTGCGCGAATTTTGCGTTCAACTTCATCAACGATATCGGTAATTTTATCCATACTAACGGGACGTTTTTCCGCTGCTCGCATAATTCCGTGCAAGATTTTATCGCGGTTAAATTCTTCCCGATTTCCGTTTTTCTTAATTACTAATAATGGAGTTGCTTCGATCCGTTCAAACGTTGTGAACCGGTAGCCGCATTTTTCACATTCCCGCCGCCGTCGAATGGCATTTCCGTTGTCAGCTGGACGACTATCAACAACCCGTGAACTATTATTGTGACATTGCGGACATAACATTTACTCCACCTCGCTTCCCAATAAATGCTTTGATGTCAACCATTTTATCATTTTTAGCTTTAATTCTTCAACTGACCCGTTATTGGTAATCACTTCATCAACATACTTTGCCCGTTCGCAATTGCTCATTTGGGCATTAATCCGCGCTTGCGCCTGGGCTTTTGATAAATGATTCCGGTTCATTAAATTCGAAAGCTGCTTTGCGCTTGTCGTTTCAATCATCATCGTACTGGTACACAAATCCAAGTAATGCCCTTCAATGAGCAGTGCAATATCGATGACTGCCAATTTGACCTTGGCTTTCTTGGCCTGGTTCACCCGGTCAATAATTTGCTGATGAATCAACGGTCGCATAATGTGATTTAATTTTGCCAATTCTGCAGGGTCATTAAAAACTAAATCACCAAGTTTCGTTCGGTTAAGACTGCCATCTGCATTCAAATACTCTTTGCCGAATTGAAATTCAATTTGACGCAATCCTTCTTCGCCCGGTTGCTGTAACTGGCGGGCAATTACGTCGCCGTCAATGATTTCAGCTCCATATGATGCCAAAATCTTGCTGACCGTCGACTTTCCAGAAGCAATTCCGCCAGTCAATCCTAAAACATATGTCATTATTTGATTTTCTGCTCCTTTGGACAAATATGGGTCCCCCGTTGACCAACAACTAACCGTTCAATTGGCGTGTGGCACCGTTCACACGGTTCGCCCGTCTTCCGGTATACGTGTAATTGATCCTGGAATTGTCCTGCATGACTGTACGCGTTTTTAAATGAGAAGACCGTTGTTCCTTGAGCATCAATTGCGAGATTTAATTCCTTGATGATGTTATCATGCAATTTTTGCACATCACTCCGGGTCAAATGATTAGCCGGCGTTTGCGGATGAATTTTACTCATCCATAGAACCTCATCAACATAAATATTTCCCAACCCCGTAACGACCGTTTGATCAAGGAGAGCCGGTTTGATCATTTTTTTCTTTTTCTGGAGGCGCTCGTAAAAATCATCAACCGTAAAATCAGCACTTAACGGTTCCGGACCGAGTTTCTTAATTCCCGGAAATTCAAGTTCTTCGCCCGTTTGCATAAGTTGCATCCGGCCAAATTTGCGGGAATCGTTATACCGCAAATCACGTCCATCCGCGAGCTCAAAAATTACATGACTGTGTTTTTCCATTGGAGCATTGTGATCTTCAATGATGTATTTGCCTTCCATTCGAAGGTGGGAAACCATCGTTAAGTTTCCGGTAAACCGAAAAAGCAAATACTTCCCCCGCCGGTCGATCCGGGTAATTTGTTGCCCCGTTAATTTCTTTTTAAAATCATCAACATCGTTATTGATCATTTTTTCGTAATTAACATCAATTTTCTTGATCGGAACGTTTAAAACCTGGGACGAAACCCCCCGGCGAACCGTTTCAACTTCTGGTAATTCCGGCATTTCTCTCACCTCTTATTTTTTTGCATCAAACCACGTATCGCCTGAAGCACTTTCAACTTTCAACGGAACGGCCAAATCAACTGCTGAATCCATTACCTTCGGAACGAGTTCTTTAAGCACCGGAATTTCTTCTTTCGGCGCTTCAAAAATCAGTTCATCATGAACTTGAAGCAGCATTTTCGCCTTTAATCCTTTTTCACGTAACATTTTTTGCATCCGAATCATCGCAATTTTAATAATGTCCGCTGCACTGCCTTGAATTGGCGAATTCATTGCCGTCCGTTCAGCAAACGACCGCAAATTATAATTTTTGCTATTGATTTCTGGTAAATAACGGCGCCGGTGGAATAAGGTTTCAACGTAGCCCTGCTTCTTTGCAAGCTCAACAATTCCCGTCATGTACTTATGAACTCCTGGGAATGATTCAAAATACGTTTCAATAAATTTCTTAGCCGCTTTGCGGGTAATTCCAATATTTTGCGCTAAACCAAAATCGCTGATGCCGTAAACAATTCCAAAGTTGACGGCTTTTGCTTGGCGCCGCATATTCGGCGTAACTTCATCCGGACTATCCAAATTAAAAATCTTCATCGCGGTGCTTGCGTGAATATCTGCCCCGGTTTTGAATGCTTCCTGCATGTTTTCGTCACCTGAAATGTGGGCTAAGACCCGCAATTCAATTTGGGAATAATCCGATGAAAAAATTTGCCATCCTGAATGACTTGGAACAAATGCTTGGCGAATTTTCCGTCCTTCTTCAAGACGAACCGGAATATTTTGCAAGTTCGGGTCAACCGATGACAACCGTCCCGTTGACGTCAACGTTTGGGTATACCGGGTGTGAACCTTGCTATCTTCCTTAAAGACAACTTTTAATAAGCCTTCAACATAGGTTGATTGCAGTTTTGAAAGCTGCCGGTACAGCAAAATATTGTCAATAATCGGATTTAATCCTTGCAGCTTCTCAAGAACGCTGACTGCTGTTGAATATCCGGTCTTGGTTTTCTTAATAACTGGTAATTTTAACTTTTCAAACAAAATTACTCCTAATTGTTTAGGTGACCCGATATTAAATTCTTCGCCAGCTTCTTGATAAATCTGCTGCTCGATTTCAGCTAAACGTTCTTTAAATTCGCTGCGCATCTGCATTAACCGGTCAATGTCGACCTTAATCCCTGCAATTTCCATTTGAGCAAGCACGATCGACAGTGGCCGTTCAATCGTTTCATATAACTCAGTCTGTTCATGATCATCCAGTTCATCCATTAACTTGGATTTCAAATCATGAATTGCTTGGACTTTATGAGCTAAATGTTGCAAGAATTCTGGTTGATCAACCGGAACTGTCCGCTTGGCGCCTTTACCGTACACGTCTTCATCGCTTTGGACCTGATAGTATTGATGCTCGTGCGCAAGTTTTCCAAGATCATCACTGTTATCAGTATTATTTAACAAATACGAAACCAGCAATAAATCAAAATCAACGGGAGCCATTTGAATCCCAAGGCGATTTAATCCAACGTAATTTCGTTTGGCGTTAAAGACATCCATGGTTGTCTTTTCAAGCAGTTCTTTCAGAACGGGTTCTTTTAATAATTGGGGCTGATTTGAAACAAAGTATTTGTCGTCCTTCAAAATTGCAAACCCAATGATCGGCGCTTTATGATAATTTTCCCCGTCCATTTCAAGATGGAACGTGATTGAAGAATCATCTGGCTTTCCTAATTTCTTAAGGTTAGCCGCAGTTAATTCAGTATAATCGATTGACGCAACTGCCGCCGCGCTTTCTGAATTTGCCGCTCCCTGATTTTGATGAAGTTCACTCAAGAAACGGTTAAAGTCCATCTGTTGATAGAAACTTTCTAATTTTTCGTAATCAATTCCGGACCATTCAGTATCCTTGATGTCCACTTCGATTGGAGCATCTTGCCGGATCCGGGCAAGATCCTTGCTCATAAAAGCTTGTTCCTTATCCTCGATCAAGTGTTCTTTCATCTTGGACTGCCGCATCTTATCGATTTGGTCATAAATACCTTCAATTGAGCCATACTTTTTTAATAACTTGATTGCGGTCTTTTCACCGACCTTGGTTACTCCTGGATAATTATCAGATGTATCCCCGACAAGGCCTTTCATATCAATAATTTGCCGCGGATTTAATCCAAATTTTTCTTCAATGTGTTTTGGAGTATACTCTTCAATTTCAGAAACTCCTTTTTTGGTGATTGCAACCGTTGTTTGATCCGTTGCAAGCTGAGTCAAATCCCGATCCCCAGTTACGATCGTAATTTGAAAGCCTTCACCCTCAGCTTCTTTAGCAAGGGTCCCAATAATATCATCGGCTTCATAATTCTTTAGATCATAACTTTTGATTCCGTAGTCTGTGAGCATTTCACGCAAAAACGGAAATTGTTCTGAAAGTTCCCGGGGCGTTTTACTTCGCTGGCCCTTATAGTCAGCATATTTTTCAGTCCGAAACGTTGTTCTTCCGGCATCGAACGCAACTAAAATATTTGTTGGATCAATTTGTTTCAGTAACTTATCCAACATAATTTTAAAACTGTAAATTGCATTTGTATGCAAGCCGTCATGGTTCGTAAACTTTTCAACCTGATTATAAAGTGCATAGAATGCGCGAAAGGCAACACTATTTCCATCAATTAATAATAATTTTTTCGTTGAATCTGTCATTAACCTTTTCCTCGTTCTTATTATTACCCTTATTCTACCAAATCATTCGTGCAAAATAAAAATCGCGGAAATTCCGCGACTTTCATTTTAGTTTTGATTATCGTTGTGGCCAAAGATCTGAACAAGGTAGATAAACATGTTGATGAAGTCAAGGTAAAGTTGCAAAGCACCATTGACTGCCAAACCGTTAACTTCATACTGATCACCATATTGAAGATAAATGTTCTTCATGTTTTGCGTATCCCATGCAGTTAAAATCGTAAAGATCACAACCCCAACATATGAGAAGATGTATTCAATCGCCGCACTGTGCAAGAACAGGTTGATCACTGAAACAATTAACAAGGCGATCAACGCTGCAAATGCCTGACGTCCGAAACGGGATAAGTCTTTCTTAGTATTTAACCCGAACAGACTTAAAACCACAAAGACAACGGCTGCCGAAACAAACGCCATCGTGATGTTCTTCATCGTATAAACCGCTAAAATCGATGAGAAGAAAATTCCTTCAATTGCCGCATAACCAAAAAGCATTAAGATGCTTGCAGCCGCCGACCGATTAGGATTATATGACAGTGAGAGCACCATCACAATTGAAACGATTCCTAAAACGATCATCATTACCGGACTACTGAAAATCGTATATTGTAAATATTTAACCGTAATAAATGCCATAATGGCCGAAATTGCGATTGCCCCTGCCATGTAGCCATACATCCGTGACAGGAACCGATTCAAGCCCTGCATGTTGACTGAGCTTTGTTGATCAAAATTATCCATAAAAACTCTCCTTCTAATTCATTGTAGAGAAGATTATAGCACACAAAAAAGGCTTTTTCCTAACATAATCCATTAGAAAAAGCCTTGGTTAACCTTAATTTTTATTTAAGCTTAATTCACTAAGCAATTGTTCATAAACGCGTTCATACTTTTGAATATCGCCGGCTCCCATGAAAATCACAACGGCATCATGATAATCCAAAAGCGGTGACATGTTATCAAGTTTCAAAACTTCGCCACCCTTAGTGATCTTCTTCCCAAGGTCAGCTGATGAAACATTGCCGCTATTTTCACGAATCGAACCGAAAATATCAGTTAAATATACTTGATCAGCAATGTTCAAGCTCTTAGCAAAGTCATCCATCAATGCGATCGTCCGCGTAAAGGTATGCGGTTGGAAAACAGCAATTAACTTTTTATTCGGATATTGCTGCCGCGCAGCATCCAATGTTGCCCGAATTTCATGCGGATGGTGGGCATAATCATCAATAATGACCATATCAGCAACCGTTTTTTCAGTAAAGCGACGTTTAACCCCTTTAAAGGTCAATAATTCTTGTTTGACCTTGCCGAGGTCGATCTTTTCAAAGTAGCTGACCGCAATCACTGCCAACGTATTCAAAACGTTGTGTTCACCGAACAAGTGAGTTTCAAAGTTCCCTAAGAATTGATCGTGGAAGTAAACATCAAAACTTGAGCCGGTTGTTGTCCGTTTAATATTTTTGGCAACGAAATCATCGTTATCTTCTGTCCCGTAATAATAAATCGGAACATTGGCATTTAATTTCCGTAAGTTCTTGTCTTCGCCCCATGCAAAGATTCCCTTCTTAGTTTGCCGTGCAAGGGTTTCAAAGGCATCGCACACATCATCGATTCCCGTAAAGTAATCCGGGTGATCAAAATCGATGTTCGTCATGATCGTATAATCTGGGTGATATGCAACAAAGTGCCGCCGGTACTCATCAGCTTCAAAAACAAAGAAGCGGGCATCCGGCGTCCCCTTTCCAGAACCATCCCCAACTAAGTAACTTGTTGGTGAAACCCCGCTCATTACATGTGCAAGGAGGCCGGTTGTACTTGTCTTTCCGTGAGCACCAGCAACGCCGATACTTGTTGTTTCTTCAATGATCATTTCGACAACTTCAGGGTAACGCATTACCTTTAAGCCCATTTCCTTTGCCTTCGCAATTTCTTCTTGATCATCGTTAAATGCGTTGCCGGCAACAATGATCATTCCTGGTTTAATATTGTCAGCATTGAAAGGTAAAATTTTGATTCCTGCTTGTTCAAGTCCACGTTGAGTAAAAGTATACTTGTCAATGTCTGAACCCATCACTTTGCATCCCTTGTCATGTAAGATCAATGCAAGCGAACTCATTCCTGTCCCTTTAATTCCCACAAAAAAGTATGTTGCATCCATGTCCATTAGAAAAAACCTCTCTTATCATATCTTATTCATAGTCTATCATATGTTCAGTTAAAATTATTTATTCATTTTGCATTTTATCTAATTCTTCTTCAGTTAAAAAGACTTTCCGCGGCTTTGAACCGTGCGCTGGTGAAATGTACTGTTTTTTCTCCAGCTCTTCGATGATCCGCGCAGCCCGGTTATAACCAATTGAAAATACCCGTTGAAGCTTTGAAGTTGACGTTGTTTCTTCGTTAACGATGTATTCGAGAACCCGTGGAAGCAACTCATCTTCGTTTTCGTGATTCAATTCTTTTTTCTTTAAGTTATCCGGATCAAATGCATAATGCGGTTTGCCCTGTTTCTTAACAAAATCAACGATCTCATCAATTTTATCATCATTGATGTACGTTCCTTGAAGCCGAACTGGTTGGCTCTTCCCGTTTCCAAGATAAAGCATATCCCCCCGTCCAAGAAGCTTTTCAGCCCCGGCAGAATCAATGATCGTGCGCGAATCAACTTGACTTGAAACCATAAATGCGATCCGGGTCGGAATATTATTCTTCATTGTTCCGGTAATCACATCAACACTTGGCCGTTGAGTAGCAACTAGCAAATGAATCCCGCATGCCCGTGCTTTGGCTGTGATCTGACCAATGTAATCGGCAATTTCTGCCGAAGCGGTCATCATCAAATCGGCTAATTCATCAATGATAATCACAATGTATGGCATGTGAAGGCCGTATTCGCCAGTTTCTTCAACTTTCGCGTTAAAACTATCAATATCGCGAACCCCGGCAGCCGCTAACTTTTCATACCGGTTATTCATTTCTTCAACGGCCCACTTCAATGATGCCGTTGCTGCTTGCGGATCTGAAATTACCGGAGCAAGCAAGTGCGGTAATTCGGAGTACGGCGCTAATTCGACCGTCTTCGGATCGATCAACAGTAATTTAACCTGTTCAGGAGTTGCCTTATACAGAAGTGAAATCAGCAAACTATTAATAAAGACCGATTTTCCTGATCCGGTTGCGCCTGCAATCAATCCGTGCGGCATATCGTGAATATTCGTCACTTGTGGAATTCCAAACAGGTCAACCCCTAACGCAACCGTCAGTGGCGACCGCGCATTCTTAAACTGCGGCGAATTTAAGACTTCTGACAGCATGACCGGCCGCGAGAATTTATTCGGAATTTCGATTCCGACACTGCTTTTACCAGCAATTGGGGCTTCAATTCGAATGTCCTTTGCAGCCAGTGCCAGTTTCAAATCATCAGCTAAGTTTGTAATCTTGCTTACTTTTACTCCAAGGGCCAGCGTAACCTCAAATTGGGTAACGGTTGGGCCTACCGTCCAGTCTTTGACTTGCGCATCGACATTAAAGGCCTTAAACGTTTCATTCAAAATATCAGCTTGATTCAAAGCCCATTCTTCAGTCTGCTCGCTATCCTCCCCTACTGGTTCTGGAAGAAGCGATAACGGCGGTAACTGATATCCACGACCATGATTATCGACACGACTGTCAGTTACTGAAACTGGTTCCGGTTTCGGTGAGTCAAAAATCTTTAAATTCCGTTGCGCATTATTTTCTTCATTCATAATGTCGCCAAGCGATTTGCTCAACGCATGGCCCGATAAGTCATCGTTTTGGCTCTCAATTGGCGATTGAGAAGGTGCTGATTCAGTAGTTGCAGCTTCTGGAAGATGGTCTTCTGTATCGGCTGGTTTCTGCCCTGGTTCTTCAATCACAGGTTCAGCTTTCATTGAGCCATCCACCGAAGAATCCGTTTCAGGTGTCGATTTATCAGTATCATTTTCAGAACTGTTATCCGTTTCATCCATTTCAGGCTCTTCATCCGGCTCGCTCTCAATCTCAGTTACTGAAGCTTCATCAGCCGCTGGTTTAACCTGCTCAAACTCGTCATCATCAATTTGATGATCCGGAGCTTGAACATCTTCACTTGAATTCGAAGTTTCAGATTCATCGCTTGATGAAGACTCAAGTTGATGTTCAGCAACTTCATTTTCATCCTTTTCAAGGGGACTTTCTGTCAGACTCGATTCCATCGGCTCCGAATCCGCTTGAGATGAGACCTGTTCTTCTTGTTGCGGTTCATCATCAACCGCTGATTCAGGTGTAAAATGAAGCAGATCAACAACATCAGCTGAATTGACCGCATCATCGAACAACAAATAATCTTCGTCTGCTTTTGTTATTTCGGTTACTAATTGGCGATACTTTTCTTTTAAGTTTTTTGAACCCAGCGTTAAAACTGAAGGCGGAATATAGCTAGGATGAAATTCCCGATGGCTATCTTCCGTTTGGCGTAATCCTTCAGCTGGGTGGTTATTTATTTTTTTCCGTGGCTTTTCGACTGGTTGACGCCGAAAAAAAGCCGGTCCATCATAATGTTCCATATTTTGTCATCCTAACTAAAAAAATTGGACCAGAACCCAATTACGTCTAAAGGTTACCTAGCCCATTTTATCATAGATCACGCGAATTTTGCGCTTAATTTTTAGTAAATAATGTTGCTGCCTTATCAAAGTCGAATTCATCACCAACATGGTATTCATCAGTTGGCAAAACCAAAATTCCACGCTTTTGTGGTGCATTTGGCAACCCTAATTCGCGGGCTGAACAAATCATTCCATCACTTTCGACCCCGCGAAGTTTGCCATTCCAAATCATTGCGCCCGTTGGCATCATTGCGCCTTCCTTTGCAACCACAACGGTTTGGCCCTGTTCAATGTTGGGTGCTCCGCAAACGATTTGCAAAACTTGGTCATTATCAACGCGGGTCTTCGTTACGTGCAGGTGATCTGAATCCGGATGAGCTTCCATTTCTTCAACGTATCCAACAACAAATTTTGGTGTTTGATCTTCTTCTAAGAGATCTTCAAAGCCAACCTTGGTCAATAATTCGTTTAATAATTTAACTTGATCAGCAGTTAACAAAACTTGGCCCTGACCATTTAATCCAGTCAACGTTTGGGACACATCAAAAAAGTTGTAGCCAATTGTTTCGTTTGTTTTCCGATTAAAAATACGAACCACATTTTCCTTCTTTTCAGAAGATTGCTTGGCCACATCCGGCTTGATCATTGTTATCAAAACATCACCTAAGTGTTCTGGATTATAACTTGAAATTAACATCAGCAATCACACCCCTATTTAATATTCTTCAAAAAGTTTTCGACTTCTTCTTTTGTTTTCCGATCTTTGCTTACAAAGCGGCCGGCTTCCTGACCATCTCGGTACACAATAAAGCTCGGAATTCCCATTACATCAAGCGCTTGGCAAAGATCAATGTTTTCATCCCGATCAATTTTCAAAAATGTATATTCAGGAAAATCAGCTTCGATCTCCGGCATAAATGGTTTAATAAACCGGCAATCGCCGCACCATGTTGCCGTGAAAAACAAAACATAATTTCCGGATGCAATCTTTTGATTGAGTTCATCCATCGTCATCTTTGGTAGTTCTTCCATTACTCATTTTCCCCTTCCCGTTTGAAATGGGCCTTTAACTTATAAATTGGACCCTTTTTACTGAATTTTTCTTCGTATTCAGTCATCACGTTGTCTTCAAGGTCTTCGCTTTGATGAAGATCAAGCCAAACCTGATCAAATCGCATTCCAAAGTTATTCATTGATGTTAGCGAATATTCAAATAATCCGCGATTATCAGTCTTAAATTCAATGTTTCCGCTGCTTTTCATCACGATCTGATACTGCTTTAAAAATGTCGAGTACGTTAACCGCCGCTTAGCTTGACGTTTTTTCGGCCATGGATCAGAAAAATTAAGGTAGATTCCGTCAACTTCATCTTCTTCAAAGTATTCAGTTAACCCGGAGCCGTCTGCCCGAACAAGCTGCAAATTCGGCAACTTACGTTCTAACTGCTTCTTCAATGCCATTCCGGTGGCAACGGTCTGTAACTCCATTCCAATATAGTTGTTTTCCGGATGACGCGCAGCCATTTCAACGATAAACTGTCCTTTTCCCATTCCGACTTCCACGAAAAGCGGTGCTGGTTTTTCAAACCGCGTCTGCCATTTTCCTTTAAACTGTTGCGGTTCAGTCACCACATATTGCGGATTTTCTTCAATTAAAGGTTTCGCCCACGGACGATTTCGAAGTCTCATTCAAATTTCCTCTCTAAAAAATCAGGAGGCTGTGCCACCGCCCAGCCTCTCAATCATTTATTAATCAATTTTGTAATAGTCTTGTTCATTTACAATTGCTGCTAACTTAACGATGTCTTGGTTCATTTCATGGAAACGACCACGCCGGTGATGGTCCTCAATTGTTTCAATCATGTTTTCCATTGCGTACCAAACGATTCGTTTTTGCGTCTCGTCGCTTGGTTGATGACCGAAATACTGAGTCAACCATTGATTCCACTTCGAGCGTGGGACATACTGGCACATTAACATGCTTAAATCCAACGCCGGATCAGCTAACTTAGCTGAATCCCAATCGACAAGATAAAGTTTATCTTCATCGGATAAGAGCCAGTTTTTGTGATTTAAATCACCATGACATACTTCGTAATTCGAGCGTCCCAATTGCGGTTGATTACCCTTCAATGCTTTTAAGACTTTCGAAATCAAAGGATGATTTCGTAAATCCGGTGCTAATTCAAGATAACACTTATCGATCAAATCGGCAGGGGTCAGAGTCCGCCCACCAACTTGTTTCCACATCTTCTTTAATAATGAAGAATGATGAACCCGCCACAGTAAATCAGAAACGCGCTTTTCCCGCATTTCTTCGCGTTTGAGGTTCCGGCCATTCAACCATTCCTGAGCGGTCAAGGTATCCCCTGACGTCATTCGTTTCGTCCACACCAGTCGCGGCGTAATTTCTTCAATTGAGAGCGCCGCTAAAAATGGTGATGTATTTCGTTTTAAAAATAAGCGTTTATCATTATTGACACCCATATAAGCCATTCCGGTGTCACCGTTAACTGGGAGAATGCGCCAACCAGACTTTTGATTGGATTCCATTTTGTCACTCTCCTCCTACACATATCGATAACTAATTAAAGTCTACAAAATACCTGCAAATAATGTCAAGCACCTTTATTAAATCTTTTATTAAGGCTGAAATGGGCAAGCAAAAGCTCAATGCCAATTGCTCCAACCACCAACCCGACCGCTGCAATCAATGAATGGGTTGCAATTAACAATGCCCCAGTAAAGATCACAACTTGAACGGCCGTTAGTACGCCAAGAATTTTCCGAAAACTTGCAAGTTGTTGACTTGGTTTCACCGGATAAAGATGCGTAAAGACAATATCGTAAAATTGGTTTGCAAGCGGAATCAATTGGAAACTGGTTAAGTAGATAAATAGTAATCCGATCAAAAGGCTTACCCATTTTAAGTTGATAAACAGCATCAACAAAACCCCAATGATCGTTAGCCGCATAAATAATCCGCTATATTCTGAATTACGCCAAAATCCACGCCAGTATAAATACTTATATGTTTGGCGCGAGTCTTGTTGAATGCGGGGTAACAACCAGTCCAAATAACGCCGCCGTTTGATTTTTTGATGAACTTCCGGAACATCTGTAAATAAACTGAAAAATTTATAGATTCGCATGACCCGTTTATCTTCGGCGGCAATTGCATCTTTCCATTTGAAGACGTGATAGCTTGCCTTTTTTCGCAATTGAAGCATGCCGCACCAGCCAATCACCGCAATTCCTAAACTTAACCACGGGCTAAGCAAGACTCCAACCGCAATTCCAATCAGTGGAAGGCCCTGCTTTAAAAGTTGCATTTGACTTGAATTCCATTTTTGATCAAACAAACCAGTTTCTTCAAAAAGAAGCTGCATCCATTTAAAAAGAACCTGACTGATAAGTAAAACTGTCCAATCAAGCCATTTAAAATGAAGAACCCGAACTAAGAACGGGACCGTGATCAACCCGCAACCAATTTGAATTAATGCGGTCATTGTCATGCTGTGATGCCGCGCCTTGATCAAATAATCATTAATGCGGTAATCATTTGGCAGTAAGAAAACGATATCCGGCTTTTGAAGAAGCGTTGCAAACTTTCCAATCTGTAAAATAACCATTAATGCGATGATTGCAACGAACCGATCAAGAAGTGTCAGCGGATGAACGTAATGATCAATAAAATTGAAGTAGCCATAGCAGACTGCCCCAAAAACAAAAAAGAGCGCAATTACAAAATGGTCATTAAAAACATAACGCAAATATTTCAATAATTTTTGCTGATATTGACTGAGGCGTTGATTCCAAATCTTATTCATTAGCCGACTCCCCTTGTGTCATTTCTAAATAAATATCTGATAAATCAGCATTTTGCTTATTCATTTGATCTTGAAGATCGCTCAAATCACCCTGAGCTTCAACTTGACCATGATTAAGCATCACAAACCGGTCACAGATTTTTTGCGCAGTTTCAAGCACGTGCGTCGACATTAACACAGCCGCTCCCCGAGCCTTAACTTCATCAATTAGGGACGTTAAATCCCGAATTGCAAGCGGATCAAGGCCATAAAACGGTTCATCAATAATAAAAATTTCAGCATTGGTAATAAACGCACAGGTAATCATTACCTTTTGGCGCATTCCCTTTGAAAAGTTTGCCGGGAACCAATCAAGTTTCTTATCTAACCGGAACATTTTTAACAAGCGGTTTGCCTTGTCCCACGCTTCATCACGGTCAAGGTTATAGGCCATCATTGTTAATTCAAGGTGTTCTTTCAACGTTAATTCATCATATAAGATTGGCGTTTCCGGAATGTATGCCAACTTTGTTTTATATTTTTCAGGGTCATCAAATAAAGTGACACCATCGATCGTAATTTCGCCCTTTTGCGGTTCAAGCAGGCCAATAATGTGTTTGATCGTCGTTGACTTTCCGGCCCCGTTCAGTCCGATCAAGCCAACCAATTCGCCGGGTTGAACTTCAAACGAAACATCCTTAAGGACTGGGATTTGAGAATATCCCCCAACTAAATGACTCACTTTTAATGTCATATTCTTCGTTCCCTTCTACTATCCGTTGTTAGTAAAAATTATATCATGTATACTTGATTGTGAACGATAAATGAAAGAAGGATTATTATGGCTGACAATTGTGTTTTTTGTAAAATCATCAGTGGTGAAATTCCAAGTACAACGGTTTATGAAGATGAAGATGTGAAGGCATTTCTTGACATTTCGCAAGCAACGCCTGGACATACGCTTTTAGTTCCTAAAAAGCACGTTCAAGATATCTTTGAATACGATGATGATCTTGCTCAAAAAGTCTTAACTAAAATTCCAATGATTGCGCGGGCCGTTCGCAACTTTGATCCTGCAATTCAAGGATTAAACATCGTCAATAACAACGGAGAAATTGCATACCAGTCAGTCTTTCATTCCCATATTCACTTTATTCCGCGGTATTCTGCAGATGAAGGGTTCTCAATGCATTTTGCTGACAATACTGCAAACTACAACGCTGATCAATTAGAAGAAATTGCTGCCCGGATCCGGACTAAATTGGAGAAATAATTATGAGAAAATTTCTTTTGCGTTTCATCTTAATTTCAGGAGCTTTAGCTGGAATTGCATATTGGAAAAAAGATCAAATTCTGGACGCATTGATCCAACATTCGATCGATGTTGATCGCATCAACGGATCAGTTGATAATGTCATTGATAAAGCTGAAATTGTTAAGCAAAAAATTTCAGAAGCCAAACAAGTCTTTAATGATTCTAAAGATGTGATTCAAGATTTAGAATCAGATATTACCAAGTATTCAACCGATATTCAGCCGTTAATCGGCAACATCAAAAGCGAACTTAAAGATAAGTAGATTAAAAACAGAATAATATATGAAAATTTACTGAATTTTATTCCGCCCTGCCTTTTTTATGGTATAGTTAGGAATGTTATTAAAAAAGAATAGAAATGGATGTGTTTATTTCTTATGAAGAAAATGAAAAAACTGCTTGTTGCAGCTTTAGGGGTTTTAATGGCATTCAGTTTAGCTGCATGTTCAAAGACCGTTGCCACAACTTCAGGTGGTAAGATCACTGAAAGCGAATATTACAACAAGATGAAGGAAACTCAAAGCGGTAAACAAGTCCTTCAACAAATGATTTTAGACAAAGTGCTTGAAAAAGACTACGGCAGCAAGGTTTCAAGCAAAGATGTCGACAAGCAATACAATGCATTGAAGAGTCAATATGGTGCTCAATTCTCAACTGCATTGCAACAAAATAATTTGACCCCTTCAACATTAAAGGATCAAATTCGGGATAACTTGTTACTTAAGCAAGCTGTAATTGCAAACACAAAGATCACCAACAAGATGCTCCAACAACAATGGAAGAGCTTCGAACCAAAGATCACGGTTGCTCACATCTTAGTTCAAAAGGAATCTGATGCTCAAGATGTCATCAACCAACTTAAACAAAACGGCAGTTACGACAACTTCAAGCAATTAGCTAAGAAGTATTCAGAAGATACTGCTACAAAGAACAAAGGTGGCAAGCTTCCTTCATTTGACGGAACAGACACTCAATTAGATAACTCATTCAAGCAAGCCGCATTCAAGTTAAAGACTGGTCAATTCACTGAAACCCCAGTTAAGACTCCATATGGTTACCAAGTTATCTACTGCATCAAGAACCCTGGCAAGGGTCAAATGAAAGACCACATCAAGCAATTGAAAGATCAAATCATCAATGAAGAAATGAATGATCAAGCAACATTGCAAAAGGTTGTATCTAAGGTATTGAAGAACGGTGACGTTTCAATCAAAGATAAAGATTTACAAAACATCTTAGCAAACTACACTGGTTCAGGTAACAATACAGGTGCAGCTCAAAACAATAAATAAGATTAGTTAAATAAAAGCCCTGCAGCGATTGCTGCTGGGCTTTTTGTTATCTAAAAAATCCCAGCAATCTTGCTGGGATTTTTCTAATCTTGGTTTTCCGGTTTATAAAAGTTGCGCCCATCCAGGCCAAAGATTCGTTCTGAAAATTCACCCTTTTCAGTATGATCAAGCGCGCCCTTCATCATTTGAATTGAAGCATCAAGATCATCTAAATGGTGTAAGATTTCAGCTTCCATTAAATGTGGTTGAACCGGTGATCCGTATTCCATCAAACCATGATGGGCTAAAATCATATGCCGTAATAGGATCACATCTTGACTTTGTTGGTCAATTCCAAGTTTTTGACAAGCCTCAACGATCTGCTCATCGATCAATACAATATGGCCAACTAAATTTCCTTCCAACGTGTAACGCGTTGCGATCGGTCCAGAAAGTTCAATCACCTTCCCCAGGTCGTGTAACATCGCCCCGGCATACAGTAACGAACGGTCAACAAAGTCGTACTCTTCAGTTACCGCCTTGGCCAACCGCAAGATCGACAGCGTATGGTATGCTAACCCGCCAGCAAAGGCATGGTGGTTCTTTTTCGCCGCTGGGAACGTGAAGAACCGGTCATGGTATTTCTTTACTAGATAATGAACGATTTTACTCCATGTCGGATTTTTAATTTCCAAGAAAAAGGCATTAAAATCTTTTTCCATCGATGAAGTATCTTCCGGAGCTTTGGGAACAAAATCTAATGGATCATTTGGCTCGCCGTCGTGTGGAAGATGAAGGTTAAAGATCTTGATTTGCGGGTTGTTTTGATAATTTTCCCGTTTACCGGTAATGTGAACGACCCGCCCTTCTTGAAAGTTTTCAATATCTTCATCTGATGCATCCCAAAACTTTGCCATAATCTCGCCTGAACGGTCACAGAAAATAAATGAGATAAATTTTGAGCCATTCTTCGCAATTCGGACATCTGCCGTTTTGATCAACGCAAACAGATCCATATTTTCATCAATTTCATAGTCAAAAATTTCTTTTGCCATCTGCCTCGCCTCTTTAAAATTCAATCAAATTCAATTTAAAAATTAATGATTATTAATAAAGTTTTCGATTTGTTGTTTCCATTGGCTAGCTTTCTGCTTGATCGTGTTGCCAATGTTTTGCCCATTTTCCTTAATATTATCCCATAATCCGCTCGCACTTGAACCCGGATTGCTTGATTCATTTGCAAGTGTTGAAGCTGCTTGAACGCCAAACGCTGTCTCATTTGTTGTTGGAATGATTCCCTGCATTTCAGCTTTAAACAAGCCAGAACCTTCATTGGCTCCGTATTCGCCAAGGTTATACTTATCGGAATCATATCCCATCCACGTTGCAACCACAACGTCCGGCGTGTAACCAATAAACCAGTGGTCATCTTCAGCCGTTCCGTTTTGATTGATATCATCTGTGCTTTGCGTTGAACCAGTCTTTCCCGCAATCGTATAGCCAGTTGGGGCAGCACTCACGCCCGTCCCGTCCTTATAAACATCGATCATCATACTGGTCATTTCTTTAGCGATCTTCTTTGACATGATCCGCTTATGCTTAATATGGGTATTATCAACAATCACCTTGCCTGAAGCATCTTCAATTTTAGTAATTAAATGCGGTTCATAACGAACCCCGTTGTTTGCAAAGGCCGTATAGGCGCTTGCCATCTGGTAAGGTGAAACTCCCTTTTCCAACCCGCCAAGAGCCAGACTTAAGTTATCATCCGCTTTGGTGAGCTTGATTCCAAATTTTTCAACGGAATCGTAACCCTTTTGAACGCCAATCTTGTTTAATAACCAAACCGCTGACGTATTTTTACTTAAAGCCAATGTTTCATACATTGGAATTTTACCGGCATACTGGTCATTCCAGTTTTGCGGCGTATAATGGTTTGACCCATATGACTGAAGCTTATCTTCAACCATTGAATCATAGTGCCAACCGTTTTCTAATGCCGGAGTATAGACCGCTAACGGCTTGATGGTCGATCCTGGTGAACGCACAAGTTGCGTTGCCCGGTTATATCCCCGGAACACGTGCGTTCCTGGACGGCCCCCAACTAATGCGGTGACTCCACCATTATCCGGATCAATTGCAATTGAAGCTGCTTGGGCTTCCGTTCCATCAGGCTGAGCTGGTGGGAACAATGCTTGATCTTCAAACGCATTTTGCATTACTTTTTGCTGACTTTGATTCAATGACGTATAAATCTTATAGCCACCGTTCATAATGTCCTTTTCGGTCAAGCCATAACGGTTGATGGCTTCGCTGATGACGGCGTCAAAGTAATACGGATAATTGTAACCTGAATGATAAGTGTAATTATCATGCGTAACCATTGGCGTTGCTTGATACTGCTTCATTTCACTCTTGGTCAGTTTTTTATTCTCATACATAAATTGTAATACCAAGTTTCGCCGATCCCGTGAAGCTTTCGGATGATCAGCCGGATTAAACCCGTTTGGATTGGTCAGCATTCCCGCCAAAGTGGCAGCTTCAGGAATCGTTAATTGGGAAGCATGAACCCCAAAGTAACGTTCCGCCGCATCTTCAACGCCCCAAACGCCATTTCCAAAATATGCATTATTTAAATACATCGTTAGAATTTCATTCTTACTGTATGTATTTTCAACCTGCATCGCAATGAAAATTTCCTTTGCTTTCCGCGAGAAAGTTTGCTGTTGCGATAAGAAAGCATTCTTAACCAGCTGCTGGGTGATCGTACTTCCCCCACTGCTGATCGTGCTTTCACCCATTAACCGGTTCCGAATCAGTAACACAACCGACCGGGCAATTCCTTTAACCGAGAAACCATATTCATGGTAGAAATTCCGGTCTTCGGTTGAAAGCACCGCATTCGGCATGTTTTGCGAAATTTTCGATAATGGGACCCACGTTCCCTTTTGCGAATAAAGCGAACCGGCCTTTTTCCCCGAGGCATCATAAATCTCGGTTGTCTGCTCAAGCCGGGCCTTCAAGTCACTCACATGAGCCGTCTTGGCAATAAATACAAGGCGAACACTGACCATCAGGAAAACGGAAAGAAATGCAATCAGCAACCATTTCCAAATCTGATAACGATGCCACTTCGCCTTAAACCACGTTTTAAAGCGGCCCCACTTATCGCGTATCCATTCTTTAAATTCAGAATCTTTCATTTAACAAATCCTCTAATCAATTTGATCCACATTTCAAAAGTAATTCTTTTCATTATTATACCCTTTAAATGTGGCGAAATTATTAATTTTTTGAATTCAGCCTTTTGAGGCAGATAACCTTATTTTAACGAACTCGCTAAAAGAAAGCCAATCAATAAAAAAGAAGATGTGACTCTTTGATCACACCTTCTTCTCCTTTAATTACATTTCATCTGGAGCCTTAACACCCAATAAGCGCAATGATTCCTTCAAAACGGTTGCAACACTTTGAACAAGGGCTAACCGTTCATTCTTTTGATCATCATCAACTAAAATCTTGGTGTGGGCATAGTATTTGTTGAATGCCTTTGCTAAGCGGATCGCATATTTAGCAATTACTGAAGGTTCATATTCTTCAACCGCCCGTTTAACCATTGCAGGGAAGTCACCAAGCATCCGGACTGTTTCCCATGCATCCGGATCATTTAATCCTTCAACGTGAAGATCGGTATTTTCATCAACACCGGCCTTCCGTAAAATACTCATTGCCCGGGCATGTGAATATTGAACGTATGGTCCAGTTTCGCCTTCGAACCGCACAACTTCTTGCAAGTCAAAGTCGAATTGATTCAACCGTTCGTTCTTCAAGTCGTGGAAGACAACCGCGCCAACGCCAACTGCATCCGCAACTTCATCCTTATTTTCAAGGGTCGGGTTCTTTTCTTCAATCTGTTCTTGAGCAAGTTTAACCGCATCATCAAGAACTTCTTCAAGTAAGATAATGTTGCCGCGCCGGGTCGATAACTTCTTCCCGCCAGAAGTGATCAAACCAAATGCAACGTGGTGCATATCGTCAGCCCAATCATCGCCCATTTCTTTCAGCACTGCAACTAATTGATGGAAGTGGTTTGATTGTTCATTTCCCATTACATACAGTGATTGAACAAAATTGTATGTCTTCTTCCGGTAAATTGCAGCTGCCAAATCCCGCGTGATGTACAAACTTGTTCCATCTGATTTTTGAATCAATGCCGGATTCAAGTCATATTTTGAAAGGTCAACGATCATTGCCCCTTGGCTTTCTTCAAGCAAGCCCTTTTCCTTCAATTCATCAATTACTGGTTGCATCTTATCGTTGTAAAATGCTTCCCCGTTATATGAATCAAAGGTGATGCCTAACCGCTTGTAGATCTTCATGAAGAAGCTTAATGATTCTTCACGGAACCATTTCCAAAGGCGGGTTGCTTCTGGATCGCCATCTTCAAGTTTCTTGAACCATGCCCGCGCTCCATCATCAAGTTCTGGATGTTCCTGGTCTTCTTTGTGGAAACGCACATAGTACTTCAACAACGTATTGATTGGATCTTTCTTAACATCTTCTTCATTTCCCCAAAGCTTGTAGGCTTCGATCAACTTTCCGAATTGAGTTCCCCAGTCACCTAAGTGATTGATTTTAATTGGGTTATAATTCGTTTTCTTTAAGATTTCTGCCAATGAATTTCCGATTACGGTCGACCGCAAGTGACCCATTGACATTGGCTTGGCAATGTTAGGTGATGACATATCGATCGTGACGTTTCCTTGGTGGCCTAAATCTTGATCACCATAGTGTTCCTTTTGGTCAAGAACTTCGCTTACAATTTCCTTGCCAAATTGCTTTTTGTCTAAGAAAAAGTTGACATATGGGCCAGCCGCTTCAACCTTTTCAAATCCCGTTTGGTCAATTTTTTCCACAATATCTTGGGCAATCATTTGGGGTGCTTTGTGCATTACCTTCGCTAAAACAAAGGCTGGAAAAGCAAAGTCCCCCATTTTGATTGACTTCGGAACTTCGATTTTGTCATTGATTTCATTTAAATCCAAATCATCGCCAACAACGTTTGCGATCGCTTGGGCAACCATTTTCTTATAATCCATCGTAAAACCTCCTGTAATAAAAAAGTCTCTTGCAAAAAATGCAAGAGACGAGTTATCCCGCGGTACCACTCTAATTGATTAAAAGTAATCCACTCAAATATTTAGTTTGCTATTCTAAGAAGTGCGATTCAGTTTGTTCCTATATCCGGCTTCCATCATCCCGAACTCGCTGTAATATTTCCAAACCTACTAGTTTCTATCATCGAATATTTCCAAGCGGATGACGAGAATCGAACTCGCGACGCCAGCTTGGGAAGCTGGAGTTTTACCACTAAACTACACCCGCATGTGCATTTAGTATAGCATAAAACTCGCTCAATGTCATGGGTTATTTTTTACTCTTTGAAGCTTTTTTCGCGTCTTTTTCCTGTTTTTTCTTAAAACCATCTTCATCAAAAAGATCCTTTAAACTGATGATTGCTTGATTATGCAGGTCACCAGCTGCGATCTTATCCTTTGAATCAAAATCAGTAAATTGAACAAGCGCTGAATTTTCGTAAATCTTGCTAATTGTTCCTTTAAATTGGTGCTTCATCGGCCCAAATTTTTCGCAAAAAACAGTATCGCCAACTTTTAATTTCTTTGCCATTTTAAACGCGCTCCTTTACTTGAATTTCTTATCAAGACTACCAAATTTTACCGTGAAATGCAACAACCGCGTTTTTCTCAAAATTGATTTCTCATTTTTTTCCATGTAGAATTGGAAAGGATTATTAATCAAAGGAGCATTCAAAATGATTACACTTGCAGGAATTATTGGTTCGGGCAAATCAACAATGACTGATATTTTGTCAAAGGAGCTTGGTTCAAAAGCGTTTTTCGAACCCGTTGAAGATAACCCGGTTCTTCCATTATTTTACAAAGGAAATGAAATCGCCGCTAAAAAACGGGCAGCCGGCGATCAGAACGCAACTAACCCGTATACATACTTACTCCAAACTTTCTTTGTGAACCGGCGTTTTCGGATGATCAAGGAAGCGAAAAAAGAAGCAAATAATGTCCTTGACCGTTCAATTTATGAAGACGCCCTCTTCATGAAAATGAATACCGATATGGGAAATGCAACGGCCGTTGAATATGCAACTTATCAAGAATTGCTGCAAAATATGCTTGATGAATTGCAATATGCAACCGGAGTTGATTCTCAAGACCTAATGATTTTCATCAAGGTTTCCTATGATACAATGTTGAAACGAATTCGCAAACGTGGTCGGGATTATGAACAGATCGAATCTGACCCAACATTACCGGAATACTACCAAAACCTCCTTCAATACTATGACCGGTGGCTGAAATGGTATGATAAATCACCAATTATGGTCATCGATGGCGATAAATATGACTTTGTTGCTAATCCGGATGATCGTAATCAGATCCTTGATGATATTGAAGATCAATTAGTTGAACTTGATCATCTTACAGCTGAAGAAGCCGCAAAATTAAAGGCTCAACGCCGGAAGTAAATAAAAAAAGCGATCAGTCAAAAGTGCTGATCGTTATTTTTTACTCGTTAAAACCTGAGCTGCTTGCAAATCGATTTTATTTGAAACAATGCATGTTAAAGTATACAAATCAAGGAAGTAAACTAAAATTCCCATTGATTGGGCTGCAATCACTAAGATCAATGATGTCCAAAACAAAACCTGACTTAAAATGGCCCACTTCCGTTTTTCGTGATTCAAAGCTTTAACCGTCTTCATTTCCGTTGCGGATAAATTTCGCGGATCGCGCGGTGCAACTGACATCCGAATCTTCATCAACTTAATATTGATGCGGATATTCCACACTGTCAAAAACGCAAGGACGACCCACACAAGAATACTTCCAACCTTTATCGACATTTATAAAATGCCCTCTCTCTAATTAACTTAAATCTTTCAGCAAGCATTATACCATATGACAGATTCTTGCAATCAAGAAATCCCAACTTTTTTGCGATGTTTTAATAACTAAAATCTATTCGCTTAATTTCCTTGTCATCTTTGAATATGATACTATTAAGGTAATAAAGTTAAGGAGGAACGATATGACGACAATTGACTGGAAAAAAGAAGCTGAAAGCCGTAAAGATGAACTTTTAGCAGATTTAAAAGCAATGTTACGGGTCAAAAGTGTCCGTGATGAAAGTAAGAAAGCTGAAGATGCTCCTCTTGGCCCGGGACCAAAAGCTGGATTGGATAAGTTTTTAGGAATTGCTGAACGCGATGGCTTTGCAACTAAGAACATTGATGGCATGGCCGGTCAAATCGCATTTGGCGACGGCGATGAAACCCTTGGAATTCTTGCCCACGTCGATGTTATGCCCGCTGGTGAAGGATGGAATACTGACCCATTCGAACCAGTAATCAAAGACGGTAAATTATATGCCCGCGGAGCTTCAGACGACAAAGGTCCAAGTATGGCATGCTACTACGGGTTAAAAATTATCAAAGAACTTAACTTGCCGGTAAGCAAGAAAGTTGCATTCATCCTTGGAACTGATGAAGAAAGCTCATGGCGCGGAATGGACTACTACTTCAAGAACATGCCTGAACCCGACTTCGGCTTTTCACCAGACGCCTTCTTCCCAATTATCAACGGCGAAAAAGGAAACGTAACGTTTGATGCCAAATTCGATGGCACAAACGGCGGCAAATATGAATTGGTTAAATTCAATTCTGGCTTGCGGGAAAACATGGTCCCACGGGACGCTGAAGCATGGGTTAAGGCTACTGATTACAAGGAAATGATCAAAGCATTTGATGAATTCATCGCTGAAAACCCGGTAGTTGGCGAAGCTGATATTCGCGATGGTCAACTTTACATTCACATGATTGGGAAAGCTGCCCACGCTCAAGAACCAAAACGGGGAATCAACGCTGGAACATACTTAGCCCTCTTCTTGAATCAATTTGATTTTGAAAACGGGGCCAAGGACTTTATCACCTTTGCAGCTGAAAAACTTCACCTTGATTCACGGTTGAAGAACTTTGACATGAACTATACGGATGATGTGATGGGTGACTTAACAATGAACCCTGGCCTCCTTTCATTTGAAGATGGCAAAGAAGGTTCAATCACCCTGAACTTCCGTTATCCAAAAGGTACTGATCCTGAATACATCGAAAAGGGATTGAACACGACTGCTGATGAATACCACGTTCACTTTGAAATGCACGATGGCGGCATGGTTCCGCACTACGTTGACGAAGACGATCCGTTAGTGAAAACATTATTAAATGTTTACCGCGAACAAACTGGCGAAGATGCTCATGGCCAAGTTGTTGGTGGCGGAACGTACGGTCGGTTAATGAAGCGCGGGGTTGCCTTTGGCGCAATGTTCCCAGGTGTTCCTGACACAATGCACCAACCAAACGAATTCATTCCGGTTGATGACTTGATCAAGGCCGCAGCAATTTATGCTCAAGGGATCTATGAATTGATTAAATAAAAACGAAGGTGTGACAAAACGTTAAAAACGAGCGTGGTGGAAGCAGAAAAGTGAACGAATCGCGTCAGCATAGATTCGGAGGTTTTCGAATTAGCTTCGCGTCACCACATAGCTCGTTTGTTTTGGAACCCGATTATGCAAGGATAGCAAAGAGGTTGCGACTTACGTCACAACCTCTTTTATACTAACTTAAATGAGGGAAACTATGCGAATTGATAAATTATTAAGCAATCTTGGAATTGGCACTCGCTCTGAGATCAAAAAAATGATCAAACAAAAACAAATTAAAATCAACGGTGAACTTGTCAAAAACGGAAAAGATCAACTTGACCCTGATTCTGCTCAAGTTAGCATTAACGATCAGCCGGTTGCAATTCAATTAACAAAGTATTTAATGCTCAATAAGCCGCAAAACGTGATTACCGCAACCGAAGATGCATCCCAACGGACCGTTCTTGACTTAATTGCCCCGGATGATTTGGTTAAGGGACTCGCACCGGTTGGCCGTCTTGATAAGGATACAACTGGGCTTCTCTTATTAACGAACGACGGTCAACTCGCTCATCGGCTCCTGGCACCGCATAAACACGTTGCCAAAACATATCAGGCAACGATTGACGGAATTGTCAATGACGATACGATTGCCCGTTTCAAAGCCGGAATTCGCCTAAAAGACGGTACGCTCTGCAAACCAGCCACGTTAAAGATTATTTCAGTTGTTGAAAAAGACAATCAATCGGAAGTTGAAATCACAATTACCGAAGGAAAATATCACCAAATCAAGCGGATGTTTGCGGCGTGCGGCATGCATGTGGCAACGCTGAACCGGATTGCGATGGGGCCGTTGAAGTTTGATTCATCTCTAAAACCCGGCCAATACCGTCCCCTTTCTGAAAATGAAATTCAAGCATTATTGAAATTAAAGTAAAAATAAAACCGTGAATCTTCACGGTTTTATTTTTTATCCACAATTTCTTTTCATAAAACTTTGTAAGTGACTAATAATATTTGTTGGTAAAACAACATATTTCTCTTCAGCTAACTCATCGGCAATCTTACTGTGGGTAAATACTGCTGCCTGAATCCGGTCTTCAAATGAAGCATCAAACTGGGCAATAAACGCCGCTAAAATGCCCGTTAACGTGTCGCCCATTCCGCCAGTCGCCATTGCCGGGCCACCAACCATTAGCTTACGGATTTCGCCATTTGAAAAATAAATTTCAGAATGATGTTTCTTCAAAATCACGGTAGCATTCAAGCTTTGTTGTGCTTCCTGATTTCGATGAGTATTATTTTGTTCACTAATGGGAATTCCACTTAACCGTTGCCATTCCATTTGATGAGGAGTGTAAACCACATGTGCATTTGTTGGAATAGCATCCTTTAAAGCTGCATTTTGCGCAACTAAAGTAATTGCCGAACCGTCAATAATCAATGTTTGATTCGATGCGATGTTGGTAAACACCGTTTGAATTACTTTTTCGGCGATTGAATCATTGCCTAATCCTGGTCCGAGAACGATTACATCCACTCCCTTGATCAGTGAAATAAATTGAGGTGCATCAAGATAATCCACAAACATCGCTTCTGGAACTACTGAATGAACCGCTGTTAAATTCTCCCTGGCAGTCGCGATTGTGACTAATCCTGCTCCAGCGTGGACCGCGGCACTGCCGGCCATAATTGCCGCCCCACCCATATTCGGGTTACCGCCCACGATCAACACTTTACCAAACGTCCCCTTAAAACTGTTTTGCGGACGTTGGTGAATAACTTTTTTCAAAATATCAGCTGTAATGGTTTGCATGGAACCGCCTCTTTTCAGGGATATTATAACAAAAAATCCCATTACCCTCCTCCTTGGAAGGTAATGGGAAAAATTAATGTCCACGATGCTTTTGTTTTTTCTTTAATTGTCGAATTTCAAACTTCTTCCTTTTATGATTCGCCTTTGCTGCTTGCCGCTCCCTGTGACTTTGTCGCTTTCGCATTTCAATGTCAGCTTTAAGAGCTTGTTGAGCCTTTGAACCATAAAATTCAGCGTGAACTTGTTTTTGAGCTTCCCGTTGCATTCTTTTAGGATTGACTCGCTTGACCCTCGTTGAATCAAGTGCCTCTTTTGAAAAGTGAATTGTATTCCAACGCTTTAAAACTAATCGATATATATCACGGGTCTTTGGTAAACTTGTTCCCAAGTTGATCTCAGCGACTGCATATCGGTCATCAACAAAACGTTCAAAAACTCCCTTATAAAACGGTTTGTCAAAAACTACGGTCATGGTCATTCGACATTTCATAACCGCACCTCCTCGTAATATATGTTTTGTAATCATCTCACGATGATTTTCCTTAAAACTTA
>NZ_LWUD01000052.1 GCF_001654615.1 Ligilactobacillus aviarius
TGACTCTTGGTAGAAAAAAAAGCTGCAAGGGTAAATGCACTCACTACGTTCGCCCTTGCTGCTTTTTCTATTGCCATTTTTAACGCTTATGCCGACGAAAAGACCAAACAGGTGTAAATATACTCGAATTGATTTAAAACGCCTTAAAACGCAAATATGAGCTTCTAACGACTTAATTCATCTCTATCTCGTGTTCGAGTTTCATTTCTATGAATTTTTTCAAACTCTCCACCTTTTACAAACTCTTTAATTTCACTCACAAGGTTATTCATGAGCTTTTCAGCTTGTCTAACAGTTGCACCAAGGGTATTTTCCATAAACTGATTAAAACCTCTGTAAATGCCCTTAATTTCGTTTTTAAGCGATTTATTCTCTTTCTCCAACGAATCAATTTTCTCTAGATTATTATAAAGACAATCGGTTCGTTCAAAAACAAAACCTGTATAAAATGCTTAAACAGGATTATCACTTACAACAAATCAAATTACCTAGTAATGTTACTAAAGCCAAGGTTAAACACGGCGTTAAAAGTAACTTATCTACTAGCCCCCAGAAACTATCCATTTGGAGCAATAGTCCCCTAACTTCTTACACAGTTTCGCAAAATTTCGATAATAAATTAACCAACAATACTCAGACCCTCCAAGCACCAATCAAGCGAGGACAGCGTATCGGAAGTCTTAGGTTAACAAGTTCAAAATTAAAAACTGTATCGGGCGAACCATTGACCTATCCTTTATATAGCAATGAATCAGTACCCAAGGGGAATTCCCTGGAAAGATTATTTAGATAAAAAAAGCGCCGACCGAAGCCAGCGCAGAAAAAGTAGCAATATTATTTCATCATCTTACGAATCAGAGCAACTGCCTTTTTAATTAGCTTTTTAACGTGCTTATTGGGCACGACTAATACGACAAGGAACCAGTGTCCCATGGGAGACGCCTCCCATCTTGCGCGGTTTCAGTGGGAGCTACCCACCCGATGCGCAAGATTAATTGTATCACAACAACATTGTGCTATAATATAGTTACTAATACGATAAGGCCGGTGCGCAAATTGGTACTAAGGTAGCTCCTTAGACCGAGCCGGCGGGGTACCTGAAAAGGTGCTCTTTTTTATACCCAAAATCTAAAAATAGGGTCCATTTTTAATTAACACCATCTATCGTCATATTTACAAGCATAATTTAGGCGAACAGTATTCATCTCATGGTGATACCGGAATTAAACGACATTTAAGACATAAGCATCACACCCGTCATCCTAAAAATACCAGGAGGCATCGGGAAGCCCAGACAGATTATATTTCAATTCATGAGCGCCCTAAATTCATCAATGAGCGTCAGCGCATTGGTGATTGGGAAATAGATACTGTAATGGGGAAAACTGGACACTCTGTTCTTTTAACAGTCGTTGATCGTCTTAGTCGATTAGTATTGATCAAAAAGATCAATCACAAAGAAACAGCTGATGTTAATCAGGGCTTAGTTGATCTCTTAGGATCTATCCCTAAAGAATTTGTCCATTCATTGACTCCAGATCATGGGCGTGAATTTCTTAGCCTAAATGATATTCGAGAACGTTTAGGAGTAGCTATTTATTGGCCAGATCCATATTCACCAGAGGAAAGAGGAACTAATGCCCGAATTGTCAAATCAAGTGCAACACTTGCTAAACTTCACTTATAAGTGGTCTAGGTGGTGGTCATGCGAGTAGCTGCTCAGCCATGAATTCATTGGCTGATTTATAACCAAATAGTTTACGTGGTCGTTGGTTAAGTGCCGCGGTCGCTTGCTTAATATGATCATCACTGAAACTGGTAATTGATTGACCTTTAGGGATAAATTCTCTTAGTAGCCCATTAAGCTGTTCGTTACTGCCCCGTTCTGACGGCGTATAAGGATGAGCAAAATATAGGTTGGTACCAGTGACCTCACTCAGCGCAGAAAATTCTGCACCATTATCAAAAGTGAGTGACTTAACCACCTCAGCATCAAGTTTATTCACAAACTGTTGAACTGCAGCCTTACAGGTTTCAGCCTGATAGTTGGGGATTCTGATCACGACTTCGTAGCGCGTCATTCGTTCAGTTAGGGTGAGCAGTGCCGGTTGATCGCTGGTTCGCTTGCCTTTGACTAAATCACCTTCCCAATGACCAAATTCAGAACGATCATTAGCCGCTACTGGTCGCTGTTCAATTGAAGTCCCCAAGATCTTTTTATTTTGGCGTACACGACCCGTACGGTGCTTTTGGTGACGTTTGACCTGTTGTGGTAAATCGATATTGGCGACAGCTAGTAACCCGCGATCAATGTAACGATAAACAGTGGGTGTTGCGGGGCAATATTCAGCTGGATGGTGACGTTTATAAGCACCGACAAAGCTATCTACACTGTGCACTCGGAACTTAGCCTTAAGCGCAGTGGTCAATTGGTTAAAGAATGCCGGACTATATTCGAGTAGACTTTTGCGATGGCAATTTAAACGGCGTTGTTCGTATTGAATTTGACCGCTATCGGCAAAATAACGCTGGGTATAAACGCCATAACTGGACATTTGAGTCACGGTGCCGCGCTTGATTTCACGGCTGATCGTGCTGGGATCGCGGGCTAATCTTTTAGCAATCGCCCTGATCGAATAATGATCTTCATAAAGACTCTGGATTTGGCCACGCTCCTCACGTGATAGTTGCTTATAAGAAGCTGTTTAGTATCTTTGATTTTGACCCAATAATTTGATAAACTACTGTCAAAAAAGTTGGTGATCATATGCAACATTTTAGTCATCATTACCAAAGCGATATTTCTCGGCAACAATTCGATTTGATCCGTCAGGATCTGGAAGCTTCAAGAAAACGAACTCACCCAAAACACATTGATCCTTATGATATCTTCTGTGCCATGCTCTATGTCCTTAAAAATGGCTGTACTTGGCGT
Organism: Ligilactobacillus aviarius; assembly: GCF_001654615.1. Taxonomy (GTDB): domain Bacteria; phylum Bacillota; class Bacilli; order Lactobacillales; family Lactobacillaceae; genus Ligilactobacillus; species Ligilactobacillus aviarius_B. Next base: position 2,936 of record NZ_LWUD01000052.1, read on the forward strand.
GATTTGCCGGCTGATTATCCAAAGTGGTCCACCGTTTACTACTATTGGATGAGTTGGTCAAAAGCCCCCACCCCTGATAAACCAGCTTTATTAACTCAGGTTTTAAAAAAATTGTCGCTGATCGACGATTAAGGCAAGGGCGGTCAGCCCGAACTTCGTTCGTCATTTTAGATGCCCAAAGCATTAAGAACACCGCTACCGCTGAAAATAAGGGTTACGATGGTGGCAAGAAAATTTCCGGCATTAAGCGCCATTTAGCCGTCGACATCAATGGATTCCCGCAAGCTATCCATATTACCCGGGCTAACATCACTGATCGTGACGGGGCGATTGCACTCGTCACCCTTAATTTAGAGCAGTTTAAATTGGTTCGAACCATGATGGTTGATAGTGGTTATACCGGCCAAAATTTTGCCAATGAGATTAGCAGTTTAACCTCAGCCAAGGTAATCGTCGTTAAATGAAATGAGTTACACCAATTTTCGGTTATCCCCCAACGGTGGCTCATTGAACGTTCATTTAGTTGGTTGGGAAATTATCATCGTTTATGGCGTAACTGTGAGCGTAAGCTCAACACTAGTCTCATGATGGTTTCGTTAGCTTTTATCAGGTTACTTCTCAAAAGATACTAAACAGTTTCTAAGATTTTTTGATGGTATCTTTAGATTGGGCCATGAAGTCCGTCCTAACTTATTGGTTTTGTCACTTATAAGTTTAAGGCTTCATGGCCTTTTTGGTCTAGTTATTTAGGTGTTGCACTTACATTGTAAATCCGGCGTCACAAAAAAATTGACTGACGAGTCAATAATTCGTTGACTCGTCAGTCAATCGCGACTATACTGGAAAAGGTTGATCAGATACCGACATATTAAAACGTGTTTCAAGTTTGACCTTAAGGAGGATGACAAAAATGACAACAGCTATTATCGAACTTGACCATCTTCAAAAAAACTTTGGCAAGTTTGCCGCATTAAAAGATGTCAGTTTCACGTTGGCACCCGGTCAGGTTCTGGGTTTTCTAGGACCTAATGGGGCCGGCAAATCCACGACCATTCGAGTTATTTTAGGCTTATTAAAAAAGAGTGGCGGCTCAGTGACCGTCTTCGGCAAAGATGCCTGGCGGGATGATGCGGCGATTCATCCACGCATCGCCTATGTTCCTGGGGACGTTTATTTATGGCCAAATCTTTCTGGCGGCGAAATTATCGACCTATTGCTACGTTTAAATGGCCGCCAGCATAATCAAAAGACCGATGAACTAATCAAGGCCTTTGAATTTGATCCGAAGAAAAAAGCTCGTACCTATTCAAAAGGCAATCGTCAAAAAGTAGCGTTAATTGCTGCGTTGTCGCAAGATGCCGATTTGTATATTTTTGATGAACCCACTTCTGGGCTTGATCCATTAAATGAACAGACTTTCCAGCAAGAAGTTTTAAAACTGAAAAGAGCCGGTAAAAGTGTGCTGCTATCAAGCCACATTTTGTCCGAAGTCGAGCGAATGTGTGATTCAATTGTTATCATCCGTGATGGTAGTGTGATTGAGAGCGGCAATCTTGATCAATTACGGCATCTATCGCGGATCAAAATTGAAGTCACCACCGCTACCCCAATGACTGCTTTGGCAAAGCAAGCTGGCGTTCACGACCTCACTTATCGCGATTCCGAGCACACCAAGGCGGTTTTCACCGCTGATCGAGACGCGCTTGGCACCATCATGACCACACTGGCCGCCAACACCGTGGTCGACATGCAATCAACGCCGCCAACGCTGGAAGAGTTATTCCTGCGTTATTATGGAAAGCAAGGTGAGACTCATGCGGCACAGTAATCGGAACGCAGGTTATCTGCTTCGGGCAAACCTCAAACAAAATCTAAAATTTTCACTCATCTGGCTTGTCATTTTGATCATGATGATTGCCATTGGTGCTGGCAAATTGGAAGCAGACTTTGCAGGCGGGGCCTCGGGCTCTAAAGAGATTGTCAAAATGCTGCAAGCGCCGGGCATGGCGGCAATGTTTGGCGCGATGCCAAAGGTGGACACGTATAACACAGCGATTGTGTTTGCTGGTGTGATGGTCGTCTTCATGATTATTTTGCAGGCCTTATGGGTTATGCCGCTGATGATTCGCAACACCCGCGGTCAAGAAGAAAGTGGCTTGCTCGAAATGGTTCGCGCTCGCAATGTTGGGCGAACGGCTGCCATCACCGCCGCTTCGCTTGAGCTTCTCATCGACAGTGCCATAATGGGTATCCTCTATTTTGTCTCGTTGGCCGCTGTCAACATGGGTGGTACTGACTTGTACGGTGACTTCCTGTTTTCACTGGGGATGGTGATCGCCAACTTGCTATTCGGAGCCATTGCGTTGCTATTCGCGCAACTAACCAATAACACACGTACAGCCAATATGTTGAGCTACATGGTGCTGACTGCCGCTTATTTGGTTCGGCTGGTCACCGATATCCAGCATCAAAATCTGACGTGGTTATCACCAATTGGTTGGTTCGAAAAAGCAAACTTCTATACTGATAACAACGTCTGGGCTTTAGGTTTGGCCTTACTGGTCAGCATTCTGCTTGCGGCCAGCGCCACCATGATTGCCCGCAACCGCGATCTGGGCGCCGGGATTATTGCTGAACGCACCGGCCGAGCCAAAGCTGCCGGCTGGCTTCGCTCGATCCCTGCCTTACTGTGGCGAACTGAGCGCAGATTATTTGCTGGGTGGTTAATCGGCGCCGTGGTGTTTGGCGGCGTCATGGGTAGTGTGCTCGGCGGCGTTGGCGACATTCTTAAAACGAATCCGCTTTATCGTAAAATACTAGATGTTGGCCAAATCAACGCTGCCAATCAGACCATGGTCCTGTCATTCTTAGGCATGTATCTCGGCATTTTCGTCGCATTAGCCGTGACTGCTGGCGTCCAAGTGGCATTCCGACTCAAACGCGATGACAACCTTGGTTACTTGAGCGTCATTCATGCCGAAAAGCCAACGCGAACCACGATCAGTGTCAGCTACTATTGCTTTGGTCTGCTGGCAGGCGTGTTCGTCCTTTCTGCTGGGCTGCTGGCCTTGTTCTTCACTGGGAACACTGTTCTCAGTCACCCGTTGCCGCTCAAGTACCTCGGTCGCCTATTCGTGGCTAGCGTTCCGGCTGTGATATCGTTTATCGCCCTTGGCATCGCACTAGTCGGTCTGTGGCCACGCTTAAGCAGTCTATTCTGGCTGTATATGGGAGCCGGTCTGATCGTTCAAATTTTCCGGGGATTGTTTGATTTGCCAAAACACGCAGGCAACTTCACACCTTTTGGCTGGATTGCCAATGTACCGGTTGAAAACGTTGATCAAACATGGCTAATCGTGATGGTTGTTAGCGCTATAGTATTATTTATTCTTGGCATTGCTGGTTATCGCCGTCAGGATTTGAGCCTATGAAAAATGTTGTGACAGATCCTGAAAAGGTCACCCGAATCCTCAAAACAGCGACGGAAATTTTCGGCCAGCAAGGCTTCATCAAGAGCAAAACCGATCAGATTGCCAACCAAGCACAAGTATCTAAGGGCTTGCTCTTCCATTATTTTGGCAATAAACAAGCGCTGTATCTTGACGCTTTCAAATATGCCTATCATCGAATTTATGATCACATGGACCCCAAAAAGTGGCAGAATGCCCCTGGCTTGGCTGCCATGATGACCACTGCAGTTAAGTATGAGTTGAAACTACAATTCAAATTCCCAGCTGAATACCGCTTGATGATGCAAGCCTATGCTGATTTACCGCATTTTCCCGAACCGTTGCGACAACAAGTGCAGCAAGAAACAACTGCCATATCCGCTGAAATCGATCGCATTTTTCGCGAGAAAATTGAACAGCTGCCTCGTCGTGAGGGCCTGTCAGTCGATGACGTTTTCGGTGTAGTTTCTGCCTTAATCGCCCAACAAACGGCGGTCACCATCAGACTCATTGCCAGTGGCCATTATCGCAAGTTTGAAGATCTGCAGTCCGTGTTTGAGACGATGGCACGCCAGTTATTGATTGTCGAACACGGCTTTTTACCAGATGAAAGTTGACGTCAGCTGATAGATCAAAAAAGGTCATTAGGGTATACCCTATTGGCCTTTTTTATTTCTGTGCTATACTAGGAATTACAAGTATTCATTAGAACTGTCCAAAAGGAGAATTGGAAATGGCTAAAATCGGTTATGCGCGTGTGAGTTCCAAGGAGCAACATTTAGATCGACAGTTAGCGGCTTTAAAAGACGTTGATAAATTATTTACTTTGAATATTATTTTGGAGTACTCAGATTGAAACATCAAGACACCTTGAGAATTTTCTTTAATAAATAGTCAAAAGCCAAATTTTATTTGTAGGTGTCCAGTAATACCACCACAAGCTAAAAGTATTCACTGGCCATTACCTGATCCGGCACAAGCAAAAGGCACACATGAACAAAAAATGTTTGTGTTTCGACAAACGCGCGATGAAACTAAAAAAACGTATTGTCCAATTAGTTTAGGGGCTATTTGTTAGTAATAACCCCTTTTATTTATTGATAAACCAAGGCCTTAAATGTATAATATTAAATATAGGGGTTATAATATTGTTTTGTGGATTTACAGCCCCTATATTTTTCGATTTTAAGGTGGATTTTTATTATGAAACAAACTGTTTTACCAATTAAAGATTCTAATGTTTTACATGAAGTTCAAGACACTTTGTTACACAATTTCCGTGCTGGAAGAAGAAATTACACAATTTTCCAAGTAGGTAAAGCAACTTTACTCCGGGTTTCTGACGTTTTACGGTTAAAAATCAACGATATTTTTGACGAGCAAGGAAACGTAAAGCCTAATGCCTATATCCATGATAAAAAGACTGGGAAGCCTAACAACCTATACTTAAAACCAGTTGCACAGGATCTCACGGTTTATTATGAATGGTTAAAGGAGCATGATTTAATTAAAGAATGGTTGTTCCCTTCAACCCAACGCCCTGAAAGACATATTACTGAAAAACAATACTACAAAATTATGGCCAAAGTTGGCGATCTGTTAGAGATTAACTATCTAGGTACTCACACCATGCGTAAAACTGGCGCTTATCGAGTTTACGAGCAAACCGGCCATAACATTGCGCTTGTCATGAAGCTTTTAAATCATTCAAGCGAACAGATGACCCTTGCATATTTAGGACTAGATCAGGAAACAACTGAATCTATGCTTGATAAAATTGATTTTGGCTAAAAATGTTATGTTATACTAATGGTGTTCTAATGAATGACACACCATAATAGCACAATCATTGTTTTCTTAACCCGTTACTTAACGGGTTTTCTTTTTGTATCATTCGATTATATTTAATGTTATAATCTGATTGAAAGAAATACAGTTATTAAAAACATAGCAACGTTCCAAACCTAACTGGCCGCCTAACCAGTTAGGTTTTTTTATAAAAAAAAACGCCCGATAGGTTGTCTAGGCCTATCGAACTTCGCTGTATTCGCTAAGCGGATAGCAACTTGTTATCGCTTGTTAATCCACTTAGTAAACAACGCCACCAAGCACCCAACAAGTAATGGTGCTACGATATTTTGAAGAAGATAATTAACCATTGGAATCCCACCCCCTCTCAGAGGCAGTTGCCATTTTTGATTATACCATGATGAGTTGCAACATTGAACGACATATGATAGTCTAAAGGTGAAGAAGATATATAGGATCATTGGAATCCAAACCTAACTGCGCCTGTCTAACCAGTTAGGTCTTTTTTTGTTTGACAAAGTAATATCCATAATCTATAATAAAGCACGAATGAATGTTTATTAAATAAATTATTTTAAAGCCAAAAGGCGATGCAAATCTGATAGAGCTAATCAGATTGAGTTAAAAAAATTATGATAAAAAGACGAAGGAATTTGCCGCCTTCGTCTTTTTTTAAATATAATTTCCTAATACGTCTATTCTTCCATGACCTAGATCTTTAGCAACCGCTCTAAAAGCTGTTTCATTTCCTTTTATTCCATTAATTGTTCGTTGCGTATTGTTACGACGTCCTTTTGTTTTAAATTCTTCGTCCAAACGTGTTCTAGCGTATTCTTGTCTTTGAATATGAAATCTCAAACGGCCACTAACATGACCATCATAAATATAATTATTATCACGGTAAGTCTTTTCATTTTTCTTCAAAAAAACCTGCTGAAACTTTTTAATATCATTTTGAGTTTGTGGCAGATACTTTGCTTTTTGGAACTGGTAAAGTTGCCGCATTTCATTTTCCATATCATTTCTGCATGTAGCAAATCTTGGCCTGCCACCCTTTCCATACGGAACAAAACAATATAATTTACCTTTATTTTCAAAAAAGCTATTTGAAATAACTGAAGGTTTATCCTTTGAAGTGTGGCAAAGTTCGCTTCTTCTCAATCCAAACGCTCTAGCAGTATCTATCAGTGAACGATTATTCTCATAAAGCGTTTCATTTTCTTTTCGCCATTGTTCTGCGCTTTGCCGCCGATTATTCCAGATTTCACCCCGATTTTTACGCTTAATTAATGTTTGAAACTTAGCATCATGACCTTTATTCCATTTAGAGGCGGTAAAAACATCATTTTTACTCCAATTGCCAGTCCCAACCATAACATGGTTAATCGCTGTAATTCCGGCTTTTATCGTCCAGGCGCTATAACCTTTACTTTGTAAATAGAGACAATAATTCCCTATTACGTCATAATTAATTTGACGTATTCTTTTTATCCTGTTTTCTTTTGCCCAACTACAAAACTTATGAATCGCTCTCTCATGCGTTTTCAATGAATTATTTGAATAAACGTGCATGTAATCAGCCTTTTTAGCGCCATGGTGTTTATTTTGCGATCTAGTTCGACCATTGAATTGCTTACGAATCATATATTGCATATGGTTTTCTAAGCTAGCCATAAAAATCACCTGATTTGTTAAAAACTTTACCGGCACAAGTAGCCATACGGCTTATTTCTCCTTTGATAAACCAGTGAGACGTCTGGTATTGCCGGTTTTCTGCTACTTAATCGTTAGCAGCTAGCGCTTGACGATGCTGAGAGACGTATTCTAACGTCATTTCAGACTAAACAACTTATAAACTTCCCAATGTAACAACAAATAAATTCGAGAGTAACAAGCTAAGAAATCCTAATGTGAGCGATAATCTTTACTTCCAATGAAGCCTATCACTGCAACGTGGACTGTCTATTCACCACGTTGCTATCAAAAAAATAAGTCGTTTATTTTTTTCGATTTTCTCCTTCAGTCACCTTCTGCAACTAGGATGAATAGACAGTCCACCCTTCCGATCCAATTTCACGCTCCTAATCATGTAATCTACTGTAGCCTTATGGCTACCACTCCGAATCATGTGTCCTCATGCATTGTGCAGTTAAGCATTATCATATCTTCGTCATAACCAATTCCAACATCGTGTGTAGATAACATATTAAGATTGTTCCATTTTCACAGATTTAGCAACGTAGGGCATTCTACGCCACTTCATACCCTCCCCTTCGCTGAGTACGCAATTTGAACATTTATCTCTAAATGTCAACACACCGGCTCTCGGCTCAAAGTGTGCTTACGATTACCTCAAACTTTTGGTCCATCTAAAGGATAAGCTTAATGACCAAAGTTCCCGGATCGTTGCTAGATAATCTAATCTAGCTAGTATTTTTATCGGGTCCGCCATGGTTGAGATTTTTGCCCTGCACGAACAGTCGAATCAAACTAGTAGAGCCCTAGCCTCTCAACAATCTTTCTACGCCGTAGCGTCTTGCTCTAACATGCTTACGCATGGATCTTAGCAATATAATGCTTTGATTTTTATTGGTTGTCAGCCGTCACCTGACACACGTCTTACAAACGTGCCTTTTGTTAAGATTTTCAAAACGCTAAGCCAAACGCTATCCAACCTAGATACCACTTCAATTATATTAATCAAAGTGCCCTGACTGCTCTGTATCCCGAGCTCACGGAGATTTATTATAGGAAAATCATACCTGTTCTAAACGCCTACAATGTAACATAGTGAGAATAAATAATCTAGTCACTTTTAATAAGTGCAAGCTATTTTATTCTATTATTTCAGAATAAATTTAAAATATTAATTTTTTATTAAAAAAGGAAGCGGCCTTAACTGCTTCCATAAATCGTTATTATTCTGATCTCCTTACTTGATTTTCTTTATTTTCATTATCTCCTTGATTACCTTGATCTCCTTTATTATTCTCTATCTTCTGAAACATATAGCGCACCTTGTCCAGGCGGCTGTTTGGACGGCGGGGCTGGATGACTGGCTTGCCGACAGCGGCCTGATACCCTTTCAGTTCTGTAAGGCATACGCTCTGCCCGTTGGTGTAAACGGCCAGATCAGTACGGTATGCCTGTATACAGCGGGCGGGAATCTCGCCAGTAAAGACAACTTCATCCTTTTTTTCCTGGACCGTTTCGATGGTGGCACAGTATTTCGGTGCATCATGATAAGCCCTGGAAAGATATTCCCGGGGCGCATAGAGGGTGAAGGAGAGATAAGGTTCCAGCAGTTGCGTCCCTGATTTCTTCAATGCCTGTTCCAATACAATCGGGGCCAATGAGCGGAAGTCCGCCGGCGTGCTGACCGGACTGTAATAAAGCCCGTATTCAAAGCAAATCTTACAGTCCGTTACGTTCCAGCCGAACAAGCCCTGCTCCAGCCCGTAACGGATACCATCCCTGACAGCGTTTTGAAAACTCTGGTTCAAGTATCCCAGCGAAACCCGGCTCTCGTATTGTACACCGGAGCCAAGCGGGAGTGGTGTAACAGACAGTCCGATGGATGCCCAAAACGGGTTGGGCGGCACCTCGATATGGATGGTGTGGCTGGCTGCTTTGAGCGGCCGCTCCATATAAATGACGGTGGGTTCCTTTACCACTGTTTCAAGCTTGTATTTTTCCGACAGCAAAGCGGAAACAACCTCCAACTGCACCCGGCCCAAAAAAGAAAGAATGATCTCATGGGTGATGGAATCCACCTCGAAGCGCAAAAGCGGGTCAGTATCCGCAAGTTGCGTAAGAGCGTCCAGCAGCCGTTCTCTTTGCGCTGCCTTTTTCGGCGCAATCGACGTCCGCAGCATGGGGAGGGGGTCCTCACGCCACCTTTTACGAGGGAGCCGGGTTGGGTCCCCTAATACATCGTTTAACCTCACGCTGTCGCTGGGAAGGATAACAATTTCACCCGGATAAGCGGTGTCTGTCCGAACAATTTCCCCTTTGGATGGAATACGCATCTCTGTGATTTTCAGCTTTTCTCTCCCGGCCAGGGCCACCGTATCCCGCAGGCGCAGCGTTCCGCTGTATAGCCGTAGATAGACACGCCGCTGGCCGCAATCTGTATACTCCACCTTGAAAACGCTGCCGCATAGGGCGGCGCTCCCCTGTTCCCCAATCGGTTGGAACAGCCCTGTCACCGCATCCATCAACGGTTGAATGCCAAGGCCCTTTTTGGCGCTGCCATAATAGACCGGGAACAGGGAGGCGTCTTGAACCCGCCGCTGTTCCTCCCGCACAAGTTTTTCCCGGCTGATTGGTTCTCCTGCGATATACTTTTCCAATAATTTATCGTTATTTTCGATGACCGCATCCCATGCTTCTATGTCGGTATTTTCCTCCAGGACTATTTCCGGGGACAGCGACACCGTCTGCTTGATGATAATATCGGCGGAGAGCTTATCCCGAACAGACTGAACCACGCTCTGCAAATCAACGCCAGCCTGGTCGATCTTGTTGATAAAGATAACGGTGGGAATGTTCATTTTCCGCAGGGCATGGAACAGAATACGGGTCTGGGCCTGCACGCCATCTTTAGCGGAGATCACCAAGATGGCCCCATCTAAAACAGCCAAAGAGCGGTACACCTCCGCCAAAAAATCCATGTGGCCGGGCGTATCCACAATGTTGACTTTACATCTGTGCCACTGGAAGGAAGTGACTGCCGCTTGAATGGTAATCCCACGCTGCCGCTCCAAAAACATGGTGTCCGTCCTCGTTGTCCCTTTTTCGACGCTCCCCGGTTCTGAAATGGCTCCGCTGGCATATAGCAGGCTCTCCGTCAAGGTCGTCTTTCCAGCGTCTACATGGGCAAGAATTCCAATATTGATTATTTTCATGTGATTGTCCTCCCTTTACTGCCCCGAAGGGCATAAAAATCCCCAGCAGTAAAATACTTTTACCACTGGGGATGATAATTTGCGGACATACACATATACAGCATACACCTGTTTGTGAGTGCTGTTTTTGGGGATATGTCAAAATTGATAAGGCAAAAGTATTTTTAAATTGGGTACAAAAAACTAAGCCCCTACAAAAGGGACTATCATAATCTTTGTTCCCACTATTTGATTATAGTTTTATTTAAGAATACCTTGCCGCATATTTTTCACACCTTTTCTGGTTTTGAATCATTATATCACATCAGTTTTAGAAAAGCAAGTATCTAAAAGAAATTTTTCTTCCCCTTATATGTAACAATCATACCGGCTTCCTAACGTTCAGAATGGTTTCTACTGTCTGCTGCGGTGTTTGGTTGGAATTGTCCAGCCCAAAGCCGATCCGTGGTGTTGTCTGCATTTTACTAAATACAAATTCAATGTATACAGAAAGAAATATATAAGGAGTGGGAGGGATTCCGCCGTAGTCGGCATTGTAGGAAAATCCAAAAGTTTAGATTTTCTCAAAATGCTTATCTTTTGGTCTTTGGTTCGGAATAGTGTAGTGCTGGCGGTCTATCTATTGTTTTCGGTTGCTTGCTTCTTTACCGTACATGAGCATTCTTTTTCCGTTTCAAGAATACTTCCTTGTTCAATATGTTCTTCAACAAAGGCCTTAATATCATTTCGCCGCTTTTGTTGTGGTTGAAAATCAAATCCCTGTCGGTGCATTTCATCCACAAACTTCTTTCCATTGGCATCAGCGATATCTTTTACTTCGTCGTTATTAGCAATTCCTACAAAGTTCTTACTTCCCCAAAATACCGTTGGGAAACGACTTCCTTCTTCCTCAGCCATTGAAATAACCTCAAGGGAACGTTTTGGTTGGCCGTACTTTTCTTGAAGCATTTGGACCGCCGTTAGTGAAGCAACTACCCCAAACTGGCCATCCAATTTACCACCGTTTACGACAGTGTCAATGTGAGACCCCGTCATAATTGTTTCTTCCGGTAACTCGCTACCTTCGATCCGGCCAAAAAGATTCCCAACTTCATCAAAAGCTGCTTTCATTCCGATATTTTTCATCTGGTCTTGTACATAATGTTGTGCCGATAACCAACTATCAGAATAAAGTAACCGTGTTAAACCTCCAGTAGGATCACTCCCAATCGAAGACAACTTTTGCAGTCGTTCCTTTACAGTTTGTTCAACTTCCACGATACTAACCTCCTAACCTTGCCTTCAAAGAAGATTTCTTTAAAAGCATATGCGTTATCGCTTTAGTATGTCTTAATTGTATGCGCTTTCAACGGGTTGTTCATTGGCCGTTAATGCTAAATCAATTAATGATTTTGTGCAGTCCTGATAGTTTCTATCACAATAAAAAATGCCGATGGCTATTATACCTTCGACATATTTATCCAATAAATTCTATCTAGTTTTTAATAAGACAGATTGTAAAATATAAGTTGAACATTTAAGTGGACAAGAAAACCCATAAAGGTCTTTAATGGTGTTACCACAACATTCCATTAGAAAGAAGGACCTTTATGGGCACCACTATTTTATCATTTGCTGACCGCATTGTCATTGAAACTTTACTTCATGAACACCGTTCGCTTCGCTATATTGCTGACTATCTAGGCTTCAGTAAAACAACGATTTTCAATGAATTACATCGTCTCCCTTTACCTTATAATGCTAAGCGATCTCAACAGGATCATGAGACAAAGCTTAAGTTACGTGGACGTAAATATGTGCTGACTGCTAATCTAAAACGCTTGGTTGAAGACAAAGTCAAGATTCAGAAGTGGTCGCCTGAACAGGTTGCTCATATGGTTGGGATTGCTTATAAGACCATTTACAACTGGATTGACCAAGGTATACTTGACATCCAACCATCGGACTTACCTGACCGAGGCATTCGTCGTCATCGGGCGAAAGAAACTCGGGGAACATTTAGTCATGGCCGTTCAATTGAAGAACGTCCACAGGAAGTTAAGACTCGTAAAACGTTTGGTCACTTTGAAGCTGACACTGTTCTATCTGGTAAACGAAGAGGACAAGCGGTGGCCACTTTTGTCGAACGGCAAAGTAGATTAACCGTGGTTAAACGCCTTGAAAGTCGTAGTAGTCAGGCAATGACAATGGCCATGCTAGAATTAGCGAAACAATTAGGACCCAAACTTAAGACCATCACCGTCGATCATGGTAAAGAGTTCGCTAACTATCGTGAGATTGAAGAACAGACGGGCATTAATCTTTACTTTGCCCATGCTTATTCGCCGCATGAACGAGGTAGTAATGAGAATCGTAATCGGGTCTTGCGTCGTTTTATCCCTAAAGGCAAGCCAATTGAAGAGATCAGTGATCAAGAACTAATTCAGATTAACTGGTACTTAAACTCTCGGCCACTCAAATGTCTCAACTGGCGATCACCCATTGAAGTCTTTATGCGAAAAATGCTTCGATGAAGTGTTCAATTTATTTATTGCAATCTGCCGTTTCAAAAAATCTTTAATCGCCAATGCTGTAATAACTAATAGAGCAAAAACACCCAAAATTATAAAGACATTGATTGCACCCCATTTAACATAATAACCAACAGTTTGATGAGGTTTAAATAACTCATTCAAAATCATTGATTTTGAACTGGTTTTATTTGATGAAACATGAACATCAACATAATTTCTAATATAACTCATTCCAAATATTCTTCCCTTTCCTTATCCAAAAAAATAAAGCCTTAATAACTCAATTATCTTAATTAGTGTTTTCTTTTCCGTTTTAAGAAACTTAAACCACCTAAAGCCAATCCAAGTGAAACAGCTTCAGCACCTAAGATGGCTGCTCCCTTATCTTGTGTTTCACCTGTTGTTAGTAATGTGTTCTTTGATTCTGATTCCTTACTTACATTACCATTCTTAACTTTACTTTCACTAAATGTAATTGGTTGTATACAGGCGTTGATTTCTCTGTTTCTTCACCTTTAACCCCATTTGACTTAACCGTCTTTGAGGTTGCCTTTGCTTCATGCTTGTTATATGTTGATTAATAACTTTTTGAATTTCTTCATCAAATCCGGCTAATGCCGCAAACGGTAAAAAAATCGAAGCACGTTCATTTAATGGCATTCGATATTGATCCTTATGCGCTGCATAATCATAATCAATTATCGTTTCTGCGTTGTAAGTCATGCTAAATGCCCTCCTATCTGCTTATTTCGTCTTAATGTCATTGCCTTATCTTTTAAATCCAATCCTCTAAAAATTGCATTTTTCCCAAATCGTTCCTGAATCTTTAACGTTGTTTCTTGTAAAGTATGCTGCTTATCTAATCCATTTTCGTTTGAAAAATCACAAAATAAATTTCCTTGCTCATAGTTAACGATTGTATCCCGACAATCTTTCAAATTATGAGCAGTAATTGTAATTCGCCGTAGTAGATAATCTGAATCGACAATTTCATTAAATAACCGTAATAATTGCTTTCTAATATCATGTTCCAAATTTGAATATCTAATGAGACCAATATGACCTCTTACCGATTTTGGCCGAACTCTTCCAAAACGATTAACCTCAGTTTCTTCAATGTCATCAACATAATTAAACGTCTTACAATCATAATGAATACTCAAAGATAGCTCATTGGTTACCTGCTTAGTATTCAGCAACTTCAAGGCAAGCTCTTGGCTCATTTCTTTAATAATCATCAACCCATTGCTGTAATTATACGGTTCATTTAATAACTGTCCGACTGTCAAACAATGATTTTTCGGTCGGTAATCATTAATATCTTTAATTGTTAGATCCTCAAATCCCCACGCATGATCTATTAGAATCTCTGCATTAATTCCAAATTCGCGATACAACAACGATTTATTATATCGATCACTAAGTGTCCCCAAAGAACATGCTGCAATTTCTCCCATTGTATGAATATCTAACTTATCCAATCTTCGAGCATAACCTTTTCCTATACGCCAAAAGTCTGTTATTGGTTGATGATCCCATAACTGTTCCCGATATGTACACTCATTTAATTCAGCAACTTTAAATCCCATTTTTGTCGGTGTCATATGTTTTGCAACGATATCCATTGCAACTTTCGCTAAATACAAATTGGTTCCAATTCCAACCGTTGCTATTATTCCTGTTTCTTGATAAACATCACTAATTATCCGATCTGCCAGCTCTATTGGTTCACAATTATAAAACTTCAAATATGATGTTATATCAATAAAAGCTTCATCAATCGAATAAACATGAATGTCCTCTGCTGCAATATATCGCAAGTAAATACTATAAATATAAGCACTTACCTCCTCATAAAGTTTCATTCGCGGTTTAGCTATCTTAAATCCAATTTCTAACGCTTTATTTTTAAGTAATTCTTTACGACTACATGACCCACACCTAAATCGATGCCCTAAAATCTTACCCTTCCGATCATTATTTAGTCGATTAATTTGCTGTTTAACTTCAAACAACCGTGGTCTTCCCGGCACTCCAAAACTTTTCAACGCAGGAGATACAGCAAGACAAATTGTTTTGTCTGTTCGGCTTTCGTCAGCAACAACCAAATTAATATCCAATGGATCTAATTTTCGTTCCCTACATTCCACTGAAGCATAAAAAGACTTAAGATCAATTGCCATATATACTTTACTCACACTAACCACCTATAAAATAAATAGAACGTATGTTCGATAAAAGTATATCACAAAAATAAAAACAGATACTAATTAATTCCTAATTAGCATCTATTTCACTAATAATTTTTATTCGAAAAATACAAAATAAATACTTTACAAACAACTAAACTAATTGTTTGCTAGAGGTTTGATCGGAGGAGAGTGCATACTTTCCCTTATACATATAAAGAAAGCATACGCTCAATAACTAACCGTTTGCCGTCGGCCGTCATGTCGTGTCACGCAATAGCATTTACTTTATTTGGCATTTCAGCCAAACGTTTATCTTTATTCCACGCTCCTACTCGCCCCACGTGTCATACTTTCGTATTTGCTTTGATAAACTCCCTGTCGAGCTACTATAAGTCTAAGAACCGCTTACGAGTAACTATACAGCTTTCTTGACTCGATCGTGTAAAACACCAGTCTTCCTCTTCTGTACTTAACTCCAGTCGTATTACTTAGCGAAGTTTAGCCACATCATCACTCTTTACCATATTAATTAAATTATATTAACTTAGGCTTCATACATTAGTGTATGTGCAGGCTTGTGACATTTACCTGCTGACCTTGATTAGCTATAAAATGCTATAAAATAACTAACCACGTCTAGGATTTGTTTTAATCCGCAGTGTAGATTCTGCGCTATTTCAATGTTTGGTAACGATATTCATCTTAACGAGAGCAATAAAATAGACGTCAATTAATCTAATTGACGTCGTTTAATCTCATTAAAACAATTACATTTACAAACAAATCTTAATAAACTACTACCTTGTATTTATACTGTTATAACAGTATAATATTCACATAAACAAGGCACTAGATTAAGATTACAGCTGTTCGACTAAAAGCTGTAATTGTTCTAACTGATGGTTCGAGCATCAATTAGAACCTTTTCAAATGAATTGGCGTTCACTTGAAAAGCTAGGGTCTTATTTTTTTACCCTTTTTTCTATTCAACTGACAACTAGATTGTATAATTGCCGCTATTAAAAGTAAAGGAAAATTTTATTTTTGTATGCAAATAGTATAATAGTAAAGTAGTAAGATAGTATAATAGTAGTATAGTAAAATAGTAATATAGTAAAATAGTATTTTATTGCACTAAGAATGCTACAGAATAGGTATTTCCAAAGATCCGTAAATTACTATTTGCATGCAAATAGTATAGTAGTAAAATAGTAGTATAGTAATTTATTAGAATTTGAAATTATTAAATTTTTCTTAAGGATTGATATTATGACACATACTTTATTGTTTGCTAATTTTAAAGGTGGGGTAGGAAAAACAACTAATTCCGTTATGACTGCCTATGAATTATCAAAGTTAGGATACAAAACTCTTGTTTGTGATTTAGACCCACAAGCAAATGCAACACAATTACTACGCAGAACTTACACATTACAGCATAACGAAGAAATGGCCTTCCCAGAAACAATGATGGTTGCACTAAAAAATGAAGATATTAAACCTGCTATTGTTGAAGTTATGAAGAATCTTTATCTACTTCCTTCTCATAAAGACTTTGTAAATTATCCTGATTTTCTTGAACTGAAATACTTAGCAAATATGCCTAACTATAAAGAACGGCGTATTTCATACTTTAACAATCAATTAAAACAAGTTCAAAATGAATATGACTTTATTATTATTGATGTGCCACCTACGCTTTCTATTTATACAGACAGTGCTTTGTATGCTGCTGACAACGTAATTATCGTCTTGCAAACACAACAACGATCGTTAGATGGTGCCATTGCATTTTGGGAATACCTACAGACTTTCTATAATGAACACTCTACAATCGACTTCGATATTTTAGGAATATTACCCGTTTTATTGAAAAATAATGCGGGGTTAGATAATCAAATCATCAAAGATGCAAAAGAAACTTTTGGTGACGATCTCTTATTTAATACAATTATTAAACATATGGAACGACTAAAAAGATATGATCGCTTAGGAATATCTGAAAAAGGCAAAACAAGTAAACACGATTTCCATGACGAAAAAACTCATGAAATCTATACTCAATTAACCAAAGAAATATTAAATAGATTGAAGGAGAACAAACATGCCTAAGCTTACATTTAATAAGGATAGAAACCGTAAAACAACAGATGAAAAGCCAAGCAAAGAGTTTAATGAAATAAAAGAAACACCTATTTCTGAACCAGAAAAGACATATGAGGCTCCAAAGATTGAACGTAAAACTAAGTTAGGACGTCCACGCAAAAATAAAGTGTATAGTTCTATTAGAATTCAAAGATCTACAACTAACCGGATTAATGCTATGCAGAACACACTAAATTTTAAAACACAAGATGATTTAATAATTGACCTTTTAGATAAGGTAGAAAACAGTCTTTCTGCCGATCAAAAGATAATGTATAAAATGTACTTGAAGACATTTACAGAAAGAGGAAAGCAATGATTTTACTATTTGCATGCAANNGTATCCTAATCAAAAATACGGTATCATTGAATTTAATCAAATATGTATTTTAGGGGTTATTTTTAAAATCTCCCCCAGAGTTTTTTGTTTTCAACCTTTTTTAACAAAAAACATCTAAAAACACTGTTATATCAGCATTTATTTAGTTATTATAAAAATGTAGTTGTTTCTATATAGTATCAAGACAAGAAGAAACTCGTTTTCAACTCGTTTCAAATTCCCAAGTTAGGAGGGATAAAATGAAAAATAATAATGTAACAGAAAAAGATTTATTTTATATTTTAGATTTATTTGAACACATGAAAGTAACTTATTGGTTAGATGGTGGCTGGGGGGTAGATGTATTAACTGGAAAACAACAAAGAGAACACAGAGATATAGATATAGATTTTGACGCTCAACACACTCAAAAAGTTATACAAAAATTAGAAGATATCGGATACAAAATAGAAGTTGATTGGATGCCTTCACGAATGGAACTCAAGCATGAAGAATATGGGTATTTAGATATTCATCCTATAAATCTAAATGATGATGGATCAATTACCCAAGCAAACCCAGAAGGTGGTAATTATGTTTTCCAAAATGACTGGTTTTCAGAAACTAATTACAAAGGTCGAAAAATACCATGTATTTCAAAAGAAGCTCAACTTCTTTTTCATTCTGGTTATGATTTAACAGAAAAAGACCATTTTGATATAAAAAATTTAAAATCAATAACATAATTGCTTTATTGACGTTGAGCCTCGGAACCCTTTTAAAAACCGTGGGCTTCCGCCCACACCTGACAAACGCAATGCGTTTGATCATGCCTCTGAAAAGTGAGTAAACAGTCATACCTGTTGGCTTTTCTGTCGGTTTACAAAAGCTAAATGACAACAAACAGACTAAGATAGTGATAGAAAATTTGATCCGACGGGATCTTGTTTTCTATCACTTTTTCTTTGCGTTAAAGTGATAAATGAAGTTGACATGTCGTGAGCTTTTTTGACACTTGATGTCGCATAACAAAATGGCAACTTCATTGCTTTCACTGTGAATCTCTTCGTAGTCTGTCTCTTATACACCTCTGAAGACGCCGA
>NZ_LWUD01000053.1 GCF_001654615.1 Ligilactobacillus aviarius
TTATGTCACAACCTCTTTTTAGTACTTATTCATTAAATTTTAACGAGGAAGCGATCGAAATTTAATATAAACCGTCAGGAATTAGATTTAGATAAAAATTATGGTTTCAATCTAGATTAATAATGGATACTTTGGTATTGTAAAGGTAGGGTTAAGTGAAAATTCGTACAATAGGGAATCTATAATTAGTGAGTGAGAATAACAATGAAAAAACCAATCAAATTTTTCTTGATTACCGGGATCGTAATCGTCATCGGGCTATTTGGCGTATACATTTTTAAGGGTCGGAATCAAGAAACAATTCATGTTAAACACAATGTTACAAAAGTTAGTGCTCCGGTTCGGAAAGTTTATACAACGGATGCGGCAACTTTTAAATTATCGCCGGAATCACTGTCAGACTCTGAAAAAAATTCACGAAATAAACTCGAATCATTTTTAAAAGAAAATATGCTGGTTAACGGCGGTTTTGTAACCAACTACAAGGCGCATAAGGATCAAAATAAAACTGAACTGGCAACCGGACATGATCAATTAAGTGAATCAGCCGGATTATGGCTGCGAAATTTAGCGTTAACGGGGACGCAGAAACAATTTGATGCGTTTTATAAGGAAACAAAGAAGAAGTTTTTTGCTGATGGCCAGTTTACGTACCGTATCAATGCAGATGGCAAACGGTCGGACGTGAACGCTTCAATTGATGATATGCGGATCATCAGCGCATTGATCGAAGCCGAACAACGGTTCAATGACCCGCAATATCAAAAAGAAATTAAAAGTTTAGTTTCAACATTTAAAAAACAATCAATTCAAAATGGGATGCTGGTCGACTTTTATGACGTCAAGACTAAAAAACCAGCCCACCAAATTTCACTGTATTACTTAGATATTAAGGATATGGGATACATTTACAAGGTCGCGGGATTATCGCCGAAAGACCTTGAATTTGAGTACCATATTTTAAAAAACGGGTATATTTCAAATTCATTCCCGCTTTACCATACACGCTATAACTATGACACCGGAAAATACGAGGACAGTAAGCAAATCAACATTATTGAATCGCTGCTGTCAATTTTGTACTTATCGGAAATTGGTCAGGAAAAAGCGCAAAGTATTCAATTTGTGAAGAATGCCGTCACGACGGGGACTTTGTATAACTCATATAACCTTGATGGGACTCCCGCCGATAAAAGTCAATCAGCGGCAAGTTATGCGATTGCAGCAATGATTGGAAAAGAAATTG
This sequence comes from Ligilactobacillus aviarius, assembly GCF_001654615.1. GTDB lineage: Bacteria > Bacillota > Bacilli > Lactobacillales > Lactobacillaceae > Ligilactobacillus > Ligilactobacillus aviarius_B. The sequence continues at coordinate 1,247 of NZ_LWUD01000053.1, forward strand.
GCGATCAGAAACTTTACCAGCAAGCAATTCAAATTGTGCAAAACTTCCAGATAACGGATCCTTCAAGTCCAATTGACGGCGGAATCGGTGATCCGAATACGCTGCAAGTTTATTCGTACAACAATTTGATGGCGTTGCTTGCATACGATTATTAGAACCTTATTTCAGAAAGTGTGGGAAGATGTTAACCAAAATCAGACAAAAATTGCATGCGTGGGCTGAACCATTCGAACGATGGCTTCCCCCAGTGCGGTTGGGAATTTTGTTACTGGCATTGATTACAATCTTTTTATTATTTGTTCCTCCGGTGAGTGGACCGGTTGATGATGGAACTTATAACCTGATTCTGCATGCAAATGGATTGCGCGAATTTACGGGCGATCCGAATTATTATAAGTACTTTGTGCCCCAGTTTCCGATTTTGCAATATTATAATCCGGATGCGCATTTATATCTTTCATTGCAGAATGTTCTTATTCAAGCGGCAATTTTGCTTAATAAAATTTTTTACAGTTCAAAGATTTTTGATGTCCGGTTTTTAGGTGCAATCTACACGGTGCTTTTTTTGCTTGCGAGTCGGTTGTTATTTAAGGGCCTAACCCATCGCTTGACTGGCAAAAAAGCGTATTTGATCGTTTTGCTAGGTGTGTTTTTCCTTGGCGATACGACGTACACGGTTTATTTCAATTCGTTTTATATTGAACCGCTTGATTTCGTTATGATGATCGCGTTTGTTGGATGCGGGTTATTAGCATTTCAACAAACAACGACCCGCAAGATTTTGAAGTATTATAGCGGCCAGGTCTTAATTGCGTTTCTGTTTCTATTTGTTTCGCGGCAAGTCGCCTTTTTAGTTTCGGCGTTATGTATTTCGTTAGTTGGCGGAATCATTTTTATTCGGGGACGTCAGTGGAAATTATCGGCAATTATTTTGGTAACGGCTTTAATTCCGATGAGCATTTTTATTGGAAGTTTATATTCCAATCCCAATCATAACCAAAATGTTTACCAAAGTATGACACTCGGAGCGATGCCGTCAACCAAGAATCCAGGAAAGAGTCTTGCTGAAATCAATATTCGTCCGCAAAACGAAATTTTACGGGGAACGTCGTATGATGCGCCGTATGCGATTGCACGGTCGGATTCGGCAACCATTCAAAAGGGATTTATTGATGAAATTAATTATGCCAAGTTGGTGTGGTATTACGGAACGCACCCAAGTACGCTATCGAAACTTTTGCAGACCGGATTGGAAAATAAAAACGTTGCGCGAACGAAAGTCGGAGTTTATGAAAAGGGCGCGGTCAAGCAAGGCGACGAAGACAAGACCTTTTTCCAATGGGCAACGATTGCGAAGGGTTTTATTCTCCCTAAAAAGTTTGGATTCTATTTTATTTTTGCAATCTTAGTAATTTCAGTTTACAGCGTTTCATGTGTCCGCGGATTGGAAATGGGTTCGAAACTTTATGCAGCAAGGTTGTGGATGAATTGCGGCTTGCTGCTGATGATGTTTCTCGCATTCATTTCACCAATCATTATTTCAGGGCAGACAAACATTATCCGGCAATTGACCATGTCATCAACTTTACTTGATTTACTGGTACTGATCATTATTTCGGATTCCCTGCAACATGATATTTGGATCACTCGCGATACAGTTTTGCTGACGCGTGCGGGAGAGGATGGTGATGCAAATGAAGAATAAACTTTTAACTTTATTTGTAATCTTCGTTGGCTTGATTTCAATCAATTGGCATTCACCGTCAGTTCAGGCAGCAACGACGATTCAAAATCCATCCAAGGTTTTAGTTGTCTATGACAGTTTAAATGAACGCAATCACCGGCAAGAAGATGTTCAGACTTTGAGCCGAATGCTGATGAGCATGGGCCAGCAAGTCACGATGATGGCAATGAGTGATTATCATGCAGGAATGATTTCAAAGGGTCATTATCAAGCCGTGATCACAATGATCAATTGGCCGGGAATGAAATTTGATAACCCTGCATTTGATCGTGATCGTCATCAATTTAATGGGAAGAAGCTGCATATCGGTCCGTTAATGACGGCTGATGAGAAGCAAAATTTCCCGGGAAATTGGCAGGAAATCAACCAACAGTCGTTTATTTTAAAAGGGCAGAATAATCGCTATGAACAGCAAGTTGATTTTCAACGCCAAATTCAATTATTGGATAAGGTAACCGGAAATGAACAAGCATTATCCCAGCTCGTTGCGGCGAATGGAACAAATCAAACTTATCCGTTTGGAATCATTAATGGGCAGGATGCATACTTGCCATTTTTCAGCAGCAAAGGGGCAACGTTGCTGTCATCGATTCAATTGATTGCCCAGTGGCTCGGAGTTCACGGAAATTATGTACCGTATGTTGACGTACGGGATTTTACGCCGTTAAGTTCGTTTACGGCCACGAAAGAATTCATTAAAAATTTAGATTCGCTTGAAAGAAATCTAATCATCACGACAACTTCAACGACTCAGAATACGGATACGAAAACATTTAAAAACTATTTGAAGTTTCTCAGAACAATGACCCGGGATAATCGGGCGGTCGTTTACCTAAACGTTCCGGCCCTGAATGGAGTTGATAGCAGTAATGATGATACATTGATGAATATGCTGACCCAGGAAATCAGTACCTTGATCGAAAATAAAATTTTCCCACTGGGAATCAGTGCTCCGACATACTGGAACTTTGATAAGTATTATCAGTTAAATGCGTTGAACTTTGGGGATGCGACGCTTTTGTATAACCAGATAAACAATCAGGATTACCATACCCAAACGTCAACGGCCAAGGCTTATCAAACGATGTTCTTTGCGATTCCGCACAGTGCACTTAAAAACATTAAGTGGAATATCAACGGCCGGTATACCGATTTTACCTTTCCAATGCCGGTCACAGTTGATTATCATTTTCCAAATTCAAAGGCTAAGGCTGAGAAAATCAACCGTGAAATTAAAGCATTGCCATTTGCGCCGGAAAACCAGTATTTGTATCAGTTTAATACCGGAATTTCAACGCAAACGCAAAATTTACGGGGAAAAGACGGCGTGATCTCATTGAATGGAACGCCGGTTTCCGAAATTGATTTTCATCAAATCAAGCAGCAAACTGCCGGAATTCGGAAGAACCAAGATCAAACGGGCCACTTAACGACGAGGAGGATCGTTGACAAGATCAATAATGTTTTGATCGTGATCATCGTGGTTACGTTGATCGTCTTGTTTGGGATGCTTGCAATTGGACGAAAGTTATACCTGCGAATGTTTAAAAATCGAAATTTGAAACGAACGAAGGGAGCGAAAAAGAAATGACAAATGTTTGGAACGGAATGGTAATTTTTTCGACGACCATCATTTGGACCCTGTTGTTAGTGTCGATCGCCTTGGTAACGTTTGGTTACATTTATTACTTAAAATGGGTCAAAACACCATTACCGCAACTTGATGATCAGCACGCCCCGTTTGTGACGATCATGGTTCCGGCTCACAATGAAGGAATCGTAATCGTTAAGACCGTTCAGGCACTGTTGAATTTCAATTATCCGCATGACCGGTATGAAATCATCGTGATTAATGATAATAGCGATGATAACAGTGCGGAACTGCTTGCCAATTTGCAGAAAGAAAATCCGACCCGGAATTTTAAAGTGATCAATACGGACAGTGTTACTGGTGGTAAAGGAAAATCAAACGCCCTAAACATTGGTTTCAAATCCGCAATTGGGGACGTTATTGCAATTTACGATGCAGATAACACGCCCGAACCGAATGCGCTGCGGTATTTAGTTGCGGAATTAGAACAAAACGACGAATACGGGGCGGTAATTGGCAAATTCCGGACGCGGAATAAGGACGTTAACTTACTTACCCGGTTTATCAACGTTGAAACCTTATCATTTCAATGGATGGCCCAGGCTGGCCGAAGTCAGATGTTCAAGTTATGCACGATTCCGGGAACGAATTTTGTAATTCGGCGGGAAATCATTGAAGAAATTGGCGGCTGGGATGAAAAGGCCCTGGCAGAAGACACCGAAATCAGTTTTCGAATTTATAAGATGGGATACCGGATCAAGTTTCAACCCGCAGCAGTTACTTGGGAACAAGAACCGCAGACCGTTGACGTGTGGTTCCATCAACGGACACGCTGGGTCAAAGGAAATATTTACGTGATCGTTAAAAACGTCAAATTGTTATTTGATCCGAAAGCGAAACGGATCCGCTTCGATATTCTATATTTCTTATCAACGTATTTTTTGTTGTTAACGGCGTTGATCATGTCCGATGTGACGTTTATCATGTCGGTTTCAGGGTATGCAAAGGTGACGGTTCCGGGATTCAGTAATACGTTGTGGTTACTCGCAATCATTCTATACGTTGTCAGTGTTTTTGTTTCGATCACGACAGAGAAGGGCGAAATGAAATGGTCGAACATTTTGGTGATTTTACTGATGTATGTGATTTATACGCAGATGTGGCTGATCGTTGCATTGCAGGGAATGTACTTATACATCAAAGAAAACGTCTTTCACCTCGAATCGGCAACGAAATGGTATAAAACCAAACGATATAAGTAAGGAGGCCAATCATAATGAAAAAAATAATTCGCGCAGCAGTCGTTGCATCAAGTTTAATTTTAATGACTCCGGCAATTGCGGCGGCTGCACCGGTATCAAATCAGCAGGGCTTAGTTAATCAGCAGATTGAACCTGCCCAGGTCAAAGATGCCCAACCTCAGGATAAGATCAATAATCAGCCGGCTCAAAGTGCAAATGCTGCTTCGTCAAGTTCAAGTACGCAAGCAAATGATCAGCATTCTTCGAATCAGGGAAATGATCAGGGGAGTCAAACGTATACTCAACAATTCCAGAATACCAATACAACGTTAAGCGGAAAGAGTGTCCGGTCAACGACTTACTTTAATAAAATTGATTACTGGGATGTGAAAAAAGCAACGTTTAACTTAACGTATGCAACAACGCAATTACGCAATGATCAAGCATCAAATATTACAGTATCGCTTAATGGGGTAAAGTTTTATTCGTTTAAGCCAAGCAATAATGATGGGCAGCAAACGATCAGCATTGATTTGCCGTTGAATTTGTTGCAAAGTTCAAACGTTTTGACGATTCAGGGTCAAATCATTGATCAAAACCAAAGCGGTGATCCGGAATCAACGCCGGCTAACTGGTTAACGATCTATAGCGGCAGCAACGTTAATTTTTCGTATGACGTCAAGCAGCCAGATAATCAAATCAGTGCGTTTTATAACCATTTTACCGGTAACGATACGGTTTCAAATCACCAAAGTGTGATTTTGGTTCCAGCCAAGGCATCAAATGATGAGCTTGCAGCGGCTACTTACGCTTTAACGGGAATCAGCCGGGTTTTAACGACGAATGCCGCGAAGGTCAATATCAGCAGTTTGGCCGATTCGTCAATGAACAATCAGCCATATCAAATCGTAATCGCTAAATACGACCAATTGCCGCAGGAATACCGCAAGGCAGTTGATTCAAATGATTTACAAGGTGGAAAAGCCGTTTTGAAATTTGTCAACGGCAAGGATAAAAAGGTGTTAGTTGTGACGGCTAAAAGTGCTTCAGATTTGATCCAAGCCGGGAAATACATTTCAAACGAAGAGTTGATGAAGCAGACAACCGCCGATTCGAAGACGATTGATAGCGATACGGAAGTGTTCAGTTCGCAAATGCAGAATAACGGTGATTATCCGCTTGCAACGGATGGAACGAAATTAACAGGAAGCGGTCATCAGGAACAGGTTTTCTTCATCAACCTGCCGCACCACCAAAATAATTCGAAGGGCAGTTACATCAATTTGAACTTTAAGTATGCCGATAACATTGATTTTAAAACGTCATTGGTAACGGTGTATGTGAACGGCAAACCAATCGGAAGCAAACGGCTGACAGCAGCGAAGGCCAATGGGGACCACCTTAAAGTCAATATTCCGAATAATACGAACTTGAGCAGCGCATGCACGGTTCGGGTCGCATTTGATTTGAATATGAAAGATAACCACGTTAATGGCCAAACGCCGTGGGCATACATTGAGAATGATTCAAATGCCTACATTAACTCAACTGATAAGACGGATTTGCTGTTTAATAATTACCCGTCATGTTTCATTAAGGATTCGACGTTCAATAACATCGCTGTTCAATTACCGCACAAAATGAACCAGGATTACTATCAAGCACTGTCAAACATTTTTAATTTGATTGGATGTTATGCAGAAACAAATGTTGGGAATATTACATTCCATTCAGATGAAATGGCCGATAGCGAACTGGCAAATCATAACGTAATTGTTTTGGGAACCCCGAAGGATACATCGTTGATTCAAAAATGGAATTCAAAGCTCTTCTTTAAGTTTAATAAGCACTTTAACCGGTTTGTTTCAAATGAAAAGATGAGCATTGAATCGAATTACGGAAAGCAAATTGGGGTCGTTCAATTACTGTTTAATCCTGAAAACAAGGATAAAGCGGCGTTAGTCGTTTCAGGAGCAACGCCAAAAGATGTTGAGTTAGCTTCAACTCAAATTGATACGCAAGCGCATGCTGGAAGCTTGAAAGGCGATGCCGCGGTGATCGATCAAAATGGCCAACAGTTTATGTACCGCATCAAGAAAAAGATCAATAACCAACATGGACCATCAATTTATAAACGAATCAAATCTAACCCGGCGTTTATGACCTATATGATCATTGGAAGTCTAACCTTGATTTTGATTGCGGTCATCGTCTACCTCTTTGTCCGGAAGAATTTTAGAAGAGAGGAGCAAGCAAATCGTGAATAAGAAACAGAAAAAAATGGATATTGAACTTCCAGAAAAGCATAATGCCAGCATGGCAACCGATTTGGCAATGCTGGCAATGGTCACGGAATTTGTGATCATGTTGTGTTTTGATATGTTTGTTCGCAATGACCTGTTCGGAAATCTGTTATGTACGATAATCACCCTTTTTCTAGTTGTGATTACGTATTTTATCGGGCTTGTTCCGGCACTGGCAACGAGCTTGATTTTCTTACTGGTGCTGATTCTTGAAAGTGCGCGGGAATTTGTAACTGGACACCATTTCTTTGGAACGGCATTTTTTTGGACCATTTGGCCGCCGCTGATTTGCATTACGTTCTACATTTTAACGGTTCAATTGCGGAAACTGCAGGGTGAAAATTTGCGTCTTCAAAATCGATTAAATCAAGCAAGTACGTTGGATTCAGAAACGAATTTGCGGACGGTGGAAATTTTCCGGGAACATTTCCACGTTTTTACGAATTTGTCGAAAGACTATCATTTTCCGTTATATTTATATTCATATCGAATCAAATATTGGAATTCAATCAGTGGAATTTTGTCACGGAAAGAACAGCACCACTTGATTCGGATTGTCACAGAAGTAATTAACGATATTACAACGGGTCACGAATTTGTTTACAGTATTGGAAATCAACCGCCGACATGGGCTGTGTTGTCTTCCGAAGCGGTTGATAGTAATAAACGGCGTTTCCGGGATGAAGTTAAACAGGAATTGGCTCAACGCGTCAACGACGATTCGCTTTTGAACAAGGTCGATATTCAATTAGAAGCTTCGCGGGTTCAGTATGATCCGCAAGAACACCCGGATGCATCATCATTCTTGCAAGATGGAATTCATGAATTACAATATGACGTTTCAGCCGGAAGTGCGGATAATCGGTAATTGTGAAAGTTGGGCTTATTGAACTCCAAGAAAAAGTTATGGTTTCGTAGCAGAACGTTCACAGATAATTCATAGGTCGTTATTAGTATTATAGACATAGTAATTCATAAATATATTCCACTGATTTCTATCCCTCTTGAAATGGTGGAAGATGAAATTACAATCCTAAAATAATATCCTAAATATACTTCCTTTTCACAAGGCCTGGTAGTTGGCGTCATTGGAGCGCTGGCTGACAGGCCTTGTTTTTTTAGAACATTTTGGGCGATAATAGGAAAAGTGATTTAAAAAGCAAAGAGGTAATATCATGGAACAGAAACACGGCAAAGGAAGTTTCTGGGGACTTGTTCCGTTGCTTACTTTCTTGGTGCTGTATATTATTACAGGCGTTTCAACTCAAAATTTTAATAGTATGCCATTGATGATCGGGATTCTGATCGCATCGGCTGTGGCATTGATGATGCATCGAAAGGGCGAAGTCGACCGGACAACGTTTGCGGAACGTGTGACAAAGTATTGTGTCGGCGGCGGAGATGATGGCCTGATCTTAATGGTGATCGTCTTTTTGCTTGCTGGTGGATTCTATGGCGTATCGAAGGGGATGCACGCGGTTGATGCAGTTACCAACCTGGGATTGGATATTTTACCAGTCAAGTTAATATTACCCGGGTTATTTGTGATCGGTTGTATTATCAGTTTTGCAATGGGCACCTCAATGGGGACCGTGGCGGCATTAATGCCGATCGGAGTTTCCTTAGCATTGAAAATTCACGGCAACATGGCATTATTTTGCGGAACGGTCGTTGGAAGTGCGATGTTTGGTGATAATTTGTCGATGATCTCGGCCTCGGTAATTGCGGCAACGCGGACCCAGGATGTCAGTATGATGAAGAAGTTTAAAACGAACATCACGATGCTTTTGCCAGCAATCATTGTTAACTTGGTTTTGTTAGCAATGCAACCGGTCGGCCAGGGAGTGTATTTGAGCGGAAATCACCCGTATGACTTGTTGAATCTTTTGCCGTATATCCTGGTTATTATTCTTTCATTTACGGGGATGCACGTTATTTTAGTATTGACCTTGGGAATTTTGACTGGCGTTGCAATTGGCGTCTTCCATGGCGATTTTTCACTTGTAAAATCAATGACGGTTATTCACAACGGAATGATGAGCATGGAAGACATGGCATTGATTGCGATTTTGGTTGGCGGCTTAGTCGCCTTAATGGATTATCTGGGCGGAATCGACTGGATCATCAATGCACTGACCCGCAAAATTAAGTCCGCAAAGGGCGGCGAGTTTGCGATTGCTGGACTGGTAAGTTTACTGGACATTATTACAACGAATAATACCGTTTCAATCATCACGGCGGGCCCGCTTGCCAAAGATATTGGTGATCAGTTTGGAATTTCAGCTCCACGGATCGCAAGCGACCTGGTTACCTTTTCGTGCGCCTTTAACGGATTGATTCCATACGGCGGGCAGTTACTAGTCGCTGCGGGGTTGGCGAAGATTTCGCCAATGCAGATCGTACCGTATAGCTGGTACTGTTTGCTAATGCTGGTATCAAGTATCGGATTTATTTTGTTGAGTCGGGATAGGAGAAAGTGATGAAAAATAATCAACAACTTAAAAGTAAAATAATTGAATTTATTGAGATATTAGTGATCGCAACGATCTGTTCTATATTATTTATAGTTCTCGGAGGAGGCCATCGTTGTTTAACAAACTACGCTTATTCTGACATTGAATTTCATTTGAATCGAATAATTGGATTGTCCAACATAATTAATCATCCAATTAATTATAAAGTTTTCAATCAAATAGGAATGGGAGTCAATTATTTTTACCCAGGATTAATGATTTTTCCAGCAACTCTATTAATTAAGTTTACTCATTCAATTGTAAATGGATTCCTAGCATTTTTATTTTTGCTAAATGTAGTTTCAGGGATAATTGCATACTACTCACTTAAATCGGTTTATAAGAATCGGTTCAAAGCAACTATCTTTTCGATGATGTTTATTTTTATGACTTATCGTACCCTTGATATTTATCGTCGATTTGATATTGGCGAATGTTTGGCAATGACATTTATGTTAATTGTCTTTAGTGCAATGTACCAAATTATCGTTGATCAGAAAAATTCATGGATCAAGCTTGCAATTGGAATGGCGTTAGTTTTGTATTCGCACCTCTTGTCAGCGATTATTGTAAGTATAATGTGTGGATTGATGTTGATTTTAAACTTGAAGAATGTAAAAAGCTGGAAATTTGTAATTATTCAACTTTGTAAAAGTGGGATAACGACTTTTATGTTGGAATTAGGATTTCTATTACCGTATCTTCAACAAACAAGGTTGAAGATTAATCCACCGTTTATCGGAAACCTACCAAGTGCGGCATTAAATATGTCTGATTTATTTAATAATTCGTTAAATAACACTCTGGGTGATAGTAAACAAACGGTGGTTTCGCTAGGAATTATTTGTTTGATCTTTTTGATAATCGGATTATTCAAAAAACATGAAACTCCGGTAGAGAAATCATTCTACATGTTGGGATTATTTAGTGTAATTTTATCAACCAAACTGTTTCCTTGGAACTTATTTCAAAAGCATTTTGCATTGTTGCAATTTCCGTGGCGCTTTCTTGAAGTTGCGTCGGTATTCTTATTGATATACGGCGTTTCTGCAGTTATTGATTCAAAGAGAATGATTTTTTCTTTAGGAATTGTCGGTTGTACGGTAATGCTATTTTATTCTAGTGTAGTTAATTTAGAAAACACGGCACCTGCTAAAAATATTATGAATGAAAGCAGGATTGATAAGGCGATGTCGTATGATAACTGGGATTATTTTCCTCAAAAAGCAGCATATAATCTTAGTATTGTAAATCATCAATTTTTCAATGCAAAAGGAAAACCGGTTTCGATAAAGCATTGGGTAACAGACACAGACTATGTAATAAAATTAAATTCATATAAATCATCCAAATTAAATGTTCCGGTACTTTATTACTATGGGACGCAAGCAAAAATAGATGGAAAAAACGCAAATGTCAAAGTATCTGATCGGGGAACGGTTGAGATTCAAAATGTTCCTCAAAACGGAGAAATAGAAATAACGAGCCGGTATACAAAATTTGCAAGAATCGGGCAAATTATATCTGTCATTTCGCTGCTTGTTTTAATGGTTTTGATAATTCGAAATTGTTTTAGAACTAGAAGCTACTAGTTAATAGAGGCATGGTCTTAGCCATTATTTCATAAAATGATGTGCATTTAATAAAACAGCTTTATTACTACGGTAAGGATAGATATATTTTTAAGGAGAATATAGTCAATATGGAAAGAAAAGGAAAGATCGTTAGCTTCATTAAGATACTGTCAATCATGGCGGTATTTTCAATAATTTTTATAATTGTTGGCGGTGGCCGGCGGTGTTTAACGCTTTATAATTCAGACTTAGCCTTTCATCTTAATCGAATAATTGGAACAGAAAATGTCCTTACTCATCCAATCAATTATACAGTGTTTCACCAGTTAGGATTAGGAGTAAACTATTTCTATCCATGGTTAACAATTTTACCGATTATTTGGCTAATGAAACTGACGCATTCGATCGCAGTTGGTTACATGCTATTTCTGATATTGTTTAACACAATAACAGGAGTTATCGCATACTATTCCATGAAACCGATATATAAAAATAATTTAAAATCCTTAACTTTTTCAGTTTTGTACCTCTTCTTGTTTTATCGTGGATTGGATTTGTACCGAAGGGCTGATATTGGAGAATTTATTGCAATGACATTTATGGTCGTTGTTTTTAGTGCTTTATATCAGTTGATAATGGGAAAAAAGAAGGCCTGGATTCCATTATCATTAGGAATGGCTTTAATAATTTATTCTCATTTGCTATCAGCAATAATTACAGTTATCATGAGCGGTTTAATGCTTATTTTAACTTGGAATTACGAAAAGAACTGGAAACTCACAATTGGTGGGTTAATTAAAAGTATTGGCGCAACTTGCTTATTAAGTTTAGGTTTCTTATTCCCGTATTTTCAACAAATGAAATTAGGGATCAACCCGCCTTCTTCTGAAAATTTGTCTAAGTTGGCCTTAGGTGTAACAAATTTATTCAATAATTCTTTGAGTAATTCTTGGGGCGATAGTTTATACACGATTCCATCGTTAGGGATTATCTGTTTGATCTTCTTAATGATCGGAATCGTTAAAACCAAAAATACAAAGTTTGAAAAGACAATTTATTTGCTGGGAATTATTAGCGTGATTTTATCAACTAAATTGTTTCCCTGGAATTTATTTCAAAAGCATTTTGCGTTGTTACAATTCCCGTGGAGATTCCTCGAAACTGCCTCAATTTTCTTACTGATGTATGGAGTCTCCGCTACGTTAAGTTCAAAGAGTTTCCTTAAATCGATTGGACTAATTATTTGCTCGATCATGTTTTTCTATTTTAGTGCGAATAGTATCGAAAATACAGTCAAGGCAAGTGATCAGGCATCAAGTCAAAATATCACTAGTATTTTGTCCTACAACACCGCTGATTATGTTTCCCGAAAAGCAGTAAAAAATAACAGCGTAACCGAGGAACAGTTTTTTAACGGGAACAATGAAAAAGTAAAATTGTCGCATACGGAAACTTCTACAAAATATTTGATTGATTTACATTCGTATAAGGGATCCGTAATCAATACACCAGTTTTGTATTACAAAGGTGAAAAGGCAATAATTGACGGTAAAGAACTTCCAATCAAAGAATCATCAAGGGGAACAATTGAAATTTTAAATGTTCCTCAAAATGGAAAAATTGAAATAACAAGTCAGTACACAAAATTTGCAAGGACAGGGCAGATTATTTCTGTCATTTCGCTTCTTGGCTTAATGGTTTTAATAATTCGAAATTATTTTAAAACAAAAAGTTATTAAGCAATTGATGAAAAAAATCCAGTTTTGTTAATTCAAAACTGGATTTTTTATGCTTTTTAGATATTTTTTAACGCTGTAAGCGTATGCTTTCCTGCTCTTAATTCTTCTGCAACGCGATGAACATTCTTTTTCATCTCATCATATTGATCGGGGGTGATTTGAGCGATTTCATTATCTAAGTTAGCCAGATCATCAATTGCGATTCCAAGATTATTTTTAGTGATGAAATCAGCTAAAGCAGCCTGTTTCCATAGGATTACCGGAAGACCAGAACTTAAGTATAACGAAACTTTATGCGGGTCATTGTACTTTTCGTAGTTTCCCATTAACCCGTCACATTCGTGAATACTGTCGCCATCCCAAACGAGTCCAAAACTTTGAGTAAGAAATTTCGCCAGTTCGTCAGGCTTTTTAATTCCTTGGTAAGTGATATTTTGCGGGTAATGTTCAGCCGGTTTCGGACCAAACAAATCAATTTGGGTGTTAACATTCAATTTCGTTAAAAACGTTGATTTTTCCAGGTTACCGGCAAAAACAACGTTGCGATTAAAGTTATTATCGTTGATTGGCAGGTCAGTCAAGTAATCAAAAATTTGAAGAGTGACCATTGGCGTTGTGATTCCATGATCTTCAAGCCAGTGCTTCATTTTGCTATTATGAACGATCAATCCATCAACAGAATTGAAAATTTTTGATTCACGTTGCCAGTCCTTATCTTGTTGATAACGTAATGCCGCAACGTCATGGATTAACAAAATAAGCTTGGCGTTCGGGTTATATTTGCGCAATTCTTTCAACGAAATATCGGTTGTGAAATTAAAGTAACCGGCATACTGGAAAACAATCAAATCAGCATTAGTTTGGTATTGCTTTTTCAATCCGCCGCAATAAGATTTAATTAAAAATGCAAGTTTGCTTAAATGTGAAGGCGGGTTGGTAATGATCATTGGTTTGAACCCGGCTTTTTGGGAAATTTGAATAATATCATCTTTCGCTTTAGAACCAGCGTTTGTTCCGTTAACGGCACTTTCGCTGATCGTTGCGATTATTTTTTCCATAATTAAGAAACCTCGTTCTTTTTAATATCTTCAGTAATCTTACTATACTTCAACAAAAAAAGGAACAGCGGCCAAAACCGCTGTCCCTTTCGAAAAATTTAATTAGTCGTTTAAATCATAAACGTCATTGATTGGCTTAATAATGATTGAATTAATGTCGTTTAACAATTGATTTAATGATTGTTCAGCAGCCATCAAGTTCTTAACGGCGTCCATATCGTTCATCTTTTTGGCCAATTCTTGAAGCTTCTTCACGTCTTCTTCTTTTGGTTGTTGACCACTTAATTGAGCATTGCGTAAAACTTCCTGTAATTCGCTGAATTCTTTGTACATGCTGAATGCAACTTGGTCTTGTTTTAAAGCTGCAAATGCGTTTTGAACGGCCATAAATTGTTGCGTTTGTGGTAAGTCACTTGCAACTTGGTTTACTGAATCATAAATATTTACAGTCATGGATAATTCCTCCTTTGAGCTTATATCTAATTCTATCATAATGTGAAAATAGTTGATAGAATCGCGATTGCCGATGTTGACCGTTAAATAAAATCATGCTTTAATAAAAACAGAATATCAGCATCGGAAATTCAGTAGAGCATCACCCACTGGTTCAGAAAGTTAGCGGTTGCTGGAAGCTAATCCATGGTGAGGATCGAATTACACTTTCATTTAGTGATGCACCGGACTGGCGTTTTCCAGTAAGAGGCACATTTGTGTAAAGTTGGGTGGTACCACGATTGAGTTCGTCCCTGGATTAATTTCCGGGGATTTTTTATTTGGATGCGAGGTAATGGAGGTCAAACATGGACATTTTAGAAGATTTAAAATGGCGCGGCGCAATCAATCAGGAAACTGATGAAGAAGGCTTACGCGAATTATTAAACGAAAAGAAAATTTCATTATACTGCGGAACAGATCCAACCGGTGATAGTTTGCACATTGGTCACTTGATTCCGTTCATCATGTTGAAACGGTTTGAAATGGCCGGGCACCACCCATACATTTTAGTCGGGGGCGGAACAGGTTCGATCGGTGATCCAAGCGGCCGCAAAACAGAACGGCAATTACAAACCAAGGAACAAGTTGAACATAACGTGCAAGCATTGACGGAACAAGTTACCCGGCTTTTTGGCGGCAGCGGTCACGTAACGTTTGTGAATAACTTTGACTGGCTTTCACAATTTAATTTGTTAGATTTCTTACGCGATTATGGGAAAGAATTCAACGTTAATACCATGATTCGGAAGGACGTTGTTGCCAGCCGGTTGGAAAACGGAATTTCATTTACTGAATTTACATACCAAATCTTACAGTCGATCGACTTTTTGACATTGTATCGTGATCACGATGTGCAATTACAAATCGGCGGCTCAGATCAATGGGGCAACATTACTGCCGGAATTGATTTGATCCACAAAAAAGAAGGTCAAGACGCAAAAGTCTTCGGGTTAACAATTCCATTGATGTTAAAGGCTGATGGAACTAAATTCGGCAAGACTGCTGGCGGCGCTGTATGGCTTGATCCAAAGAAGACATCACCATATGAATTCTACCAATTCTGGTTAAACCAGGATGACCGCGATGTTGTGAAATACTTGAAGTATTTCACTTTCTTAAGCCATGATGAAATCGATGCCTTGGCTGAAAAGGTAAAAACTCAACCTGAAAAACGGGAAGCTCAACGCGCATTAGCCCGTGAAGTTACAACTTTTGTTCACGGTGAAGATGCAATGCACGAAGCCGAAAAAATCTCTGAAATTTTATTCAGCGGTGACATCAAGGAATTAACAGCTGAACAAGTTGAACAAGTCTTTGGTAAAATGCCATCGGTTGAAGTTTCACGTGAAAAACAAAACCTTGTAATTTGGTTAGTTGATAACGGCATTGAACCATCACGGCGGCAAGCCCGGGAAGATGTTAAGAATGGTGCAATCCGGGTCAACGGTGAACGGATCCAAGACCTTGAATACGAACTTGATCCAACCGCTGCTTTTGACGGCAAATATGTTGTTATCCGGCGCGGAAAGAAGAAATACTTCTTGGTAAAGGTTAAGTAAGAATAAACAAAAAGACGAGATTCGATTGATTCGAATTTCGTCTTTTTTGTCTTACTTTAAAATGTCGTCACCGCTGATTGCCAAAGTTTTTAATGTTAAAAATATGAGTTAAAACAATCTGCGGTGTCTGCCTGATTTTCTTTATGATATACTTCTAAGCGATAAGTCAGAATATTATTTAGGTAGGAAATTTAAAATGGACGAAGCAAAGAAAAATAATTCAAACCGAATCAATAATCTAATTGCGATGGTCATTTTCGTTATTATGGCGATCGGAATGGTCTTACCCTTGATTCATACTGGAAAAATTGCAATCGATATTGACTGGTGGTTCCACTCTTCACGGGTTGAGCAGATTTATCGGAATTTAAAAGCGGGAGTGCCATTTACGTACATTGCAACGTCGACGTTTGGTAAGACGGGTGTGGGTTCATTCCTGTTTTATCCGGATGCCTTCATGTACATTTGGGCGCTTTTACGGTTTATTTATTCACCAGTAACCGCGTATTACCTTTGGGTTGGAATCATCTTCTTTATGACCTTGACGGTTAGTTATTTCTGTATGCAAAGTTATGCTCATCGACCGCTTCGAAGCTTTATCTTTGCAGTGTTATATACGGTTGCCCCGTATCATTTATACTTAAGTCCGGTAAACTGGGTTTTAGGGGAATTTGTTGCATATGCATTTTTACCGCTTGCCTTTTTAGGAATATACAAGATTTTAGTTGGGGATGCCCGTCAATGGTATCTTTTGGCATGCGGGATCGGATTGATTTTTTATTGTCATATTTTGAGTGTTCTTTTAACCGGCGAAATCATGGCAGCGTTTTTGATTTACCGGCTCATTAAGGAAAAGGAAATGGAACTTGAACGGTGGATTGCATTGATCAAGGCGGGAATCGTTGCATTAATTCTTGCTTTGCCAATTATTATTCCGTTGATCACTGACTTCTTTGGCAAGGGAATTACCGGAACGTATTCTGGTGTTCGAATCGTTCAACAACTCGGAACAATTACAACTGATTCGATTGGGAACGTGGCAACAAGCGGGAGCATCGGATTAGTTTTGTTGTTAGTAATTTTAACGGGATGGAAATGGGTTGATCGCAAGAGCCTCGAAATGCCAATGTACATTGCCGCAGTAACCTTGCTGATTTTGGCTTCATCGGTTTTCCCATGGGAAAGCTTTAACCATACACCATTAACGATTTTACAATTGCCTGTTCGTTACCTGTCATATTCGATTCTTTTTGCTGCCGTTGTTGGCTCGCAGGGAATTGTAAAAATTTTGGATACGCATTTTGCCTTTGCACGGATCAAAGTCCCGGCGCTGATGATGGCAATTCTTGCGGTTGCCGGAACAATGAGTTACTTTGGCTCGATTCTTCCAATGACGACTAAATTGCAAAACCGGCAGATCAATAAGCCGTTAATGCTGAATAAATTAAACCCTGGACAGCATCAAGTATTGATGAATAAAGTTGTTACGAATGCAAACTATCAGGATCAGTTTGCATATTGGGGATCAACCGGGACCGCGGATTATTATCCAACGACGATTTTGAAACATGGTCATTTCTTTGATTATACGGTTTCACAACCGCAACAGGCTTTAACCCAGGATAAGCCGTTAAATGATTTGCTGTTGAGAAAAGCATATCTCAATGGAAAACCGTTAGTCGTTGATCCGGTTGCCGGTCCAAATCGCTTGACTTATGGAATTGATTTAAAACATCAGAGTAAAGTTGATTTACCAGTGATTTGTTATGTTCATACAACTGTCAAAGTTAATGGCCAAAAGGTTACGCCCCAATTAAGTTCACGCGGAACAGTCGAGTTGAACCTCGCACCTGGAAGGTACAAGATCGAAGTTGGTTATCAACCTTCGAAGGCTTACTTTATTGGTTTAGGAATTGCGTTGATTGCTTGGTTGCTGATGCTTATCCGGGTGATTTTTCGGCGGAAAATAGATCATCACGCCAAACATTGAATTTAAATTATCAAAGAATAATAATTGTTTAGAGATTGATAAAATAAGATTGGCATTAAAGTGCTTAATATCAAGGCTAATTTGGCTTAGCCTTGGTATTTTTTATAAAAATATAATATTAAATTTTTTACCTGTATGGTATACTTTTAACCGTTAGTAAAAAAGGAAAGGGATATTTTTACATGTTTGACGAAAAAACACACTATAAGATGTATAAGAGTGGTAAGAATTGGGTATTTGGCGCAATTACAACGGCAACCTGTTTACTGGGATTAAACATGGGAGCAGTAACACATGCCGACAATGTTCAGTCAAGTTCTCAAAACACACAACCAAAGAATGAGTCAAGCGTTCAATCAAAACAAGCAAGTCAACCATCACAACAGGTGGTATTGAAGAGCAGTCAAAGCTCGCAATCATCTTCGGCTGCGGCGAAGACGACAGTCCAGGAACAACCTGAAGTAACGAACTTTGCAGTTCAACCAACTAAGGTAACTAACCAAACGCAAACGGCACCGAAGAGCAATCCGGCTTCTTCATCAAAAACAAACAATCAACAAGAAATCAAAAACCAACAACCAGTTCAAGCACAATCAAGTTCACAAGCCCAACAATCGAGCTCACTTGATAAATATCCTTTTGCTGAAAGTCATCCAGAAGCAAAGCAAGTCAGACAAAACAATAACTGGTATTTACAAGAAAACGGTAAGAATTTAACCGGTTTCCAAAAGATTGCCGACCAAAATAAGATTTGTTACTATAATCCATCAAACGGTGCGATGGTTTATGGTCAACAAAGAATTGATAACAAGTGGTACCTTTTTGATAAGGTAACTGGTGCTTTACAATTCGGTTATCAATGGATCGGTGATCAAAACAAGGAAGTTTACTATGATCCAAATAAAGGTAATATGGTCTACGGTCACCAGAAGATCAACGGTAAAGAACAATACTTTGACCCGGTAACGGGTGCGCAAGCTAAAAACAGTTATGTATGGGATAAGGATGCCAATGCAGAATATTACTATGATGGCTTGGGCAATATGGTTTATGGCCAACAAAATATCAATGGCAAGTGGCAACTTTGATACAAAAACTGGGAAACAAGCAAAGAATAGTTATGTTTGGATCGGTAACCAAAACAAGTGGGTTTACTATGACGGCGTTGGTAACATGGTTTATGGTCAACAAAAGTTGAACGGTCACTGGCAATACTTTGATCCAATTACTGGTGCGCAAGCAAAGAGCAGTTATGTTTGGATCGGTAATCAAAATAAAGAAGTTTACTACGACCAAAACGGGAATATGGTTTACGGCCTTCAAACTGTTCAAGGTAAGAAACAATACTTTGATCCCGTAACCGGTGCCCAAGCAAAGAATAGTTACATTTGGGACAAGAACACAAATGGCGAATACTACTTCGATGGCTTAGGCAATGCTGTTTACGGTCAACAATTGATCAACGGCCACTGGCAATGGTTTGACTTGCAAACCGGGAAGCAAGCTAAGAGTCAATTTGTAAATATCAAAGATCAAAACAAGACGGTTTACTATGATGGCTTGGGTAACATGGTTTACGGTCAACAAAGAATCAATGGCCACTGGTACTTATTCGATAAGGTAACCGGAGCTATGCAAACTGGTTTCCAATGGCTTGGAAATTACGGTCAAAATAAGACTTGTTACTACAATCCAGCAAATGGCCAAATGGAATACGGTCAACAAAAGATTAATGGTAATTATTACCTGTTTGATAATGTAACGGGAGCAATGTATCGTGGAACATACGTTGACTATAATCACGGACGCGCCCTTGAATTTTATAACAATGGCGGTCAATTAGTAACCGGATCTTACAATAACAATGGTCAAACATACCACTTTGCGACGGAACAAGAAGCTGCAAGTTCAAACGGCAAACTTGTTGTTGGTCAATTAATTGCTAACGGAATGATTAAGTTCCAAGGTAATACATATGACATGATCGATAATCAAGTTCAAACTGGTCAACAAAAGATCGATAACAACTGGTACTTATTTGATAAGAATTCAGGTGCCATGCAAACT
Source organism: Ligilactobacillus aviarius (assembly GCF_001654615.1). Classification (GTDB taxonomy): domain Bacteria; phylum Bacillota; class Bacilli; order Lactobacillales; family Lactobacillaceae; genus Ligilactobacillus; species Ligilactobacillus aviarius_B. The sequence continues at coordinate 21,121 of NZ_LWUD01000053.1, forward strand.
GGCTTCCAAAACTTGGCTCCATATGGTCAAAATAAGATTTGCTACTACAACCCAGCAAATGGTCAAATGGAATACGGCCAACAAAATATTAATGGTCACTGGTACTTATTTGACAAGGTAACGGGGGCACGGTTAACCGGCTGGCAAAGCTTGGCTCCATATGGTCAAAACAAGGAATGCTTCTACAACCAAGATGGAACAATGCACTACGGCTGGTTAGATACTGACCGGTATGACTACTACTTTGATAATGTAACTGGTGCAGAATACATCGGCGGAAGTCATAATATTGATGGTCGCTGGTATAACTTTGATAATCAAGGTCACTGCCTTGATTTCAATCAACGGGTAATCAACTGGTTCGAAAGCCGGAAAGGCCACTTAACATACTCAATGTACGGTTCACGGAATGGTTCGGATGGAACAGCTGATTGTTCAGGTTCAATGACACAAGCTATTCGGGATGCCGGTGCTGGCCCATACGCATACTTATACAACACAGATTCACTTCACGGTTACTTACGGGCAAATGGTTACTACCTCGTAACGGCAAATGGCAACTTTACTCCTGAACGTGGGGATGTTATTATTTGGGGTCGCCAAGGTGAAAGTGGCGGTGCAGCAGGACACACCCTTGTAATTTCACAAGGCGGGAACGATGCTCAATGTATCTCAACTTGCTACTACACAAACGGTCAACCAGGAACAGCAGTTCAAGAATTACCATATAACTGGTACTGGCATTTAGACGGTTGCCCATACTACTATGTATATCGTCAAGGTGACCAACACCGAAACTAGAATTTTTCAATGTTCTAATTAAATATAAATAAGATAAAGGCTCACTAAATTTTATTTAGTGGGCCTTTATTGAAATTTTACGAATAATATAAATAATAAAATTTATTTATAAGAATAAGTAAAGAGTTATTGCTATCAATTTATATCCAAAGCCCATTTTGCTACCATGAAAGTATAAATAGGTTTTAGAAGGTGAAATTTTGAATAAGGAAATCAAAAAAAGATATAAGATGTATAAATCTGGTAAAAACTGGGTTGTTGCACCAATTGTCTTTTTAGGATTAACTGCTGGGTTAGGTTATCAGGCAAATGTTAAAGCTGATAATGTTTCATCATCAGCGGGTAGTAACAGTGAAAATACTCAACAATCAAAAGCAAGCTCGTTAAGCAGCCAAAATTCAGTTTCATTGAAGAGCAGTAGTGCATCAACGCAAGCACAATCAGTCTCAAAGGAAGAAACTGTCAACTTTGCTGTTCAGCTGCAATCAACGACAAAGACGACAACGAGTTCATCAAAAGCAAGTTCTTCTGCAAGTTCAAGCAGTCAAGTAGCAGCCAATGCTGCAACTGCAAATGAAAAGGATAACCTTGCAGTTACTGATCAACAAAATAATCAAACTGCACAGGATCAAACCCAATCAAATCCTGATCAGCAAAAGGATCAAAATGCAACGAGTTCTTCAAAGAAGGATGATGCTGTAAAGGCAGATACAACGACTTCATCGTCAAATTCGGCTTCATCATCTTCAAGCAGCGTTCAATCACAAAAAGTTGAACAAGCGCAAGAACACGATGATGCTGTTCAAATCAATCAAAATGGTCAATGGTTCTTACAAAACAAGGAAACCCACCAAAACTATACAGGGTTCCAATACATTAAGGATCAAAACAAGACCGTTTACTATGATCCAACCAACGGGGCCATGGTTTATGGTCAACAAAAGATTAACAACCAATGGTACTATTTCGATAAGATCACGGGTGCCATGAAGCTTGGCTATTACTGGATCGCAGAACAACAAAAAGAAGTCTACTATGATCCGAATAAGGGTAATATGGTTTATGGTCAACAAAAGATCGATGGTAAATGGCAATACTTTGACGGGGTCACGGGTGCGCAAGCTAAGAACCAATATGTTTGGATTGCTAACCAAAATAAAGAAGTTTACTATGATGGCCTCGGCAATATGGTTTACGGTCAACAAAACATCAAGGGCAAGTGGCAATGGTTTGACCCAGTCACGGGTGCCCAAGCTAAGAACCAATACGTTGGGATTGGAAACCAGAACAAAGAGGTTTACTACGATGGTTTAGGCAATATGGTTTACGGCCAACAATACCTCAATGGTCACTGGCAATGGTTTGACCCGGTCACGGGTGCGCAAGCCAAGAACCAATTTGTTGATATTAAAGACCAAAATAAGACGGTTTACTACGACGTCCTTGGCAACATGGTTTATGGTTGGCAAACGATCAACAACGGAAATTATTATTTCAATCCGGTAACCGGCGCGCTTGAAATGTACCGTGGAAATGAACTTCCAGCTTCATTGGATTCAAGCTCGATCAATGAAGTTGATGGTTATTTAACATGGGATGGCTGGTTCCGGCCAACTCAATATCACCAAGATGGTAAAACTTGGGTAAACTCAGGCGTTACTGACTGGCGGCCAATTTTAATGTATGCTTGGCCATCAAAGGACGTTGAAATTCAATACATCCAATATTTTACAAACCATGGATACAGTGATAGCTCTCTTGGATTGACTTCAGATGCAGTTAAGAGTTTATCGGATTCAACTCCAGATCAAATTGTCAATAATTACGCTGAAAATATGCGTGATTCAATTGAAAAACAAATTTACAAGGATAATTATTCAACAACGCAACTTGCAAATACGATGAAAGATTTCATGGCAACGATTCCTGATTTTTCATTAGCTTCAGAATTGCCGGTTGAAGATCAACCAGGCTATCACCCAGATAACAGTGGTTCAATTGACAATGACCAAATTATCTTTGTAAATAATGATTCAAATAATCAAAAGGTCGGGAACACATCATATGCTGATAGTAATTACCGGTTAATGAACCACACAATTACAAATGAAGGCGGCTATACCAACGTTAACGATACATCACCAGAACTTCTTTTAGGGATCGATATCGATAACTCAAACCCGGTTGTTCAAGCTGAAAACCTTAACTGGGAATATTTCTTGTTGCACTACAGCACGATCATGGGTCAAGGTGACGACGGAAACTTTGATGGCTTCCGGGTCGATGCTGCTGACAACATTGATGCAGATGTATTGTTGCAATTGGGTCAATTAATGAATGATATGTATCATACAAAGGACAGCAACGCCAATGCTGATTCCCACCTTGTATATGATGAAAGCTACCATTCAAATTCAGCCCAACTTTTAAATGAACATGGTAATCCACAATTGTATATGGATTCGGGATTGTACTGGACATTGAATAATGTTCTTGGCGCTCAACCGGGATCACGGAACAATATCATGAATATTGCAAGTAACAGTGTGGTTAACCGGACGAACGATACGACTGAAAATCAAGCAACCCCAAACTGGTCATTTGTAAATAACCATGACCAGCAAAAGAACATCATTAATCAAATTATTATTGATGATCACCCGGGTGTAACGGATATTATGGCTGCAGGATATAAGGCTGAATATGCTGATGAAGCTTGGAAACAATTTTATGAAGACGAAGCTCAAACCGTAAAGAAGTATACTCAATATAATGTTCCTGCAAAATATGCGATCCTATTAACGAATAAAGACACCGTTCCTGAAGTATATTATGGGGATCTTTACAATGAAACGGATCCATATATGCAATCAAAGGGAATGTACTACAATGCCATTACGACAATGTTGCAAGCACGGAAGAAATACGTAAGCGGCGGTCAATCAATGACGAAGTACAACGATAATTTGATGGCAAGTGTTCGTTATGGGAAGAATATCATGAACGCTGATCAAACCAATAATGATTCGATTAGTCGGACATCCGGAATCGCCGTAATTGTTGGTAATAATCCATCAATGGATCAACAAACAATTACCGTTTCAATGGGGAAAGAACATGCCAACCAAAAGTATGTCAACTTAATTGGCACAACGGCTTCAGGACTTTCATATAATAACGGTGAAACATTAACAACTGACGCAAATGGTGACCTTCACATTACAGTTAAGGGTTACGCCAACCCATATGTAAGTGGTTATCTCAGTGTATGGGTTCCAGATGGAGCAGCAGCTGACCAAAATGTAACCACGGAAGCATCAACTGCTCAAAATACAAGCGGCAAGACATATCAATCAAATGCGGCATTGGATTCACACGTTATTTTTGAAGACTTTAGTTTATTCCAACCACATCAATCAGTTGGTGATGATACTTACACAACGATTGCAAAGAACGCTCAACAATTTGCAAACTTAGGAATTACTGATTTCTGGTTTGCTCCTCCATACCAATCATTCAGCATGAGCCGGTATGATGAAGGATATGCAATTACTGACCGTTACGATTTAGGTCAAAGTTCACCAACCAAATACGGAACGAATATTGAAATGATCAATGCGGTTAAGGCATTGCATAAGGTTGGAATCAGTGCTCAAGTCGACTTAGTTATGAACCAATTGCTTGGATTGTCAGGGAAGGAAGTTGTAACTGCAACGCGGACAGATAATCATGGACAGCAATTGACCGTTGGCGGCAAGACATTTGCTAATAGGTTATATGTTGCGTATGTAGATGGTGGCGGAAAAGGTCAGCAACAATACGGTGGAGCTTACCTTGATTACTTGAAACAAAACTATCCAGATTTGTTTACAACCAAGGCAATTTCAACTGGCGTTGCACCTGATCCAAATGTCCAAATCAAACAATGGTCAGCTAAGTACGAAAATGGAACGTCATTGCAAGGAACCGGAATGGGCTTAGTTGCTCAAGCACCAAATGGCGATTACTATTACTTGAATAACGGTAAGAACGATAAGAGCTTCCCAACGACTGTTCCAACCCAATTTACTCAAAGTAATTACTGGGTTCAAAATTCTGCTCAACCAGGTTGGCACATGTATGGAACTTCGAAGTACTACATCAATCCAAATGGTTCAATGGCACTTGGTCATCAAACAATTGATGGAAAAGATTACTACTTTAATCCTCAAGGCGGGCAATTAGTTTCAGTTAATGGGCAACCGGCTGATGGACAAAAACTTGTTAACGGTCATTGGCAATACTTTGATCCGGTAACTGGTGTTCAAGCAAAGAACCAATACGTTTGGTTAGCTGACCAAAATAAAGAAGTTTACTATGATGCTAACGGCAACATGGTTTACGGCCAACAAAACATCAATGGTCACTGGCAATACTTTAACCCAGTAACTGGTGCGCAAGCGAAGAACCAATACGTCTGGATTGCTGATCAAAATAAGGAAGTTTACTATGATGGTCTGGGCAACATGGTCTATGGCCAACAAAAGATCAATGGTAAATCACAATACTTTGATCCAGTAACTGGTGCACAAGTTAAGAATAAATATGTTTGCCTTGGTCAAAACAAATGGGTTTACTATGATGGCTTAGGTAACATGGTTTACGGTCAACAACACCTTAATGGTCACTGGCAATACTTTGACCCGACAACCGGTGTTCAAGCGAAGAATCAATACGTTTGGATCGCTGATCAAAATAAAGAAGTTTACTATGATAACTCGGGTAATATGGTATATGGCTGGCAAACGATCAACGGGTACAAACACTACTTCGATCCCGTAACCGGTGCACAAGCCAAAAATGTAACGCTTGTAATTGACGGCAAGAAATATAAATTTGATGGCTTAGGTAACATCGTTGAATAGTTTTTGATGAAGAAGAGATTGGATTTGATCCAATCTCTTTTTTTAATTTTTTATTAAAATTTAAACCAGAACATTGGACCTTAAAACGGCTTAAAATGGTCGATTTTATCGAAGAAATAAAACAAATATTACAATTATTTAACAACGTAATTTTTATCTAAAAAGTAATTGCGGTATAATGATATTGTGCAAACGATTGCGGAAATTTTTTTAAGGAGTGAAACTATGAATCGAGAAGTCAAAAAAAGATATAAGATGTACAAGGCCGGTAAAAACTGGGTCGTTGCACCAATTGTCTTTTTAGGATTAACTGCTGGATTAGGCTATCAAGCAAACGTTAAAGCTGATAATGTCTCATCATCAACAGGCAGTAATAGTGAAAATACTCAACAATCAAAAGCAAATTCATTAAGCAGCCAAAGTTCAGTTGCATTGAAGAGCAGTCGTTCTGCTGTTCAAGCTCAAGCTGCTCCAAAAGAAGAAATGGTGAACTTTGCCGTTCAACAACCAACGGCTAAGGCAGCAACAAGCTCATCAAAAACAAATGTAAATAGTAATAAAACAAATCAAACAGAAAATCAATCAAACGCAACCGCAAACGACGCACCGACAACCAATAAGACAGATAATCAAGTACCAGAATCTGGAAAACAAAATGTCCAAGATCAGACCAAGCAGGCGAGTGACCAACAAAATAATCAACCTGCTCAAGATCAGGCACAACCAAATCCTGATCAACAAAATGGTCAAAGTACGCCAGATAACACTGCCAAGAAGGACAATTCTGTAAAGGCTGATGCTTCAACTTCATCATCAAGCTCAGTTTCATCATCTTCAAGCAGTGTGCAATCCCAAAAGGTTGAACAAGCTCAAGAACATGACGATGCTGTTCAAATCAGCCAAAATGGTCAATGGTTCTTACAAAACAAGGAAACTCACCAAAACTATACCGGTTTCCAATACATCAAGGACCAAAACAAGACCGTTTACTATAATCCAACGGATGGCGCCATGGTTTACGGTCAACAAAAGATCAACAATCAATGGTACTATTTCGATAAGATTACGGGTGCCATGAAGCTTGGTTATTACTGGATTGCAGAACAACAAAAAGAAGTTTACTATGATCCAAATAAAGGCAACATGGTCTATGGTCAACAAAAGATCAACGGCCACTGGCAATACTTTGATGATGTCACCGGTGCTCAAGCTAAAAGTAAATATGTTTGGATCGGTAACCAAAACAAGGAAGTTTATTATGACGGCGTAGGTAACATGGCCTATGGTCAACAAAAGATCAATGGCAAGTGGCAATGGTTTGACACGGTAACTGGCGCTCAAGCTAAGAACCAATATGTTTGGATTGCCAACCAAAACAAGGAAGTTTATTATGATGGCCTTGGAAATATGGTTTATGGCCAACAAAAGATCAATGGTCACTGGCAATGGTTTGATACCGTTACCGGTGCGCAAGCCAAGAATCAATTTGTAACCATTAAGGACCAAAACAAAGTTGTTTACTATGACGGCGTTGGCAACATGGTTTATGGTTGGCAAAAGATCAATGGCGGAAATTACTACTTTAATACTGTAACTGGTGCCTTGGAAACTTATTCAGGGGATGAACTTCCAGCTACATTAGATTCAAGTTCAATCAATGAAGTTGACGGTTATTTAACATATGACGGTTGGTTCCGCCCAACCCAATACCACCAAGACGGTAAGATGTGGGTTAAATCAGGAGTTACTGATTGGCGGCCAATTTTAATGTATGCTTGGCCATCAACCGCAGTTGAAGCCCAATACATTCAATACTTTGTAAATCACGGTTATTCAGATGAATCATTAGGATTAACTGCAGCTAACGTCAAGGCATTATCTGGAAATACGCCGGTTGATATTTTGAATAATTACGCGCGCAACATGCGGGATGCAATTGAAAAGCAAATTTATAAGGATAATTATTCAACCAAGCAATTAGCAAACACAATGAATGGTTTCATTGCAACGGTTCCAGACTTTACCCGGGCTGCATTAGATCCAGTTGATCTTCTTCCAGGATACAAGCCAGGAATCTTTGGACCAGATAAGCAAAACCAAGTTAAGTTTGTAAATAACGATTCGAATAATCAAACAGTTGGGAATACATCATACGCTGATAGCTTATGGCGGTTAATGTGCCGGAATGTGTTCAACCAAAACGGCAGTCAAGGAAATCACCCAGATAACATGGAAATGTACGTTGGAAACGATATTGATAATTCAAATCCAATCGTTCAAGCTGAAAACCTTAACTGGGAATACTTCCTTACACACTATGGTTCAATTCACAGCAACAATGCAGACGGTAACTTTGATGGCTTCCGGGTCGACTCGGCAAGTAACATGGATAACGATGTTCTTGATCAAATGGCACAGTTATTCAATGACATGTATCACACTAAAGAAAGTGATGCGAATGCCGATGCCCACCTGATCTACGATGAAGTTTGGGATCCAAACTACGCAAAGTGGTTGAAGTCAAAAGGTTATGAAAACCTTTATTATGACACCCAAATGTATTACTCAAATGTAAATGCATTAGGAAACAAACCAGGTCAACGGGGCAGTCTGGATGAATTGATCAATAATCCAGTCGTAAACCGGGCAAATGATACAACTGAAGATCAAGCAGTTCCAAACTGGTCATTTGTTATGAACCACGATCAACGGGCTGATATCATTAAGCAAATGATCATGGATGAACATCCAAATGATCCATCAGTAATGGGAAATGGTTATAAGGCTGCATATGCTCAACAAGCATTAGATGCGTTCTTTAAGGATCAAGCATCAACGAACAAGCAATATGCCCACTACAACATGCCGTTGCAGTATGCGATCCTCTTAACAGATAAGGATACAATTCCAACTGTATACTATGGTGACCTTTACAAAGAAGATGCACCATACATGCAAGTTAAGGGAATGTACTATGATGCAATTACGACCTTGCTTAAGTTGCGGAAGATGTATGTCAGCGGTGGCCAACAAATGAAGACATATGATAACGGCTCGGTGTTATCAAGTGTTCGGTTTGGTAAGGGTGTAATGTCTGCAAATGATACTTCATCAGATCCAATCGCACGGACTTCAGGAATTGCAGTTGTAATTAGCAATAATCCTTCATTAGGACAACAAACGATTACGTTCTCAATGGGGAAAGAACACGCTAACCAAAAGTACATCAATGTCATGAACACAACTGATTCAGGCTTGAGTTACAATTCTGGCGATGTGCTTACAACTGATGCAAACGGTAATTTGACAGTTACCCTTAAAGGCTACTCAAACCCATATGTAAGTGGTTATCTTGGCGTCTGGGTTCCAGAAGGGGCCGCAGCAGATCAAGACGCAACGACGGCACCATCGACTGCCAAAAATACTTCAGGCGATACATACCAATCAAATGCAGCGCTTGATTCGCACGTCATTTACCAAGACTTTAGTTTGTATATTCCAAACACAACGAAGGATACTTTGAGTACTGATACATATGCTCAAATTGCGAAGAATGCTTCATTATTCAAAGATCTTGGAATTACAAACTTCTGGTTTGCACCGCCATACCGGAACTTCACAATGAGTTGGTACAACGAAGGATACTCATTGACTGACCGTTATGACTTAGGGTCAGCAAGTGATCCAACGAAGTATGGTTCAGGTGACCAATTAGTCGAAGCCGTTGCAGCATTGCATAAGCTTGGTATCCGGTGTGATGTTGACTTGGTACCAAACCAAATGGTAGGTCTTTCTGGAAAAGAAATCGTCTCAGCTACGCGGGTTGATGACAATGGTTATCCAACAATGATCAATGGTAAGACCTTTAGTGATGAATTGATTCCAATGTACACTAAAGGCGGTGGAAAGGGCCAAGAACAATACGGTGGTGCCTTCTTAGACTACTTGAAGGAAACTTACCCAGACTTGTTCACAACGAAGGCTGTTTCTACGGGGGTTGCTCCTGATCCAAACGTGAAGATCAAACAATGGTCAGCTAAGTATGAAAACGGGGCAACGATTCAAGATCTTGGACCAGGATTGATCATGAAGAATGCGAACGGCGACTATGATTACTTGAACAGCGATGGAAACACGAAGTTTAAGACAACGTTGCCGGCTCAATTCACAGACAGTGATTACTGGATCAAGAACTCTGCCCAACCAGGTTGGCACACTTATGGCAATGGCCGGTACTACATTTACGCAAACGGGACAATGGCTGTTGGTACTCAAACAATTGACGGCAAGAGTTACACCTTTGATTCAAATTCAGGTAAGTTGATTTCAATCAATGGTGCTCCAACAGACGGTGAACGGCTTGTTGACGGTCACTGGCAATACTTTGACCCTGCAACTGGCAAGCAAGCTAAGAATCAATATGTATGGCTTGCAGACCTTGCTAAGGAAGTCTACTACGATGGCAACGGCAATATGGTCTATGGTCAACAAATGATCAACGGTCACTGGCAATACTTCGATCCAGTAACCGGCGCTCAAGTTAAGAGTCAATACCAATGGATTCCAAATCAAAACAAGTGGGTCTACTATGACGGTCTTGGCAACATGGTCTATGGTCAACAAATGATCAACGGTCACTGGCAATACTTCGATCCAGTAACTGGAGCTCAAGCTAAGAGCCAATATGTCTGGATTGGAAACCAAAATAAGTGGGTTTACTATGATGGCCTTGGTGACATGGTTTATGGATTGCAACAAATTGACGGTAAGCTGCAATACTTCGACCCAGTAACTGGAGCTCAAGCACGGAATCAATACGTTTGGTTAGCAGACCGGAATGGTGAATTCTACTTCGATAAGATGGGTAACATGGTTTACGGTCAACAAATGATCAACGGTCACTGGCAATACTTTGACCCAACATTTGGAAACCAGATCAAGAGCCAATATGTCTGGATCGATAATGAACACAAGGAAGTTTACTATAATGGTTTAGGCAACATGGTTTACGGCTGGCAAACGATTAACGGTCAAAAGCAATACTTTGACCCAACAACCGGTGCTCAAGCTAAGAATGTAACCCTTACGATCGATGGTCAACAACACTCATTTGATATGTACGGTAACCTTGTTCGCAATCAATACGTCTGGGTAAACAGCGAAAATAAAGAAGTTTACTATGACGCTAACGGCAACATGGTTCGCGGCTGGCAAACGATTGATGGTCATAAACAATACTTTGACCCAACAACCGGTGCCCAAGTCAAGAGTGCAACCATTACGATTGATGGCAAGCAATATACATTCGACGGCATTGGCGACCTTGTTGATTAAAAGTAAATAATGAAAATCGGACTTCACTCATGAAGCCCGATTTTTTTTAGCAAACAAAAAGCAGGGATTCAAGCGAATCTCTGCTTTTCTTATTCTTCCTGAATTTTATTCAGCCCATGTTAATGTCGCGGTAACATTGACGGTAATTGGTGAACCGTATGTCACATCTTCGTTAGCCTTGGTTGCATCAAATCCTTGTTGGACGTAGTACTTGTAGAAGTAGTGGCCGTTACCGTTTGGATATTGAACGGATTTTTGGGATTGAGTTCCATCAACGCCGTTGCTTCCAATTGCATTGGCAACCTTGTTCAAGTCGCTTGCGGAAAGCTTTTCGCCCTTTGTTCCAGAAACAGATGTTGGAACTGAGCTTGGCATGTCTTTAACAACATCGCCAACTTTGAGAGCATCCGGAACAGTAACGTTGTCAACACCTGGAGCATCGTAAACAGCTGTTACCTTGTATTGGATATTTGAGGTTGCTGTTTGCGTTGCTGGTTTTTGGTTGTTGTTACTGTTGTTGGTGTTTGAATTACTATCTGTTGTTGGCTTACTGTTATTGTCTGTTGCCGGTTTTTGATTGTTGCTCGTTGTTGAAGAACTGTTATCCGTTGCCGGTTTGCTGTTATTTGTTGTTGAAGAACTTGAACTACTGTTACTGCTGCTATTTGAGTTCGAGCTTGAGCTGTTTGATGAGCTGTTGCCTGAGTTAAATGGCGGCGTTGTAACAGTTGTTGTTTGTTGTTTCAACGGAGCGTAGTTGATCGTATCCGGTGATGTGTAACCATCAAGCATGCCTTTGAAGACATTCAATGATTGCAATGCATAACCGTGATCATCAAACATTGCCATGTTATCCCATGTTGTACCGCCCCATGCAGGTTTGCCGTTGTAGTACATTACACTGTCTGGTGAGTAACCAACTGAGTGGCTGTTTGCCCAACCGGTACCAAAGACTTCTGACATCGCATCGTTGTATTGCCAGTTGACCCAACCAGCTTTGTCAGGAATCCATGCTGGTTCCCAGTAGAAGGCGCCTAAACCGTTGCCGGCCACAAGTGCTTTGTAGAGGGCTTCGATTTCATCAACTTGACCTTGAGGACCTACAGGATACATGTTTGTATTTTGCCATGGACTGTTGTTATCCCCAATTGAGTTTCCAGTACCGTCAGCATCTTGCGTTGTACTTGCCCAGCTTGTTTCAAGAACAACGAATTGTTTGTTGAACTTCTCGGCAACCATCTTTTCAACGGCTAATAAGTTATTTGGCGTGTTAGCGCCTGTTCCTAAGCCGTGACCGTTATTGTCTGCACATGACCAGAATGGGTAGTATGAAGAACCTAAAACATCGTAGTCAACGTCATGTTGTTGGAGAACAGTCATGATGTTCGTGTACTTGTCGATGTTTGGTGTTTCCAACTGGATCGTGATCTTGGTTGATGGTAATTCTTGGCGGATAGCCTTTGCGCCGGCATTTAAGTAATTGCAAATATTAAATGCCTTAACTGGGTTATCCCATGCGCCTTGGTATGAACCACCATGATCACGGTCAGTTGACTGACCGAGCATTCCGTTTGTAATTTCGTTCCCGGTTTGAACCATTCCAACGTCAACGCCAGCGTTCTTGAAGTCATTCATGATCTTCCGGGTGTATTGGAAGACTTCCGTTTGAATGTCTGTCGGATTTAAGTTTTGCCATGCTTTTGGAACGATTTGCTTGCCTGGATCTGCCCAGAAGTCTGAGTATTGCAAGTCAAGCATTACTTTCATACCGTATTTAGCAGCTTCTTTGGCGATTGCCATTTCGCTTGCTTCATCACAGACACCGCCACCGTAGTTTTGGTTTGAAGCATTGTATGGATCGTTCCAGAGACGAAGACGAAGGTAGTTTACACCTGCATCGTGGAGAATCTTAACAAGGCTTGCTGGGTTACCGTTGAAGTCGTAGAACGTTACGCCGGCATTTTCAAGTGACTTGTAACTTGAGATATCAACCCCGCGGATCATATCGTTTGTCATTCCTTTAATTGGAGTAACAACGACCTTGTCATAACGTAAACCAGTTTCGGTTCCGTTCTTGAATGCATTGGTGATTTCGTCAGCAGTCATTTCAGTTGATGGCTTGGTTGATTCAGTTGTGGTTGTGTCTTCAGCCTTGCCGTATACCAAGGTTGCATTGTAATCAAGCGTTACGGTGTCGCCAAACTTAACATTCTTGTTGTCGTTTGCAACTTCTTGTTGCTTACCGGCTTCTTGGTTACCATCCAACCAGTATTCATAGTGGTAAGGATTGCCGTTCTTGTCGTAGTAAGTTGTTGTTCCGACAAATGCCTTTGTCATTCCGCCAACAGCGTTTGCGAGGGCTTCAAGATTTTCGCTTGAGATCGTGTCACCTTGGATCCCTGTCAATAATGTCTTAGCAGTATCTGAAAGGCCAGCGTTCACAAGGTCAGCTGGGTTCATTGCACCGTTTTGAAGGGCGTTTTGAACATCGCCGGCATTGTTGTATACGTTTGTGATCTTGTATTGAACGTTTGAAGTCTTCTTTACAAATTGGCTTTCTTGACTTGGGTTGTAGAAGATTACCGTTGTATTCCAGTTCTTATTGTTATTACTGTCTTGGATCGTTGCGCCGACACCCAAAGCTTTCCAATTTGAGGTGTTGTTGCCAAGCATTGAAACGATCTTTTGAGCAGCTTCTTGGGCAGCCTGTTCCTTTGTTGGAGCGGTAACGGTTACTTGGTAGGCCTTGGCTGTGCCGTTCATTAACTGGTTATTTTGCAAGTTGATTTCAATTGATTGTTCATCATTATTTAATTGTCCTTGAGCAACTAATTGAGCTGTATCATGCAATCCAAAGGCTTCGAAGTTGTTTTGATCGCCTGTCCAGTTGGCATCCATTTGGTCCTTGCCTTCATTTTTAAGGATTGCGTTGATTTGGCTTGCAACGTCATCCCGATAACTTGCAAGTTCTGAAGTTGGAATTTCGTAAGCGCCAGTAACGGTGTTGAAGTAGTCTTGTTGACCATTGATCGTTTGTTGACCATAAACCATATTGCCTAAACCATCATAGTAGCAAAGTTTTTGTTGGTCAGTGATCCATTGGAAATTGCTCTTTACTTGGGCACCAGTAACGGTGTCAAAGTATTGCCAATGACCATTAATGAATTGTTGACCGTAAACCATGTTGCCTAAGCCGTCATAGTAAACTTCCTTCTTTTGGTTATCGATCCAAATGTACTTGTTTTTAGCTTGAGCACCTGTGACCGGATCAAACCATTGCCATTTGCCATTGATGTATTGTTGACCGTAAACCATTTGGGCAGTTTGAGGATCATAGTAAACTTCTTTATTTTGATTACCGATCCAGTAGTAGCCTGTAACCGGGTTGCCATTGTTGTCGAAGTAGTACCAGTGGCCGCCAATATTTTGTTGACCGCGAGCTTCAACTGCGCCGGTAACATTGTTCAATGTGTATGTTCTTCCGTTAATGTTTTGCCGGCCGTATAACATTTGACCGTCATTGTTATAGTAAACAAGTTTGTTTTGTTCTGGAATGTATTGGAAACCAGTTTGCATTGCACCAGTAACCTTATCAAATAAGTACCAGTGACCATTGATGTTTTGTTGACCATAGACCATGTTGCCTAAGCCGTCATAGTAAACAGTCTTGTTTTGATCCTTAATGTAAACGAACTTGTTCTTGGCTTGGGCACCTGTGACCGGATCGAACCATTGCCACTTGCCGTTGATGTTTTGTTGACCGTAGACCATGTTGCCTAAACCATCATAGTAGACTTCTTTATTTTGGTTACCGATCCAAACATATTGGTTCTTAGCTTGGGCACCAGTAACGGTATCAAACCATTGCCATTTGCCATTGATGTTTTGTTGACCGTAAACCATGTTGCCAAGGCCATCATAGTAAACTTCTTTATCTTGATTCTTGATCCAGATATATTGGTTCTTAGCTTGAGCACCAGTAACGGTATCAAACCATTGCCATTTACCATTGATGTTTTGTTGACCGTAAACCATGTTGCCGAGACCGTCATAGTAGACTTCCTTGTTTTGGTTGCCGATCCAAACATATTTACTCTTGGCTTGAGCACCCGTGACATCATCAAAGTATTGCCAGTGGCCGTTGATCTTTTGTTGGCCATAGACCATGTTGCCTTTATTTGGATCATAGTAAACTTCTTTTTGTTGTTCGGCGATCCAGTAGTAACCAAGTTTCATGGCACCTGTGATCTTGTCGAAATAATACCATTGATTGTTGATCTTTTGTTGACCGTAAACCATGGCGCCATCCATTGGATTATAGTAAACAGTCTTGTTTTGGTCCTTAATGTATTGGAAACCTGTATAGTTTTGGTGGGTTTCCTTGTTTTGTAAGAACCATTGACCATTTTGGTTAACTTGAACAGCATCGTCATGTTCTTGCGCTTGTTCAACTTTTTGTGAGACGCTGCTTGAAGATGATGAGACTGAACTTGATGTCTTATCAGGCTGTGCTTGAGCTTGACCATTTTGACCTGCAGTTTGAGTTGCTGCAGGTTGCTTTTGATCAGCTTGAGTAGCAGTCGTGGTTTGATTTGTTTCCTTAGCGGCAGTTTGACCATTGGTCATTTGTTGTTACAGCCGTTTTTTCTGACTTATTTGCTGTGTTTTGATCGTTCTTTGATGAACTTGTTGTAGCCTTTGCAGCTGGTTGAACAGCAAAGTTAGTTGTTTCTTCAGTTGCTTGAGTAGTTGCTTTGGTTGAAGCACTGCTCTTTAATGCAACTGCTTTCTGGTCATTCAGCGAAGTGCTGGTTGCCTTTTGGGCAGTTTCATTATCCGCCTTTGCGGTTGATGAAACGTTATCAGCCTTGACGTTGGCTTGATGACCGAGTCCGGCAGTTAAGCCTAAGAAAACGATTGGTGCAATAACCCAGTTTTTACCGGATTTATACATCTTAAAACGTTTTTTCTCTTCCATAATTTCACCCCATATGTAAATTAGTACGGCTTTCATTTTAGCATGGAATTATTAAGCTAATGGTTTTTTGAATAAAAATTAGATTTAACTAATGGAATGCTAGGATATTTATCAGATTTGACTAAGATTTAGTTGTAAACTAACATAGCACTTGAGTCTTAAAGATTAGGTGAATAACTATTATGGAAAACAAATTACAATCAAAAGTGGAAAAAAGGAGTAAAGCGGATCGCCTTTACTTAATTATAAAGGGGGCAATCGTCGCCTTAGGTTTTGCGGTCTTAATGTTGTTAGTTTTGACAACGTTGTTGCGCCGGGAATTTATTGCAGCCTATTCGGAATGGCCGTATGTTCATAAGAATAGTTTCCGGTTCATTCTTTGTGCTCTTGTTACAATCGTGATCATTGTAATGGGACGTAAGTTGTTAAAAAACATTGATCCGCGGCGTGCATTTTTGATTTTTGCGGGGGCCTTTTTGATTGCGGGGCTCTTTTTAGTTATCAATATGCCGACAAAGTTAAATGAAGCGGACCAGTTATTTACATTAAAAGCTGCTCATCAGATGAATCACGGAAACTTTATTTCACTGCAATTGGATAAGTTTCACCCCTCGGTATTACCATTTGAAAAAAATCTTGGCGGATATTTGGCAATTTATCCATTTCAGTTGGGATACGTGACTTATTTACGATTATTAGAATGTTTTACTACGAATATCCGCTTCTTTTATTTGTTAAATGTTTTAATATTTCTTCTTATTGATTACCTTTTATATCGGATCGTAAAACTTGTTACTCAAAATAATTGGCTTGTGATGAACTGGACACTGCTTTTAAGTTTTGCGTTTTTACCAGAATTATTTTTTGTCCTGTTTATTTATGGTAATATCCCTGGTTTATGTGCATGTTTGGCAGCCGTTTATTTTGGATTAAAACTGATTATGGATGATTCCCATGGCCGCTTTACATGGTTATGGTGTGTTCTGTTATTTGTGCTTGCATATCAATTAAAGAGTAATTATCAAATTGCAGTTCTTGCATTAGGAATCGTATTTGTTTTGCACGCTATTAAGCATCGGCGCTATAAGTTGATTGCGATGCCGCTGATCACGTTTGCCTTAATGTTGGGATCAAATAAGCTTGTTACCGCGGCTTACGAGGCCGAATCAGGACTTCATCTTTCCAAGGGACTTCCAATGATTACGTATGTAGCAATGGGATTAGAGCCGCAAAATGACCGGGGACGCGGAGCAGGCTGGTACGATGGATACACGCTTAATGTGTATCTGGCAAACCACTTTGATTCCAAGAAAACGTCTCAGGCAGCGAAGGCCAAAATTAAGGATGAATTGAAATATTATTCGAACAATCCGCGCGAAGCAGGGCAGTTCTTTAAGAATAAATTTGTTTCAACGTGGGCTGATCCAACGTTTGAATCAGTGTGGATCGCACCGTACTTTGCAAGACCACGGACCGCAATTTTGAATAACATTTATTATGGTAATCGTTATTCAATAAAACATCCCAAAATTGTTAAGTGGTATCAAAAATCCATGAAACCAATTTCAGCATGGTGCAATATTGTAGTTGTTACGATTTTGGTACTGGCGGCAGGATTTGTTTTATATAAAAAGACAAAGCTAAATCCATATGCTACCTTTGCGATCCTATACTTAATGGGAGGGATGGCTTTCCATCTAATGTGGGAAACCAAGAGTCAGTATGTCTTTCAGTATATCGTCTGTTTGATCCCGGTGGCTGCAATGCTGTTAGGTGAATTTGATGATTTTGACTCAGAAGGCCCTTCTAAAAAAGAAAAATAAATGATGAAAGATTGTGACATTGGCCACAATCTTTTTTAGATATAGGTTATAATAACTAATATTGATAATCAGTAAAGGGCGAGTTATGATGCATCGAAAATCGGAAAGAAAAAAGTACGGATACCTGTTAAGCTTTCTCTTTCCAAGTGTGCTACTTCTTGGACTCTATATTTTCCATCAAGTATTTCCGTTTGGAAACCGTACGATTGCAACGGGAGATATGGCTAATCAGTATCTCGCAATTATGACGTACTTTAAACATAATATTTTGCATCCACAAAACTTTTTATATTCGTATCAAGTCTCAATTGGAGGCAATTTTTTCTCGGTACTGGCATATTATTTAATGTGTCCATTTAATTTTCTTACGCTTTTATTTCCCGAGAAATATATTCCATTATTTTATGCAATCAATACGATTGTGAATGTTGGTTTGATTGGACTCACAACGTACACATATTTAAAAAAATCAATCTTTCTTAATCAAAAATTACAACAAACGGGAACGGTGGAAAAATGGCGTCTTTTCTTAGCAACGCTTTTTCCATTTTCAGCCTTTTTTGCGAACTACATGCACTGTGTCATGTGGTCGGATGCAATTGTGCTGATGCCGCTGGTTATTTTGGGTTTGGATCGAATCTTATACGGAAATCGGAATTCAACTTGGCTTTATTGGGGAGGATTAACTTACCTCCTAATTTCTAATTACTATATCGGAGTAATTGTTCTGATCTTTTTGTTTTTGCTGACCCTATTTTGGGTGATCGATCAGCTTTGCCAGTTGAATTGGATGAAGATTTTAAAAAAGGGACTCACGGTTTTAGGATTGACGGTCGGCTCGATTTTAGGAGCAGGAGTTGTCATGTGGCCAAGTTTCCTGGCCCAGCAAAATGTTGCGCAGGCCCAAATGCCAACTAAGAATTTATTTAAGCCGGTTTATCAATTTCAATCGTTTTGGAGTTCGCTATTAGCCGGAAATCTTGCGCCGGATGGGAAATTAGCCCCATTAATTTTTGTGGGGTTACTGGTGGTTGTTCTGTTTTTCAGCTTCTTTTTTGCTCGAAAAGTTTCACTTCGCGAGAAAGTGTTGACCGGAATTTTAACAGCGGCACTGATTGCCTCAAGTTACTTCCTGTACTTTTATATGATCTGGCATTCATTATCGATGCCGAACGGCTATGCGCAACGGGAATCATTTGTGCTGACGTTCTTTATGATTTGTGTTGCGTACCGCGGATTGCTGATTTTTGAAAATCATTCGCCACTAAAGGTATTATTACCAATTATTGCGGCAATGGCAGTGCTGACTTTTGGCTTGCAAGGAATGGAACCTGGGTTGTTTCAACGCGATCAAGCGCTCCAAATTGTCCTGATCCTTGTGATTTTTGGAATTGGATTCAGTTTGATGATGAACCGAATTTCGGCCGGAATGTGGCTTGCGATGGGCGTTAGTTTGGTAAATGTTCTGGCCTATAACTCCCAGATTCAAACCCAGGATTTTAATGTGGTCCCGAATAATGCCTATTCAAAAGTTGTTAGTGAAAACCAAACAGTCTTTAATGCGTTGAAACAGTACGACCATTCGTTTTACCGGGTGGGAACGACTGCTCAGATCAACGAGTGCGATCCGTTGTTATATGGGTATAATGGCGTCCAAACTTATTTGTCGCAACAACCAACTTCTGAAACGGATTATTTATCGGCGTTAGGTTTTTATCAAAAACAAGGATGGATTCGCTGGAGTGCTTTTAATAATGGTTCGACCGGGATGATCAATGATATGTTGGGAATCAAATATATCGTTAAGTCGGATAATTCGATTTTGAAGGCCACTGAGCAAATCAAGTCCATGCCGACGTACAATAACCAGGCGAACGTTCCGGCTTTGAAACCGGTCTTGGAAAATAAACATACGGTGGTTTATCAAAATTCCAATGCCTTTCCGCTAGTTTTTGGTGCCTATGATGGGCATGGTCATGATTCTGTATTTAATGGCAAGTATGCATATGTTCCGGAAAGTAATCCATTTATTGCATATGGATGGATGTTTAAACGGTTAAGCGGGAAGCAAT
The DNA here is from genome assembly GCF_001654615.1 of Ligilactobacillus aviarius. Lineage (GTDB taxonomy): Bacteria > Bacillota > Bacilli > Lactobacillales > Lactobacillaceae > Ligilactobacillus > Ligilactobacillus aviarius_B. The sequence continues at coordinate 41,033 of NZ_LWUD01000053.1, forward strand.
GGCTGTATGGAACCCAACCAGGATTTAAGCTGATTGCGCGAAAGCATGCTAAAACGGCTTCTGCTCAAGGATATTTAAATAGTAGTGGGGACGTTTACTGTTACATTACAAAGCCGCAAAATGTGATTCCGGGAAATCAGCAATATCTTCCAATTGAAGTTAATGGACGGGAAGTTGCCCGTTACAGTAACCGTAATGTTTATGGTGAAAATGGCGTTATTTACCTTGGACATTTCAAGAAGGGCAATCATTTAAACATTCAAATTAAAAATGCTGAAAAAGACCCGACATTACCTAAAGATAAAATCTACGTTGCAGTTGAAAATCAGCCGATGCTGCATCAAATTCGAAAGGACGCAGTAACCGGGATTGGAAAAATCATCGTTAATGGTCCGCAAATCAAAATGAATACGACGGCAGCATTTAAACGGCATATTTTGATTGCTTCAGTTCCGTATGATAAGGCTTGGAAAGCAACGGTTGACGGCCATCCAGTCAAGGTAAGAAAAGCATTGGATGGATTAGTTGCAATTAAAGTAACTCCAGGAAAACATAACATTCAATTTAATTATGTTGTTCCAGGATTGAAAATTGGAACAATTGTAAGTTTAATTGCAATTTTGACAATGATTATTCTTGAACTTTTTAAGTTTTACGGTTTAAAGAAGTTTCATCAAATGCCCAGCCATAAAAAACATTAAAGATTAAAAAAGCCGATTTAGGAATCGGCTTTTTTTTGTTACAATAAATGTTGATATGTAAAAAAACGAGTGAGAGGAGACCATGATGGAAAAGAAACGTTTTAAAATGTATAAAGCAGGGAAGAAGTGGGTCTTTGCCCCAATCGTTTTCTTCGGATTAACGGCTCTTGGGACCACTTCGGCATCTGCTGACACGGTTCAATCTGCTACGCCATTTTCTTCAAGCCAACAACAGATTCAATCAACCAATGATGAAAAACAACAAGCAATTCAATCATCATCAGTTTCATTAACAAGCAGTTCAAGCAATTCAGAAAAGACGGTTAGTTCAAGTAATAGTCAACCAGTTGCAACCGTAAAAAGTAATGAAGTTTCAAACGTTAAAAATCAAGTTTCAACAGCTTCAACTTCGGCTAAGACTTCAACTCCAGTTGAAAGTGTTCAATCAGCAAAGCGGGAATCTTCAAGTTCCCAAGCAAAAACAAGTGTTAGTTCATCACCTGCAAAGGTTCAAGTAATGAATTTTGCGGTTCAACCGGCACAATCAACAGCCGCAACTTCGAAGACAAATAGCCAAGCGGCTAAGAGTAATTCAAAGGAAACTTCAAAAGTTGCGCAATCAGCTTCAGTAAAGGCTGCTAAGAGCAGTTCGCAATCAGTTTCAAGCTCGATCAAGTCATCCGTTGCAAGTACACCGGTTGAAAAGACAATTCAAAATGAAAACTCAGCCGTTAAGAATTCACCTTCAGTTTCAAATGATTCAAACATGAAGGTCAGTCAAGCAACACCCGTTAACTTGACTCCTGCAAATGATGCTCAGTTGAAGCAAAGTACACCAGCTGAAGTTTCAAATGTAAAGGCAACGACGAATTCAACAAGTACGACTCAAGCGGCAACGCAAACTCAACGAGTTATGCCGGTTTCCTTTGCCGCATCAGGGACACCGTACATCGATATTAGTCAAAATCAAGGCTATGTAACTCCTGATACAGTTGATATTTCAAGTTATCAACCAAATATGTCAGTTAGTGATTTCCAACAATTAAAGAAGTATGGGATTAAGAACGTAATCGTTAAAACATCTCAATATAGTGATTATGTTAACCCATATGCTACTCAACAAATTCAAAATGCTGAAGCAGCAGGATTAAACGTTGCAGTTTATCACTATGCCGGGTTTGCTAATCCAGCTCAAGCAACTCAAGAAGCTGACTATCTTGCAGGAGTTCTTCAAAAGTTAAATGTTCCTAAAGATATGGCAGTAATTTGTGACTTGGAATCAAGCTATACGAAGAATAGCCAAGTTGGTTCATCATTAAGTGCTTTCTGGAAAGAATTAGGCAATAAGGGATATAAAAATCAAGTTCTTTATACATACGAAAGTTATGCAAGTCAATATCCACAAGTGCTAAATACAATTTCACATAATAAGATTTGGATGGCTCAATATCCATACTCACCAACGAACTATTGGAACAGTCAATATGGAGCATGGCAATACAATGATGACGGTCATTGCCCAGGAATCAGTTACACATTTGACCTGAGTCATTGCTATAACCCAAGTATTTTTGCGCGTGGCGGTCAAGCTGCATTGAATGGGCAACAATTTGTAAATGGTCACTGGCAATTCTACAAGAACGGTCAAGCCGTAAGAAACCAATACGTTTGGATCGGCAACCAAAACAAAGAAGTTTACTATGACGGCAATGGCAACATGGTTTACGGTCAACAAAATATTAACGGCCACTGGCAATACTTTGATACTGTAACGGGTGCGCAAGCTAAGAGCCAATATGTTTGGATCGCAAATCAAAACAAAGAAGTCTACTATGACGGCTTAGGTAACATGGTTTATGGCCAACAAAAGATCAACGGCAAGTGGCAATACTTTGACACTGTAACGGGTGCGCAAGTTAAGAACCAATACGTCTGGATCGGTAACCAACACAAGGAAGTTTACTATGATGGCTTAGGCAATATGGTCTATGGTCAACAAATGATCAATGGTCATTGGCAATACTTTGATCCGGTAACGGGTGCGCAAGCCAAGAACCAATATGTTTGGATTGCAAATCAAAACAAAGAAGTTTACTACAATGGCGTTGGGAACATGGTTTACGGCTGGCAAGTCATTGATGGTCATAAACAATACTTTGATCCGGTAACGGGTGCGCAAGTTAAAAACACAACAATTACGATCGATGGTAAGAAGTACACCTTTGATCGGATTGGAAATTTGATTTAGTTTAATAAAAAATGAGGTGTGACATTATGTTGCACCTCTTTTCTTTTGCTAAATAATTAACTATAATTAAAAAAGCTGATGTTAAGGAGAGTGTAAAATGACGAAGATTTTAGTAACAGTTCAAGAACAAACGAGCCAAGCGAATACAGCAGGCTCAAAGGCCAAAGATGACATTATTACGATTGCAAAGGATCAAGGCTACCAAAGTATCGTGGTTGAAAATCCGCAAGGGAAGAAGGCCCGGTTGGCATACCTTTTTAAAGCAATCAGTGGTCAGCTAAAGTCATTTTACAAACTTGATCCGGAATTAATTATCTTTCAGTATTCTGGATATAATCGGTTTATGAGTTATATTGCATTGCACGAACTGAAAAAATACAATAATTGTCCGTTTTATTTGTTGGTTCACGATGTTAAGACTTTGCGGACCAATGAAACGACGAAATTAAACCAGGGCGACTTTTCTAAAAATGAGATCAAGCTTTTTAATAAGTTTGACGGGTTGATCGTTCATAACGAAAAAATGAAAAAGTGGCTGCAAGACAATGGAGTCAAAGTTCCAATGATTTCCCTTGAAATCTTTGACTACATTAACCCGCAACCAATCAATGAAATGCAGAACTTTGACAAGAACGTTAACTTTGCGGGTAATTTATATAAGCCAGTCTTTTTAACAAAGCTGAATACGAAGACCAAGTTTGTTGTTTATGGCGTTAATCCATTAAAATACGGTGATTCGATCGACTATCGCGGCAGTAAGACGCCTGAAGAGATTCCTGCTTTCTTAAATGAAGACTTTGGCCTTGTTTGGGATGGCGAATCACTGACCGAGTGTTCCGGAATCGATGGAAATTATATGCGGTATAACAACCCGCATAAAACATCACTTTATTTGAGTTCAGGGATCCCAGTCATTACGTGGAGTCAGGCAGCGATTGCCGACTTTATTAAACAGCACAATGTTGGAATCGTAATTGATGATTTGAATCAGATCGATGATGTGCTGGCAAACGTAACGAAGGATCAGTACTTAGAACTGAAACATAATGCCGAAAAATTAGCAACTAAATTACGTGATGGCTTTTATACAAAGACGGCTTTACGTAAAGTTGAGAATTTAGCACATCAGAATAATTAAAAAATGATGTTGGAATTTTTTTCCAACATCATTTTTTAGTCGTTATGATAGTAATGATTTAGTTTTTGAATCAACTCGGTTGAATATTCGGGTTCAAATTTACGGGCAAATTGATAATCGGGATTTTGAGTAATCAATTCAAAGTCACGGTTATCAAGATTTGCCGGCCAGCCGCCATTTTGATGCTCCCATTTGACGTACCGATGGAAGTCATTTACGATTCGCGACTGGAATTGAGGATGATTGCACAAAATTGTTTGGACCCAGAATTCATCCGAGAATGCACCGGTCTTGAGCATTTTAATAAATTCCGGGTGGTTATCCATGTAATCAATACAATATTGGGCTGCATCGCGCGGCAAGTCGCACCAGTTAGCGCCGTGATAAAGTTCTAAGTTGATTCCAAGTTTCTTGAGTTTATTAACATGGAACAACATTTGACCATACAGTAAGAAACGATGGTAGAATTTACCGAAGAACGTTCGCCGGTTCACGGTGTCGTAGTTGAAGTAGAACTTTTGCCACCATTCAGGTAATTCGTTAGTGATCCGGTATTCACTTGCTTTGTGGTAAACACAATAAATATGGTCATTATTTTCGTAAAAGTTGTATAGGTCGTCAATGTTCATTACCGGCCAGTCTTGCCCTGAAATTAAATGAACGTGGGTGATTTGCGGATTACTTAAAGCGAGTTTCATTAATCGAAAAGCAGCTTCGCCAATTGACCATCCGCCCCAGTGGACCTCAATTTCTGAAATGTAATGAATTGAGTTTTTTTGCAGCCACTCAACTTGTTGAGCGGTCAGTTTGTATTTTTTATCAAAATGAATGTAAATTTCAAATTTCCGTTGCAGCAACTTTGAAAGCTGGGCAACCTGATCAAAATTCTTATGAGCTAAGATTAAAACAGCTTGCATAAGGGATCCCTCTTTATTCCTTTAAATCATAAAGCGATTTTAGCACAAGTGAAATTGAATTACTATTTGATTTGGAAGTAAGTTGCAATAAATTTAGATAAATATTTGAAAAAGATTAAAAATAAATTAAAATCGTGCTATAATATAGAAAATTTAATCAGATAAGGAATGGTTTTAATGGACGACAACCCCGGACAGAACAAAATTAAGTATGGCAGTTTAGTTTTAATGATTTTCTCAGCAATCTTCGGCTTCAGTAATTCACTAACGGCGTTTTACCAGATGGGTTACTCAAGTGTAATTTGGTATATTTTGGCAGCCTTATTATTCTTCCTGCCGTCAGCATTGATGTTTGCCGAATATGGCGCTTCATTTCGGGAGGCAAAAGGTGGAATCTATTCATGGTTGCGCGGCTCAACAAATGAAAAATTTGCATTTATTGGGACGTTTATTTGGCTTGCGTCATGGATCATTTGGCTGGTTTCATCAACGAACTTCTTTATCGTTTCGGTATCAACGATGCTGTTCGGATCAGATAAAACACAAAGCTGGCACTTTTGGCACTTCTCATCAACCGAAGTCGTGGGAATGCTCGGGGCACTGTTCATTTTGGTCGTTACGTTTGCGGCCAGCCGCGGGGTTGATAAGATTGCCAAGGTGGCAAGTATTGGCGGAATTTTTGCGTTTGCAATTTCAATCTTGTTCAGCTTATTAAGTATTGTTGTGCTGGTAATGCACCACGGGGTATTGGCTGAAAGCATTTCAGGAACCAATAATCTTTTGCGGTCGCCAAATGCAAGTTTCCAAAGCCCGATTGCAATCATTTCATTCCTTGTATACGCAATCTTTGCGTTTGCGGGGTTGGAAACAACTTCAGGCGTGATCGATTCGGTTGACCGGCCTGAAAAGACTTATCCGAAGGCTTTAGTTACGGCGATGCTGTTGATGACGAGTCTTTATATTGTAATGATCGTGATGTGCGGTTTTTCAACTAACTGGAGTCACGTTTTAGGAAAGAGCAATGTTAACCTTGCAAACTGTGAATATGTCATTATTAACAACTTAGGGGTTGAAATCGGGAAGGCATTCGGCATGTCAGCCAGCGGAGCTCAAGGAATCGGCCTGGCATTTGCCCACTTTGCCGGGTTAACGGATGTTTTAGCCGGAATCGGCGGCGCATTTATGATGATTTATTCACCGATCAAGTCATTTGTCCTGGGGTGCGATACGCACTTATTGCCGAAGAAATTAACCAAATTAAACGATAAAGGAATGCCAGCGAATGCAATGTGGCTGCAAGCCGTTGTGGTAATTGCCATCATCTTATTTGTTGCCTTTGGTGGGGATGCAGCCAGCACATTCTTTACTGTTTTGACAGATATGATGAATGTTTCGTCAGCTGCGCCATATCTCTTCTTGATTGGGGCGTTTCCGTTCTTTAAGATGAAGAAGGACATCGACCGGCCATTTGTTTTCTATAAAAAGCAATCAACAACATGGGTCGTTTCAATTATCGTGTGGATCGTAATTGCGGTAAGCATTATTTTTACATGTATCGAACCGGTTTTGCAACATGATTATTCAACTGCCTTTTGGACAGCATTTGGACCAATCTTCTTTGGCTTAGTTGGATGGGCATTGTATGCACGTGCAACGCACAAGCAAAATGAAGAAATTGTTTCTAATCGGTAAAATTTATTAAGAAAGATATAAACTCGAATTTTAAGTTTCCAAAATCAACAAATATGGGTAAAATGATGATAGAGAGTTGAACGGTAAAAAAGGATGGTTAGAATGAAAAAAACTAAAATTGTTCTTTTTACCTTGCTACTATCAATCATGGGGGTCGTTGGTAGCACAAATGCTGCAAGTGTAAATATTTCAAGCAGAAGTGCTGATTTAATGCCTTCTGCAGCTAGTCAATTAATTCAAAATTCATCGTTAAGCGAAACTAATATTGAAAATTCAGAGAGCGGAAAGTGTATTCTGTGGTCACCGCGGATTCGTAACTTTAAGAAGGGTGATCAGGTAAAGGTATTGCTTCCACACGGGAAGTATACGGGAAAAACACTTTCCGTTAAAGTCGTTAATCATGGAGAAGAAATTGCAACGTTAATGCTTGAACACGGGAGCGATTACGGGGTAATTACATTTACAGTCAACGCGAATAGCGGCGAAATTGCCCAAATTATTGCTGGATTTGGCAGCATGGATTTTGGGGCAATTGGTGCTGGTGGTGTGATCGATATTGGTGGCATGACTGGCGGATTCACCGGAAACACTGCATCAAAGGCTCCAGTTGCTCCGGTTATCGGGCTTTCAAGCTCATTGTCAAACCGAAATGACGACAATATTGGAAGTTCATCAATCGATGCGCATTCATCTTCCATTAAGGCAAGCTCGTCATCGTTGAGTTCGAAGTCAAGTCGAATTTCAAGTTCATCAGATGAAGAGGATGGAAAAGCAATTACTCGTAGCTTTCCGCGGGTGAACTCAGGATCAAGTCGGTCCTCATGGTCTTCAAGCTCGTCATACCATGGAAAGGGAATCATTATTGACTATGGTCCGGGACCAGTGTCGATTATCATTCCACCTTCATCAAGTTCGAGTTCATCACTTATTTCTGCATCAAGTACGGATAAAGATACTCATCGCTATCCGGGCTGGTGTCCAGAAAAATCAAGCAGTCGGAGTAAGAGCTCATTGACCGTTAAGAGTTCATCTTCAAAATTGAGCTTGTCATCAAGTAGTCTGGTGAAGGCAAGCTCGTCATCATTGACAGCAAGTTCATCAAGTTTGAAGAAATTACCGGCTTCAAAGAGTTCAAGCACGTCTTCATCAGTTGGTTCATCGCAAAGTTCAAAGCGAAGTGAATCAAAGGTTAAGAGCTCTTCAATCGACAAGCACTCTTCAATGATGAGTTCGTCACTGTTAAGCTGGTCAAGCAATCGAAAATCTTCATCGTCAATTTCGAAGTCAAGTAAATGGGCCAGTTCATCTTCAGTAAAGGAAAATGGACACCATTCACGTGGAAGTATCATTATCGTTGTTCCGGTTCCTGAACCAGGGCCGGTGAAGGAGAATTCGGTTTCAATTAATTTGAGTCACTCTTCATCAACGATAAAGGTTCCGGCAAAAATTAAGCATTCTTCAAAGAAATTGCCAAAGGTTTCCAAGAAGGTCAAACCAGCGGAACCAAAATCACATAAAAATGCCAAGGCGAAGACTGAACCTGCAAAGGCAAAATCAGTCAAGGCAGCTAAAGCAAAGACCAAAGCTGAATCGCGTTCGAAGCGGAAAGAACGGGTCGCTGAATTGCCACAGAAACAGACAACTAAGCGTGCTGTTCGGCAGGCTTCACAGCCAATGGTTGATCAAAACGGCAATCCTCATTTGAATCCGCAACAAGTACGGACACTTGAACATGAAATGCCCCAAGCAGCTAAGGCCGCAAAAACGATGCAAAAGACGGCTGCTCAGTCGTCACCACATTTGTCAGCGAAAGCATCAAATCCTTCAAAGCAAGGATTGACGCTGAAACATCGGAATGCTGCTCATCCGGTTTCAAATGTTCACCGGGTTACGTTGCCGATTCAAGGAATTTTACCAGCAACCCGAATGGATCCGTATACTTGGGTGTACAGTCTAGTGGGATTGGCAATTATGATCGTTTCAGGAAGAGCATTCTTCTCAAAGAAACGAAAATAATAATTGAATTTTAAAATTAAAAATGGAATAATATTTCACAGAGCAAAATAAGGGATGTCAGTGAGCATTCATTTTACAACGTGGACGAATAATAGCTATTGAATTAATCGGACTATTGGATTTTGAATGCCAGTAGTCCGATTTTTTTGATGAGAAAGGGTGGTTGATTAATGGAAAAACAGAAAACTTATCCAATTGAACAGATCCCGGTTGAAAACCGGCATATGTCGCATTGGGATATGTTCGCAACGTGGATCGGCGCAAATGCGAATAACGGAACGTGGTACATTGGCGGGGTTGTTGCTGCGTGCGGCTTGGTGCTCGCGACTAAGGTTTTGATTGCATCATCGGCATTGTCATATGTTTTGCTTTCGCTTGTTGGTTTAATGGGCTACATTACCGGCGTCAGTACAATGGCTTTGACCCGAAGTTCATTTGGAATTCGCGGCAGTTACGTGCCATCGGTAATCAACGTGGTTCAGTTTGTCGGCTGGACAGCGGTAAATACTTTTATCGCAGCGACATCGTTAAGTATTCTCTTCCATGACTTCTTCGGGTGGAAGACATATAATGCAACCTCAAACACGGGAATTTTCGGCGTGGTCATTGGAGTGTTGGTAATGAGTGTCTTGCACTTGATCAGCGTTTCAATGGGAGAACGCTCAGTCCAAATTATCGAACGGATCGGAATCATCTTTGTGATCGGCTTTGTGATCTGGGAATCGATCGTTGTTTTCCGGACGGTGTCATTTCACCAGTTAGTAACCTGGGTCGTTCCGCATTCAGAACAATTAAAAGCCGGTCATGCCATGGATATTTTAGCGGCCTTTAACCTTGCCTGGGTCACAGCCGGGGCTGACTTTACCCGGTTTACGGCCAAGAAAGGGGCAGCAACGTACGCCTCGTTCTGGGGTGCGCTGATCGGAGTTCTGTGGTTTGCGTTGATCGGAGTTGTTTCCACGATCAGTATTGCCATCACATCAGGCCAATTCAATCCGAACAACTCAGATCCAAGTACAATTGCGAATAAACTTGGCTTAGGGGTCTTAGCGATGATCGTTATTGTTTTAACAAGTATGACGGCTAATGCGGCCAACTTGATGGCAGCGGCCTCGGCGTTAAATAACCTTTTCCATAAGATCAAATTACGCAAGGCATTATGGATCGTTACGATTCTGGCCACCTTTGTAACGTTTATTCCGTTGATCGTCGGCAGTTTCTTAGATACGTTTGAGGCGTTCTTAAATTACATTGGCATGATTTTAGGACCGATGATCGGAATTATGATCACCGACTTCTATGTGGTTCACCATCAACAATACGAAATTGATGAATTGACAAAGGTCAATGGCAAGAATTGGTATCATGGCGGAGTTAATTACTTTGCTTTTGCAGTCTGGATCATTGGAATTGTGATTTATAACCTTCTCCAACACGTCCCAGTGATCGTGGATGTAACCGGGGCAACCTTCATTGCGATGATCATCAGCGGAATATTATACGGAATTGGACAGCGTTGGGCCCTAAAAAATGTTTTTGAATAGTTTACGAAATTTGTTAAATTATCTTGAGGAATCTTGACAAAACAAGCGAGATTATCAATAATTATCTAGTATTACATTAGTTTTGATAAGTGAAAAAACAACGAAATTAAGGAGATTTAACTCAATGACAAATTATTTAGTTGTTGGTGCCGGTCTTTTCGGCGCAACATTTGCTCACGAAGCAGCTAAACGCGGTCACAAGGTTCACGTAATTGAAAAGCGGGACCACATCGCAGGAAATATTTACACAAAGGAAGTTGACGGAATTCAAGTTCACCAATACGGGGCTCACATTTTCCATACTTCAAAGAAGGAAATTTGGAACTATGTAAACCAATTTGCTGAATTTAACCGTTACACAAACAGCCCAATTGCAAACTTCCATGGCGAAATCTACAACATGCCATTCAACATGAACACTTTCAACAAGCTTTGGGGCGTAATCACACCTGAAGAAGCTGAAAAGAAGATCGAAGAACAACGGGCGGTCTTGAACGGCAAGCGGCCAGAAAACTTGGAAGAACAAGCCATTTCACTTGTTGGAACGGACATCTACAAGAAGCTTGTTAAGGAATATACTGAAAAGCAATGGGGTCGGGATGCAAAGGAATTACCACCATTCATCATTAAGCGGCTTCCAGTTCGGTTTACATACGACAACAACTACTTTAACGATACATATCAAGGAATTCCAATCGGCGGTTACACGCAAATCGTTGAAAAGATGTTAGATGATGACAACATCACGGTTGAAACGAACACCGACTTCTTCGACAAGAAGGATGAATACTTGAAGGATTACGACAAGGTTGTCTTTACCGGAATGATCGACCAATTCTTTGACTACAAGTTAGGTGAATTGGAATACCGGAGCTTACGGTTTGAAACCGAAGAACTTGACGTTGACAATTACCAAGGAAATGCCGTTGTTAACTATACGGATAAGGAAACTCCTTACACCCGGATCATTGAACACAAGCACTTTGAATTCGGAAAAGGTGACAAGGGGAAGACAGTCATCACCAAGGAATACCCTGCAACATGGCACCGCGGTGACGAACCATACTACCCAATTAACGATGCCAAGAACAACGCATTGTACAAGAAGTACGTTGAACTTGCTCAAAACGAAGCCGACAATGTTATCTTTGGCGGTCGGTTAGGTCAATACCGTTACTACAACATGGACCAAGTTATTGGTGCTGCTTTAGTAACCGTTGAACAAGAATTTGGAAAATAATTGATTCGAAAATAAAATCAAGGAAGAGAGTAGGTGGGATTGCCGCTCTCTCTTCTTTTATAGGTGATTAGATGAAAGTTTTAAAGAATTACTTATATAATGCGGGGTACCAGATCTTAGCCTTGATCGTCCCGTTGATTACAGCGCCGTACATCAGCCGGGTTCTTCACCCAGCCGGGGTCGGGTATAACGCATATACCAACTCAATTATTCAGTACTTCGTATTGATGGCCGATTTAGGGATCGCAATGTATGGGCAGCGGGAAATTGCCTATGTGCGTGAAGACCCGAAGAAAATGTCGCAAACGTTCTGGGAAATTCAATGCTTGAAGTTCTTCACAACCACGGTTACATATTTCTTGTTCGTGATTTTTCTGCACGTTTATGATCGTTATACGGTTTTCTTGTGGATTCAATCATTGAACATCATTGGAGCTGCCTTTGATGTTTCGTGGCTGTACCAGGGGGTTGAAGATTTCAAACGAACGGTTCTGCGGAATACGATGGTCCGGTTATTGTCATTGGCACTGATTTTTATTTTAATTAAAAATTCGAGTGATGTTGGCAAGTATATCTTTATTGTTGGATTTTCAAACTTATTTGGAAACTTAACCTTATGGCCACACTTACGGAAAATGTTAGTGCCGGTGAAAATTAAGTCACTTCATGTGTGGCATCATTTATGGCCGACGATTGGCTTATTCATTCCGCAAATTGCGACTTCCGTTTATTTGCAATTAAATAAGACAATGCTTGGGGTAATGATGGGCACGAAGTACTCAGGCTTCTACCAAAATTCAGATACGTTGGTCAAGATGGTTCTTTCACTTGCAACAGCTTTAGGGACAGTAATGTTGCCGCACATGTCAGCAGCGTTCGTTAAGGGTGACAAGGAGAAGATGCATCAATTGCTTTACAAGTCGTTTGATATGCTTTCGATCCTGGCATTCGCGATGACGTTTGGAATCGCAGCAATTTCAACAAATTTGGCACCATTTTTCTATGGTAAGAGTTTCTGGCCAGTTGGTCCGGCAATGATGATTGAATCATTAGTTATTATTTTGATTGCATGGAGCAACACCATTGGTCAGCAGTACCTTGTCCCGACAAATCAGGTTAAAAAATTCGGAACTTCAGTTGTTTTAGGTGCATGTTTTAACTTCGTTACCAACTTTGCATTCATTGACTTGTGGGGATTAAAAGGTGCAATGTGGGCAACGGTTGCTTCTGAAGCCGTTGTTACCGGCTACCAGATGTGGTCTGTGCGGAAAGAAATTCGTTTTGCTGAAATGTTTAAAAATACATTTAAGTACTTAGTTGCTGGGTTAGTAATGTTTATTCCGGTTTACTTAATGAATATTAGACTGCATACCAGTGTAATTACGTTAGGACTTGAAGTTATTGTTGGAATTATTATTTATATTGCAATGATTCTGATTTTGAAACCGACGAGTCTTCAAACGGTCTTTCAAATGATAAAACGTAAAAATCATTAAGGAGAAAAGAGGCTGTGACATAAGTATTCAATAAACAGCCTCAGTTATAAAAATAGCGAAATGCAATTTAAAAAATTGGATTTCGCTATTTTTTTCTTT